>OY781976.1:677500-1016250 GCA_963677465.1 uncultured Desulforhopalus sp. | reverse complement strand
TGAGCGACCAGTCTGCTGGCGCATAGCTCTGAGAGAGGGCAACTTTTCTCCGGCCTTGTAACTTCCCAAGCGAATCTTACTTTCCAGGTCGTTGGCCAGTCGCAAATAGTGGTATTCCATGACTGCACTTTTCCTTTTCCTCGCATTCACCTGCCCCAGAATAGTCTTGATTATTCTGGTCAGAATGGTAAAAAACGAAGTTCATATCCAGTAAAAATTGACTATCCACAATAGAATACACTGAAAATGTATGAATGAATCAGGTCTCTACACTGTCCTTTATATTGAAGACAATGATGCTAATCGCCAACTGGTGCAGTTGATACTAGAGCGAAAAAAACATCTGTCGCTCATATGTGCAGCCGATGGACAAACCGGTATAGACACAGCCATTACACAATTACCTCATCTGATCCTTTTGGACATCTCCCTGCCAGACATGGATGGCTACGCCGTGCTCACAGCCCTGAAGCAGGAGCCGACAACGAAAAACATTCCTGTTGTCGCAATCAGTGGTGACAGTGCATCGTTTTTTTCTCAAAACCACCCATTTTCTTTCGATAGATTTTTAACCAAGCCCATCGAGTTAACGCCTCTCTTCAACACACTAGACGAGTTTTTGCCGTCGTAGACATCGCCATCCTTGACCGAACTCTTTGTTTTCAGACGACATCGGTCGTCTCTGCATCGCTCAGAACTATTTTTTCCTTCCGAAAATGTCGTAGTAAGTTGTCAGCCATAAAAATAGCCAGCGCCCCCCAGATCAGCATAAATCCAACCATCCGAGACTGTGGGAAATCCTCACCATAAACGAAAACACCGAGCAAGAGGTTAATCGTTGGTGCCAGATACTGCATCAATCCAAGGGTGGAAAGAGGAATTTTTTTAGCTGCATAACCAAAAAAGAGTAACGGCACCGTTGTAACAACGCCGGTTCCCACCAGCAGCAAGGATCCAGAAAGACCTATCCGGCCAAAAGCTCCACCGCCGGTACAGGCAATGCCAATGAGAATGGCTGCTGCGGGCACAAAGAGAATGCCGGTTTCCAGACACAGGCCGTCCAGCGCACCAAGTGAGTTCTTTTTATGCAATAATCCATAGGTACCAAAAGACATGGCCAACGCCAGGGCAATCCACGGGAAACGCCCGTAAAAGACGGTAAGATAGAGAACACCCAGAAAGGCCAGAAAAAGTGCAAACCACTGTACTGGTCGCATTTTCTCCTGGAAAAAGACCATGCCAAAAAAAACATTGATCAGCGGGTTGATAAAGTAGCCAAGGCTTGCCTCGACAATAAATCCGGCATTGACCGCCCAGATATACAACAACCAGTTTCCCGCCAGCAGCAGGCCGGTTGTGGTAAAGGTGACGATGTTTTTTCGCTCTTTCAAGGCTTGGCGAAAAACAGCTCTCCGGCCGGTGACAAATACCAGTCCCAATGTCAACACCAGCGACCAGGACATCCGATGGCAAAGTATCTCATACGCCGGGACTTGCTGCAAAAGCTTCCAATATACAGGCAGCACACCCCAAAGGACAAAGGCACCTGCCGCAGCCAGGAGCCCACCAAAGTTCTTCATAGCTTCTCACAAAAAGATGCCCTCGCCGAGTCCTGGGTCTCAGGATACAGAGGGGCATTTATAATAATAAAAAAGGAAATTATCCCAAGAGGAGGTCGCTCGACAACCAATAGTAGACAATATAGGTGCCAGCCATCAGTAGAAGCAGAGCTGATAACTTCTGTACATAGGGCAAAATCTTACGCAAGGTACCAACCACCACTCCTTCTTTAACCACAGCTATTCCCAGCGTCAATAGCAGCATGACACTGCCCATCCCCAGAATGTAACTGACAAATTGAAGAAGACCTTCAGTAAAATTCCCCGCGGCGATGGAACTGCCAACGACCATGAGGAAGATCGGCAAAGTGCAGCTGAGTGAAGTAGCGCCGAAAGCTACCCCAAACAGGAAAAAGCCGAACACAGTCATTTGCCTCGGATCGCTTATTTTCCCTGCAGCAGCGAGGAAAAAATGCATGGAGAGTGTATGGCCCAAAAGCATCCATGTGCCAAGAAAAATCAAACCAAAACCAACGACAACTGCCAGCCAGGGCATTATCCCCATTAAAAAGGAACCACCGGCGGATACAATTGCCCCAACGACCCCAAATAAAAGGGCAAAACCGGCGGTCACCACCAAGGCAATCCAAAAGGCCTTCAGCAACCTGAGAAAAAATGACTTCTGGCGAAATTCACTCTCTTTGGCCCCCAGATAAAGCGTCAAATAGACAGGCAACATGGCAAAACCACAAGGATTAACGGCGGACACCATGCCGGCCCCGAAGGCATATCCAAAAGGCAGCAATCCTGCAACCTGCCCCAACAATTGACTTATTCCCACCTGAGCTTCCATTGTATTCCTTTTTCCAGACACGCGTTAAATAAAAACTGAACCATACCATATCAGTTGTGTTTTTTGTACACAGTCATGGTTCTTTTTTTAGTTCGTCTTGATACAGATCTGACACTGTGCAAATTCAGTATTTGTTGTCGTTTTGTCGTACAAAATTACCACCGTCACAAAAAAATGACCGCGGTCATTTTTAACTTGACCCAACCAAAATCATCGCTTAATAATTTCGACTGCAGTCAATTTTTCCCTGGAGACCAATCCATGTCAATACGAGAAGCTAAAAAACAAAAAAATAAGCAGGCTATATTTGAAGCCGCTATCGCTCTCTTTAGTGAAAATGGTTACGACAATACCTCTATTGAAAACATTGCCAAGACGGCAGGTGTTGGCAAAGGAACGGTATACAGCTATTTTCAGACGAAAAAGGACATTATTAAAGGCTTCTGCGAATATGAGCTCGAGAAAATCCACCAGGAACTCGTCAAGAATTCCGATCAGGATACCTCCGTTCTCAAACAGATGCTGACCATTTATATGACGGAATTTCATCACGTCACCCAAAACCGGGAATTTGGTCGAATCTTTATGCGGGAGTCTGTCTTCCCCTCAGATTCTGACATAGAGGATAATTCACAAACCGACGATAAATATTTCCAACTGCTCTTTCCAATTTTGGAGAAGGGGCAGGCAAGGGGCGAACTACGAAAAGACATAGACCTCCTGTACATAACCGCCCACTTCTACAGTCTCTATCTTGTCATTATGTCAGCCTGGTATACCGGCAGAATAACCACCGAAGAAGTGGAACCGGCCATGGGACTCCTCTTCAGTCAGGCTCTGGAAGGACTACAGCCCAAAAATGAATCCATTAACGAGAATGTGAAAAACAATGAGTAAACCAGTTGTTCCCGATACCTTGCGCGGCAAAATCGTCTATTTCATCTGGAACAATATGCCAAGATTCATGTTACTGGCAATGATTGTTCTGATCTTAATCCTTTTTGGTACCATCAAAGATAAAAGCGCCCTCATCGCCGCCAACAAGGCAGCAGAAGTGAGTCAGGACAAACCACCTGTCAATGCGGTGACCTATACCCTGACACCAACAACGATCACCGACAGAATCAACCTACCCGGTTATATCGTTCCCTGGACCAGATTAAGGTTGATGGCCAAGCTCAACGGCACCATAACCGAAATGCTGGCAGGCGAGGGCGACCATGTAAAAAAAGGCGACATTATCGCCCGCATGGAAAACGATGACTTCCGGATTGCGCTGGAGAGAGCAGAGGCCAGTTACAATCTTGCCAAGGCGGATTATGGCCGGGATAAGTCCATCTACGAGAAAGGAGTAATCCCCACCGCAACGCTTGATACCAACAGAACCAATATGCAGAAGGCAAAGGCCGATTATGAGAACGCCAAACTGCAACTCTCCCGAACAACAATTACCTCACCCATGGACGGCATTATCAGCAGCATGGACGCCAAGGTTGGTTTGCAACTGGCAGTGGGTGACCCCATTGCCGAAATTTTAGAAATTGACCGAATGAAAGGGGTCATCGGTATTCCCGAATCTGACGTCACCGCAGTACGAAAACTGGATGAAGTTGATCTCACCGTTCAGGCTCTCGGCGATAGAATTATTACCGGCAAAGAACACTTCCTCTCCCCTTCCCCGGACACTTCGGCCAGGCTCTATAATCTGGAGCTTGAGATAGATAATCGCAGTGGAGAACTGTTGGACGGCATGTTCGTGCGGGCCGATGTCGTCAAACAACAGGTAAATGACACCATCGCCGTGCCATTTTACAGCGTTATTTCCCGCAATGACGAACAATATGTTTTCATTGAAAAAGATGGCCTTGCCCACAAAAGAAAAGTGAGCCTGGGGATCATGGAAAAATGGATGGTCCAGGTGACGGCAGGGCTTCATCCTGGCGACAAACTCCTTATCGAAGGACACCGCGACGTCGAGGATAACCAACAGGTAAAAATAATCAAAAGCCTCACGAATCTCTCGGAGCTGGCTTTATGATAATTTCCGATACCGCCGTTAAAAAAAGCACGACAGTTTCCGTCCTGGCCCTGGTGCTCATCATTGTCGGAGTATACTGTTATAAGGTGCTGCCACGGGAAAGTGATCCGGACATCACCATCCCTAATGTTTTTATCTCAACAGAATATCGGGGAGTCTCCCCCACCGATATAGAAACGACCATCACAATAGAAATAGAAAAGAAGCTGAAGGGGCTCGATGGTCTGAAACAGATTAAATCGGTCAGTTCGGAAGGCCTCTCCTCAATCAATGTTGAATTTGTCACCGGCACTGATATCGACAAGGCGGTTCAGGACGTCAAAGACAAGGTCGATGAGGCAAAAAGTTCCTTACCCAGTGACCTGGAAGACGACCCTTCGGTTTTCGAGATCAACCTCTCAGAAATGCCCATCGCCATATTTTCACTCTCCGGCACCTGCGGCCTCCCCTGCCTGAAAGATCTGGCCGACGACCTCAAAGATGAGATCGAAGGGGTCAATGGAGTCCTCGAAGTAGAGATCACCGGTGGATTGGAGAGGGAGATCAGGGTTGAAGTGTTCCCTGAAAAATTGGCCTATTACGGCCTCAGTATCGGCAGCTTTCAAACTGCGGTAAAAAGTGAAAACACCAACACTTCCGGCGGAAATATCCGCCTTGGTAAGGGGCGTTTCCAACTGCGGGTGCCCGGTGAATTCAAGACACCGGAGGAGATCTATGGCCTGGTGCTTACCACCCATAACGGCGAACCGGTCTACCTGAAAGATGTCGCCAGAGTCGTTGATGGCTTTAAAGAAGAGACAAGTATCTCACGCCTGGATGGCCGGGAAGCTGTTAATATCTCGGTGAAAAAACGTACCGGTGAAAACATCATCAGTATCAGTAAGGCCGTGGACGAAATCATTGCCAGAGACAAGGGTTCATGGCCGAGTGGCACAGAGATCACCAAGATCCTTGATAAGGCAAAAGATATCGACATCATGGTCGCCGACCTGGAGAATAACATTCTCACCGGACTGGTATTGGTGATGATCGTTATCTTTTTTGCCATGGGTATCCGTAACGCGATTCTGGTCAGCATAGCCATCCCCTTTTCCATGCTGATCTCGTTCATCGTACTCTACCTTCTCGGAGTTACCCTGAATATGGTGGTGCTCTTTAGCCTGACTCTGGCCCTTGGCATGCTGGTTGACAATGCCATCGTCATCATCGAAAACTGTTACCGATTTATGGAACAGGGCGCCAGCCGCAAGGAAGCGGTGATGATGGCCACCTCGGAGGTAGCCTATCCGGTTATCGGCTCAACGGCCACCACCCTGGCCGCGTTTGTGCCGATGCTTTTCTGGCCGGGCATTATGGGCGAATTTATGAGTTACATGCCCCTGACCTTGATCGTCACCCTCTCCTCCAGCCTTTTTGTGGCTCTGGTTATTAATCCGGCGATGGCCTCTCTGTTTATGAAGGTAAAAAATCCACCGGTCGGCGAAGCAAAAAGTCTCACAGAGATCGCCAGCGCCGTAGAGCGACCCGCCGAGATTCGCGGCCGGCTGTTAACCAGCTACAGCAAACTCCTCAGCAGCGCGCTAGGTAAACCGCTCACCGTCATCGCCACCGCCTTCTGCATCCTGATCCTCATGTTCCAGGGCTGGTTACTGGTTGTTGGCCTGGAAAAACCGAAGGAATTAATGCCGAACATCGACCCCAAAGGCATGTATGTTAATGTTGATGTGCCGGAGGGTGCGGATCTTGACTATATTGATACAATCATTCAGCGGGTGGAGAGATCACTGGCCGGGGTCAGCGAAACCGACGGCACAATAACTCCCTTACAGGCCCAGGCCCCCAAGAAATACAACAAACCAGACGATGAGATATACTACGGACCGAGTGATCTGAAAAACATAAAAAATATCTATATAAAGGGTGTTACCTCCTCAGGTGGCAGTTCGGCCTTTTCCGCCAATACGCCCAATCATGTGGGGGTCCGTTTTCTTGAACTGGAAGAGCGCAGCCGGTCTACCCATGATACGGTTGCCGACATCCGGCAGCGGGTCAAAGATATTCCAGGGGCAAAAGTCACCATTGCCATGGAAGAAGAAGGGCCGCCGACCGGCGCGCCAATCAATATCGAAATTGCCGGTGACAACTTTACGGTACTTGGCGAAATCGCCAAACAGGTCAAAGACGTTCTCGCTAAACAGCCTCACGTGGAAGATGTCAGGGATGATTTTGTCGAAGGAATTCCTTCGGTCCAGGTGCTGGTTGATCGACAGAAGGCTGCGCTCTTTGGTCTCTCCACCGACCTCATCGGTTTTGCTCTTAAAAGCGCCTATAACGGTCTGGAAGTCTCTTCATTCAGGGAGGGTGACGAAGATTATGACATCACCGTGCAACTGGCGGAATCAGACAGAGAGGTGGTGGACATTCTCCATGAACTGATGCTGCCAACCCCTTCAGGCCAGATGGTTCCTCTATCAACGGTGGCCAAGGTGAGTTTTGCCGGTTCCATCGGCGACATCAACCGAATTAACAATGAACGGGTGGTCACCGTAAAAGCAAATGTTGATGAAACCATAATTCCGGGGGCTGAGGCACGGGCCCAGGCGGCTGAATTTCTCAAGGGTTTTGCACTGCCTCCCGGCTATAAGATGACATTTACCGGTGAGTTTGAACACGAACAGGAATCGCAAGATTTTCTCAGCAAGGCCTTTCTCGTCGCGCTGCTGCTTATTTTTCTCATTCTGGTCGCCATGTTCAACTCGGTGAGCCAGCCATTTATCATCATGACCTCGGTGATCTTGTCACTGGGTGGTGCCTTTTTAGGCCTAGCCCTTTTTAAGTCGCCATTCGGTATCATTATGACCGGCGTGGGCGTTATCTCTCTTGCCGGTGTGGTGGTGAACAACGCCATCGTCCTGATCGATTACACCAACCGTCTGCGGGAAAGAGGAATGGCTTTAAAAGATGCCGTCATCTCGGCAGGTGCCACCCGCCTCCGGCCGGTACTACTGACGGCAATCACCACAATCCTGGGGCTTATCCCGATGATTACCGGCATTTCCTTCGACTTTCACAAAGGTGCGATATCCTGGGTCAGTGAATCGAGCCAATGGTGGCAATCCATGGCAATCGTGGTTGTTTTCGGTCTTATTGTCGCCACCTTTCTGACCCTGGTGGTCGTGCCCACGCTCTACTACCTCTTTGAGACAATGAGCACGCTCCGAAATATAATAAGCCAGAAAATAAGTGAGCTTTACTGGAAACCTTTTCCCTTTTTGGCAGGACAAACAGCAAAAAAAGACGACTGATGCGGGACTGCACCAGACCGCTATTGTGTCACTTGAGAATCGACCTGTCCTGTCTCAACCGGCTTAAGAGCCAGATAGAAATAGCGGTTTAAATCAAAAAGGCCCCCCTGCACCGGTTCGGTTGAATCAAAACGGTCTTGCACAAGGTCATACACTGGCCAGAACCGGTCATTGGCTCTGTTTACACCATATTTTTCCAACCGGTTTACCGACTCGGGGCCACCATCATAGGTCTGAAGCACCTGCAAGAAATCAGGAAAATCAGCCAATTTTACTTCGACAAAATAATTGGGATACGAACCGACAAAACCCTTGATGAATACCGCGCTGTCCTTTTCCGGCCGCAGTTTATCCTTTTCATCAAAGAGGGTGGTTACATCGTCATGCCACCGATTAATGACCATGGAGACGTAAACATCATCCTCAATTTTATCATTGACCATGATACGCACATAGGCCAGATTAGCATTATGACTCTTAACCTTGGTAAAAAAAGACACCCCAGGCTTGGAGATGGCTCTAAAGCCCTGGATATAATCATCAAAAGTCGAATAACTCGTCGGTAGCGGTGGATAGGGTTCCCCCTCACGCAGGTAATTTATATCAAAAACGATATGGGTTTCCGGCAAAAAATAGCCTTCGACGAGATGCTCCAGAAACTCACGTTTAGGCTGATCTGTTGTATAGTGGATACCGGATTGCAGAGTCGAAGGAGTATAATCGATCTTGCCATTTTCTATATCCATGCCGCCGTACCATTCTTTCATCATGGTTTTGCGCTGATCTTCCGGCATGAAATCAAGAAAGTACGTCTCCCCTTCCTGCCGCAACTCATCCATATAAACCCGGGTGGCCAATTGATGAAAACCCGTTCCGTATACGTTAAAACCGGCAACTAAGGAGTAATAGATCCGTTCCACCAGCGGGTAATCCATGACCCAGGCAGTACGCGGCAAATTGCCCAAGGCACCTTTATGCACCGAGGCGCTGTCAAAGTGGCGAAAAATCGTCAGCATGGGAGTATCGGTCTCCTTTTCCCCGCGCCAGATCGCCTCATAACCCATCTCACGATAACGATAATGTGCTGCATAGTAATCTCGTCTCTTTTCAACAAACTTACTGGCTTTTTTTCGGTACTTTCTGGAGAAAATACTTTTGGCAAGTTGCCAGTCGCTTTCTTCTGCCATCGGCATCTCCAGCAGGTTGGCATAGGTCTGTAAAAAGCCAGGATCTTGGATGCTGAGATCAAAATCTGGATCAAGAAAAACCACCCAGAACTGGTCCCGAATAACATTTAAGGCGACCTGCCCTTTACAGACCGGGCCACGAATAAAGGTCATGATAATATAATTGATATTATCGAGCAGAAACTGATAGCGGGATCGGGGAGGAATTTGCTCGAAGACCTTAAAGGGGTTGGCACTCAGCAATTTCTCGTAGCCAACACGTTTTGGCGGCAGAAGCCAGGTCGGTTCGATAAATAATTCATGAAATCGCTGGTATTGCTTCTCCGAAAATTCAAAGACCATATGGGTCTTATAGACGATGGTGGAATGAATTTTACGAAATCGATAATACACTGTATCTACCTTTGGATCATCGTAGGGCAGATCGGTTGCGATGATATCAATTTTTTCTCCCGGCGGAGTTCGCGAACAGACCAGCTCATAGAAAACATTCTCCGGAGTGTCAAACTTGATATGGGCAAGAAACAGGTGTTCATAGAGATATCTGGCGGTCATGGCATATTTTGCATCCTGATTATTAAAGAATGCTTCCCATTGATCGATCTTGGCCTGGTCCGCTACCGGTATCGCTTCCAGCTCTTGCTGCTGTAACTCGTCTGGTCCCACGGCCCCCTGGGCCAACCAACCGGCAATGGTATTGAATTCAATATCAGTTAAAGGAGGAAAGCCAAACGGCATCCCTCGGTTGGGGTGTTTGGTGAGATATGCACCCAGTTCTTCATCGGACTTGGCACAGGTGAGGTCGCTTGCTTCCGGATAAAACTCATCCTTATTTTGTATGGGATTGCTATTTTTATAGGAAAGAAACTGCATCATTATGGAATTATTCTGACCATCTTCCGCACTATTTTGGGTGACACTATGGAAATCCTTGGCCCGCCACTGCTCGGTGGTCACGGCATCGGTAAAAAGCCTGGTCGGGTCCATGGTCTTTAGCCGCTCCGAATTATAGATGGCCTTTTTTGTTGCCCCCCGATCAAGCCCTTCATAGGAACTGAGCTTAAGCTGGCAGGGTGAATTGTAGCAACTGTGACAGACCACGCAACGCTTTACCAGCACAGGTCGAACCTCGGTGAGATAATCGATTTTTTGTTCTGGTGCCACGAAACGCACAGGCGGAAGGGCTTTCTGACTACAGCCCACAAGAAGAAAGAGAATGGATACAACCAGCAGGATTCGGTAACTCATAGACTCTCCAGAGAATATCAGGGACGATGGATTTATGTTTGGTAAAAAAGTGCAAGGAATCCTATCTCATAACTACACCACAGGCAATGGTTTATTATTATTGTATGTTACGCTTACCTGTAGCAGCCTGCAATGATATACGCCCGGAGCCGTAATCACAGCCAGTTTTGAGCTCAAAATAAATGAAAATGTAAATAGCGCTGCCCCACATTAAACGAGAATAAGGCTCAAAGTCGATCTGGAAAAAGCTGAACAGTAAGAAAGAAAGCACTGGGCAGAACACCGTTGGCAAGTTGGAGGTGGCGCGAAGGAGGGTAATATGTCTTCGCAGCTCATTCCAATTCCAATTCCAAATCAAAATAGCAACATGGAGGCAAATACGCTGCAAAGGCGAACCTTATAACATGCCATTATCATTCATAATGATATTATAAAAGAACGCAACATTTCAATATCTTGATTTTTTAAATAAACAATGAAACAATACAAGGGTGCTACATTTCTGACCATAGAAGTCTAACAGAATAATTTTGCTGCAATCATGCTCGATTCGGATGGATCGTAGTATGTCTACTATTATCAGTTGTATGGATAATTGCTCAGATGGCAAAAGAAAGAGAATCTGATCCGCGATTCCAAAGATCAGAGTTGACAGGAGGGAGTTATGAAAAATCTGTTCACTGGTGTTGTGCTTGTTGCCATGTTTTTTATCTGCAGCAATAGTTACAGTGAGAGAATGGCCTCACCCATGGCAGTAATGGACAAGGTCAAAGCGGCGATCAAATTAATCGAGGCGGACGGAGAAAAGGATGCACTGCTCAAAATACGCGATAAAGATGGTCCTTTTGTCTGGAAGGACAGCTACGTGTATGTCTTACATATGGACGGTACGATGGTCGTTCACCCTTATCAGCCAGAACTTGAAGGGATCAACCAAATCGATCTTAAGGATGTAAAAGGCAAGGCCATTTTTGCTGAGATGTATGATGACATTGCAAAAGGAAATGAAAGCGGTTGGGTCGACTACCTCTGGGTAAAACCGAATAGACTATCGCCGAGTCTCAAAGTCACTTTCTTTGCTAAAGTACCTGGGAAAGATATCATTTGTTTAGCTGGTATTTATGACCTGCGAAAAGAAGATGTGCTGAAGATACTCAAGCAAATGGGCAAGAGTTGATTCTCAAACTGGAACCAGAGTTATGTAAGCAGGTTGGAAAAAAGAGATATAGAATATAGAACAAAAAGGGTCAGAGTAAAATTAAATAATTGCCTTTTGACTTTGAACCTGCGATGGAGCAAATTTTTCTGGTGAGGCTGAAAATTTCCAAGATTTAAAAGTCCCGATATCTCCTATAAAATTTGACTTGTCGGTGCCGAAGAAAAATGTCCTATTTGTCACCACTTCTTTCGGTTATGATCTGTTGAAAATATCTTACCTTTAGGCCATGAGAATTTGTTACGTATATTGTTGTGGTATCTTACTATCAGCCTAACACTTTCGCTGAAGTGCCCTGCAGGCATAATATGAAAACTCTCTACCACGAAAAAGGGTTGATTGTTACTTTATCCGTAAGGCAGAGTTGGAAAGTACTATCAACGCCGACGATGGTCAGAAATGGAGCAACCTTTCCAAGGGATAGGATTTAAGATTTACAGGAAATATCTTTACAAAACCGCATTCATGAGAGTTTGATATTACCAGTACAAAGCCACTCCACATCAAACGGCATTTCCTCAGTTTTGTTTTTTTGTTGCTTTCCAGATCTCTCTCCTATATATGAATAGCACTGTGTCATTCGGTTTATACTTCCAAGGAAGCAAATTTTTAAAACTGAGAGGAGACAGTACAGAATGATTGATCCCAGTATATTATCGCTATTCATCGTCACCACCTTATTCTTAGCAGTTTCTCCCGGTCCAGACTTAATTCTCATATCTACATATTCATCAACTCGCGGATTAAAATCTGGAGTAATGATATCCTTTGGCATTTTCATTGCCGGATTAATCCAAACAGCACTTGTTGCATTCGGTTTAGGAAAACTAATGCAAACAATACCACCTTTGGTATTGGCAATTAAATTTATTGGGGCAATTTACTTAGCTTGGCTTGGAATAAATTTATTACGCGGATGGTTTGAAAACAGGGGTGCAATTACGCCAACACCAACAATTCAGACTCCGAGTAATCAAGCACTGATTTGTCGCGGTCTATTTAACAATCTTACAAATCCAAAAGCGTTACTTTTTTTCAGTATGTTTTTGCCTCAATTTACCAATTATCAGGGAAACTTTATCGGTCAGATACTTATATTGGGAACTCTGCTTAGTAGCATCGTATTTTGTGTAAATATAATTTTTGCCTTATCGTTTTGTAAATTGGGTAATCTGCTTGGCCGCAACTCTGATTTAGGCCGTCATTTCGATGGACTGTTGGGTATTGTTTTTCTGGGACTTGCAGCACGGCTTGCCACGAGCAAATAATCTGCATTATGAGAATATTTCACCATAAACATCTGCAACCCATTCTCAGTTTAAATAGTAGTCTATTTTACAGAGGTCGCACGCTTTAATATAACAGCGAGGTTTTGTTTAGAACGTGACTCCCGGCTACAGTTTGATCGATTTCCATGTTGAGATTGCCAAAACGAAGCTATCCGAAATATCTACTGATCCCAAGTTAATCTTACTACTGTAAATCTTTGTCGGGTATATCCTGCAATCTGGCAGTGGAAATGTTAGGCAACGAGGTTGATAGTAACTGAGAATCTGCACGAACGGGTGCATTACTCAACCATCTCTGACCTTGAGCACGTAGGAGGTGGTTCCGGGAAATTATTTGAGATAGTTGCTCCATTTTGAATGGCGGTGCTGACTGCTGCTTCCACTGAATCTCTGATTTTCGATAGTCCAGAGTCGAGTCGCCCAGGGGAATCACACCCCTAGGCTCTCACAGTTCCGGACGTGAGCCTCTCAACTCATCCGGCTCCTATCGTCCAGCCGGAGGCCGCATCCCAAGTATCTGCCAATGTGCAAACAGATAGGGATAACGAAGAGCTAAACGTCCTAACCAGTATGTCGCCCCCCGCTGTCGTCCTCTCAGTTTCTTAAATTTCCGCATGGCCCATTTTGTTATTATACAATTCAGTCTGTGAAACACCTTATACATGGCTGATTTGTGAAATTTCGCATAATAATTAATCCAGCCTCGCAGCTTGGGGTTAAACATTCGTGAAAAATCCTTAAGGGATTTGTCAGTGCGGTTATGAATCCGCCAACTCCGCATTTCGTCACATATTGATTTTGCAGCTTTATTACTCATGGCTGGCAGAAATCCGACAAAGAAATTTCCATTCTTGCTTTTTGCGCCTCGTGGCCTGAAAGTATAGCCCAGGAAGTCAAATTTGCAGTTTGGGTAGCTCCCCTGTCTCTTATCCTCTTTACAATAGACAATTTTTGTCTTCTCAGGATGTAATTCCAACTGGCACTCAAGTAGTCGCTGTTCAATCGCAGCACGTAACGTTTTAGCTTGTGATTCTGTTCTACAATGACAAACTACATCATCAGCATATCGCTCGAATGGGATCGCTGGAAAAGCCCGTCCCATCCATTTGTCAAACGCATAGTGCAAAAACAAGTTCGCCAACAAGGGACTCACTACGCCACCCTGTGGAGTACCTTTGTCTCTTGTTTCGATCGTACCATCAGGATGCTGAACTGGGCATTTCAACCACCGTTCAACATACAGCAAGATCCATTGGCAATCTGTATTATGTCGCACTGCTTTTAGCATGAGATCGTGATCAATATTATCAAAGAAACCTTTAATATCAAGATCTACCACCCACGCATACCGCCAACATCGTTGACGAGCAACCCCAACCGCCTCCAAAGCAGACTTGCCCGGACGATATCCGTATGAGTCTTCATGGAAGTGTGGTTCCAACTTCGGTTCCAGGGTTTGTTTGGCTACCATCTGAGCAATTCTGTCAGCCACTGTAGGTATTCCTAATGGCCGCGTCCTACCATCGCTTTTTGGTATTTCAACTCGACGTACTGCAGGTGGGAAATAACTCCCTGAAGACAATCGATTCCACAGTTTGTAGAGGCTGTTTTTCAGGTCCTCTTCAAAGTCGGCTATCGACTGTCCATCCACGCCAGCTGCTCCGCGATTTGCCTTTACCCTCTTAAACGCATCCCAAACTTGCTTCTTAGAAATCTGAAACGGCTTTGCTTCGTTCAAAAAGATCCTCCCAACTTTTGGTTGTCTTAATGGTAAAAGCTGAACAATGTAGCCCCTTCGCTCCACCCCCATTACAGGGATTTCGTCACTAATACAGGCTACTCCGCCCCTGTGCTCCGCATCGGTACTCTCACCCTCATGGGGTCTCCATTTGGATTTCTCCCTTAGCATCGGAACGACAGGTTCCCACGTTCCATACGAAAGCCAAGATCATGTTCACGCCACCTTTATGCCGGTCGCCGTTCGAGCAATAGACAGGCTCCCCTCGAACTTATCCAGGGATGGAAATAGTTCCCAGTTTTGACGACATCTTTAAATTTTCGACACCTCATCAGTGGTTCGTCGTTACTCGTCTCCATGATCCATACCTGATCCGATCTGGCCGGACCTTTTCCTTAACGCTCACCACCGTGACTCTTTACCACAGCAGCTTAAGGTGGTTTGGTGCCTGCTCCTGCAAGCCGACCCCGAGGGACCTACCCTCATCTTTCGTGTAGTTACGAGCAAAAACTGCTTGCTCTCGTGGCACACTATCTCCTATTTATCTGGATTGTCAGCAAGTTATCTAGCTGGCTTAATCTATATCACTTCAAAGAAAAATCATGACTCCATCTGACGAATTTTTGCTGTCTTCAGATGATAAAATACTGCCGTATGAGTTTCTGACGATTACTCCCACATGGCCTTACTTCCAAAATGCACGTGCCATGGCAGCAACAGTTTCAGGGAAAGTGAAAGTAACCATCTCTCCAGAGGCAACCTCAAAGCCAGTTAAATCACTTCGAACCCATGGTGCATAACTAGTGCCTGGCAGAAAACCCCAAATTTTTGAAAAAATCGCACCGGCGCGGTCACAGTTAATGCGAATGAGTTTCTCTTCGGCAGAATCTTTTGTCATTTTTGCCTCGCAGATGACAATGATTCTCACCTGCTACGTAGGCCAGACATAGCTCTGCCATCGACTTTGCAGCCGGATGAGCCTGCTCTTCTCAGGCTGCTTTTTTGTAAGATCCGCGTTTGCGTTGAGCGGCCTCTTGTTCCTGTTGACGCAACACCGCACCCAGGCGCTGTATGTTACGTGCCACCACCGCCATGGCAATGTAGCGTTTAAATCCGTTGAGACCGTGATCGGGACATTTGTCCAGTCCGTGGACTTCAAGGGCGTTGATCGCCGATTCCACCGCCGAGTGTTGTTTGCGCAGATTGACAAATTCAGGTTCGCTTTCGCGAGCTTTGTCGGCTTGCGAGAGTTTACCCTTTTTGGGTAGTACCACACACTCAAGACGCGATTTCAGAACTTCCTGATTGGCGGGACTAAAGAAGCCTTTGTCCATGCTGACCGCTCGTAAGGTGGGGAACTTCTGCTTGGTTTCGCCCACCATGGCAAAGGCCACCTTGTCATCGGTGATCTTTACCATCACTCGGTGATGCAGAATAAAGCGGTCCTGGTCTTCCATAATGCACACACGCAGTCCCAATTCCACCGGAACGCCGGCCTTCCCTTTGCTGATCCATTCGGTATGCGGTTGAAACAGGGAAAACACCTTCTCGTCGTGAGGAATACGTTCACCCCGGAGCACCCGCCTATCAATCTGGTCGATCTGCCGACGGGCATGTTCCATAAAATCATTCAATACGCTGAGCCAAGCCACGGAAAGAGGGTCGTGCGGGCTGACCTGTTGGCGGGTGTGGTCCGCTCGGGTCAGATATCCCTCCGCCACCTCCAGGTAGGCACGATGAGCATCTTTAATCTCCTGATCTTTTTGCTGCTGTTTGCTTTCGTCTTTGGACGTGGAGTGCTTGAGCCGCTGTACTTTGCGGTACTGCCTTTTGAATTGACGCTGGTGGTAGCGGTGTTGCCGCCATCCCGGCAGTTTGTAGGTGGAGGACAGTTCAGCACTGATTTCGATGACCTTACGGATAGCGTCCAGGAGCAGGTTGATGTCGGTTGGAAAATGGACGTCTGTCTCCACCACAAAGGAATCACAACGGCCTACGACCTCCTCTTCCGTTTTTTTTTTAATGCCTTGTGTCCCGCTCCGACTATTACCCGGTTGAGCCGATCGAGGATTTCCGGAGTAAACAGCCGCAGATTATCTTTGAGGGTCTGCAGATTATAATACTTCTCGTCCGCCCAATCACTGTGACCGAGCATTTGCCGAAGGGTCTTGTGTTCGTTGGCCAACTCCTGGATACGGTCATAATCGGCGTTGAGCCCCAATCTGAGCACCCCCAGCACCAGAATCTGCCATTGTGTCATGCCGGGGCGACCGTTGTTGGGGTCGGCCTTGACAATCTTTCCTTCAATTTGACGCTCAGGCAACACCTCTTCCAGAATGGCAAATATCGGACCGCGCAGTTCAGGTGTGGTGTAGAGATGCTGGAGTCCTCGGAGGATTTGCGGGATATCATCGCGTGATTTAGGGTCCAGCTTTATGTCGGCGATAGCCAGTTCGCCCAACTTCATTTGTGGCACGATTACTTTACGCATGAGTTTTTCACCCGACGAAGATTTGGCGGTTGCAGTCGTTTTATCCCTTAGAGGCCCTGCTGAATGGTTTTACCGAAAAGTAATATACAATACATTACAACACGTTACATTATTACTCGACATCCGTCGCTATCTACGCGCTCATTTTCTTCGTTTGTGGGTTGTGATGTTATCGATTTGATTTTGTTAACACTTTTTAATTTTCTTCCAGGCACTAACTAGAACGAACAGTGAGAGAGACCTTCAGACACGCATTATTTTGCTCGTCTTCAATGGAAAGCAAACTGAGGTTATATGCATTTCTGTTCATACTCTTATAAAATTTCTGTGTATTGAGAACTCCTCCTGCTAGGTCCTGCCAAACATCTTGTTTCTCGGAAATAAGGAGCGATGACTCCGAAGTCACAATACCCCATATCTCATAAAAACCGGATGGGGCAAACGCCGCTATCCATTCCCACCCCCCGGTCCTGCCAATATACCTCTCCCCCGCCTTTTTCTCAGCCAGGAGCAGATCTGATAGTATACAAGAATTATATTGGGCTACATATTCCTTCGCACGCTGCTGAAGCACTCCATGATTATTAGATATCTGTTTTGTAGCATGCACCTGAAGGTGAGGGTGAATAAGGGATCCGCCGGCACCTGGCAAATGGTTCTGAGTGATAGACATGAAAATGGCTTCTGGATCAACTCTCTTTACCCGTGTTAAGTAATCAGAGCAATTGATAAAACTGTCGCGGTAAGAATCAAGACTTGCAGTGCCAATCTCAACAAAATGACTATCATCAAAAATCGAAACGGCCGACCATTCGGTGTATGGAAAAAGGTTGGGAAAGAGTATTGATTTAAAATTCTTAAGTCGTTTATTGTCATAGATCTGTTGGCACAAGCATGGTGTCATGCTCTCAAGATTTTCTGGACAGAAAGGACACTTGGATTCGTCCAAATCCATAGCAGGAGGCATATACAGTTTCTCTGTCCCCCGTTCATTTTCAAGAGATCTGCTGGGCGTAATTCTACACTGTTTAAAGGTTATAGGATCTGAGCGCACCTGCTGCACCCTTGTCAATTGATTACCTGCAGCATCCGTAAATTTTGCTAAAAACTCTCTTATTTTAAATTCAATCATCGGATTTATCGACTCATTGTGAAGGACCCAGCAGTTTAAGGAACAACCAGGATCGGGCAGTAAATCGTGTTGAGCACCTTATGCGTAACGCTACCGAGGAACAGACCTGCTATATCGGAGTGACCATGAGATCCCATAATTATCAAATCGTATACCTTAGATTTTGCCTGCTTGGCAAACACATCACCCGGTGACCCGGCAATAGTTTCAAGTTGATAATCAACTCCCTGGTTCACAAAAATCACTTCTGCTTTTTTTAATATTTCCTCAGCCATCTTCCTTCTATTAGCTTTGATACCCTCTATCAAAAAACCCGATATTCCTGATAGTTCCCAGTTCCCTTCATCATAGCAAGTGACAATAGTAACGTGAGCTTTAGATAGTTTTGCCAAAGCAAGTGCATAGTTGGCAGCATTTAGGGAGGGAGGAGAGTCGTCAAAGGGGAGGAGAATTTTCCCGATTTTCATTAGACACCTCCTGATTCAAGAACGTTAAAGGGACATTTCTTCATCAAAAAGCCTGCAAAAATATTATAATACAACTAATGGCTTTATCAAAAAAATGATGGGAGAAATATCTAAAAGAAAGTCAGAAAGGGACATCGAAGGAAATCTTTGACAAACTCATATTATCCGAATAATACCCCCGGAATTCGGTTTTGCCAAAGTCCAGAGTTCTCCTATCTATCAGGACTTCGCAAATCAGGAAAATTAAATATTCCCCCCCTTCTCCTTTCTTGCTGGCAGGTGACGTGAAACTACGCAACATCACGCAATTTCTTTTATAATTCCATCAATATAATTCAGTCATCCAACAGCTTTACAGCATCTCCAGATAGGCTTCAATACGCACACGCAGCTGCTCCGTGTCGCTTTCAGCATAATCAGTTTCTAGATGCAAGGTGGGCATATCGAAAGTTTTCTGAATGAATTCATCTATGCTAAAGGCTTCAATATTATAGGTATGACATGCTTGCCAGGTGAGATCTATGACTCCATCCACTGCAAAATCACCGATCATCTCTTTTAGCAGTTCAAGACGGCCAATATTCGGACTCATGACCGAACAAGGTGTGGCTAGGTATTGTTCAGCTAAGGCATCCATGGGATCCTTTTGTTCGTCGATGACAAATGCCTGCTTATAGCCGGAACAGTTTTCGAAGGCAACTACATCGCCACCACTTTGCTCGACGATCTTAACAACCTTATCACTACCCATTCCAACAGGAACTCCGGTGAGTAAAATGCGCTTACGATTGCTTCCCTGTCTGACTTCCGGCCTGAAAGTCCCATTGCCGACTGCGGCAACAACCTCATTCATCAAATCAATGCCTTTTTCCTTATCGGCCAGGAAACCAGTCTTGGAAAGAATCTCAAGCAGCATGGAACCGCTGAGAGGAGCAGGGTCGAACTTATTTAAGTCCATAATGGCTTTCCGGGCCATACGTTTACGGTTCATTTGCTTAATAGCTGCCCGTAATCGATCTTGGGTGATTTTAATACCAGCCTGCTCTTCAACGATTTTCTTTAAACGATCAAGTTCGTTACGCCAGAGGGGCAAAGCCATAGCCGCCTCCTGGCTTTGGGGCAGTTGCAGTACATGGGTGGCCTTGTAACGCGACAATAATTCGAACATCTTCTTTTTACCATCGCAGGTAGTATCACCTATGATCACATCAGCAAAACGAAAAAACGGGCAACTATCACTTACCGCAAAACCGAAACTGCTTTTAATTAAAGGACAGAGGTTGCGCGGCAAAATTGCTTCAGCTGCAGCAATCGGCTCGTTTCGGGTGCCGCACAGGGACAGAGTAATGGCATCAGCTGCCACTGCAATCTCCACGGGCGAGTAGAGGCAGTAAAAACCAATGACCGAACGGCCGACAGCTTTGGCTTGTTCTATTTCTAGCAAACTCTCTTCTGTTATCTGCTGTAGCTTGTTCAGGATGGTGCTGGTCATATTTAATCCATTTTTCATCAGTTTTTTCTGCTGAGAAACATTGGGCTTTGAATGTTCTTCAGAATGTCAGTTAGTTCTTTCAGATATGTTAAATAAGTGTTCGATTGTCGGTTGCGCGGTCTCGGCAGATCCACCACCAGGTCATGGGCAATGGCGCCCTGGTTAGTGGACATGACCAGAATGCGATCGCTTAGATACACAGCTTCCTCGGTATCATGGGTGACCATGATCACCGGTTTAGGGGTTTTCTGCCACAGAGCCTCGAATTCCTCCTGCAGGTTGTGACGCATCTGGTAATCTACCGCACCAAAGGGTTCATCCATGAGCAAGACTTCGGGGTCGGATGCCAGGGCACGGATAACAGCTGTACGCTGTTTCATGCCTCCTGATATTTGGCTGGGATAAAGGTTTTCCGAGCCGTTCAATTGGGCCATATCGAGAAGTTGCTGAAGTCGACCCTGTTGCTGTTTTTTGGGGATTTTTTTTTGCTGCATGGGAAAAAGGATATTTTCCCGTATTGTCATCCAGGGAAACAGGGCAAAATCCTGAAAGACAAAGCCCCGATCCGGTCCCGGTTGTTCGACCTGCCTGCCGTTCAATATGACCGTTCCGCTATCGGCAGTTTGAAAGCCTGCAATAATTGTGAGCAGGGTTGTTTTTCCGCAGCCTGATGGTCCCAGCAGGCTTATAAACTCTCCACCGTTGATGGAGATGTTGATATCCTGCAATACAGTCTTGCTCTGGCTGTTACTGTTGTAGCTTTTGGAGATGTCTTTAAGTTGCAGATGCATTGGTCTATATACCGGAGTCAGAGAACAAACCGCCAGCGGGTTAACATCCGTTCCAGAAAAAGGATACTCAGATCGATCAAATATCCGACCATAGCAGCCATTGTCATTAGGGCAATCAGGAGAGGTGTTTCCATCTCTGTCTGTGCTTCAATCATTGAGAAACCGAACCCGGCACTCGTGGCGATAAACTCCGCTCAGATAACGCTCATCCAGCCGGCACTGAGGCCGAGGCGCAGTCCGGTGATAATTTCCGGGAGTGCTCCGGGCAGGGTTATTCGGGAGAAAATACTCAACCGCCCAGCCCCCATAGAACGAGCAGCATGGTAGTAATTCTGTGGCACCGCCCTGACTCCTGCCATGGTGTTGAGTAGAATGGGAAAGGTGGCGACCATAGCGATGAGAAACAGGGTAGGACCATCTCCAAGTCCAAACCAAACAATAGTCAGTGGAACCCAGGCCATAATGGGCACCTGTCGCAGGGGGCCAATGACCGGATCCACCAGTTTATAAACAGTTTTTGAATAGCCCATACCAAACCCTATGGGCAAGCCGATCACCATCGCTATACCCAGGCCGATCATTACCCGATTAAGGGTAATTGCCAAATTTTTCAGCGTTTCGGCATCATGTAGAGCGAACAGAAGTGCTTTACCTGTCTGCCATGGAGTTGGCATCACGAGTTGGTTGTTGTAATACATTGCGGCAAGATGCCAAATCAGCAACAAGCTACCGAAGGTAATTACTTGGTATATCTTACTTTTTATATTGAAACCGATCTTTGCTAAATCTATCCTTGCCGGGGGGAGGTTGAAGGGCAGGTGAAACGAACGTTCATTTTTATCCATTTTTCAATGTCTCCGATAGTGATATCTGCAGACACATAGGTCTGCAGCAGGCGTAAAAGATTATTGGGGGCATTCATTTCCAGGACTGCCTGCCCATATGCCGCTAAAAAAATTCGATATTGGTTACTGTCCTGCAATGATTTCTTGATCACCATGACATAGGTACATACATCCTGGCCGTTCACGGCGGCAGAGGCGAATTCGCCCTGCAGATTAAAAGCCTTGGTGATGTCTACAACAGCTCCCTCGACCACACCTCTCGCGTAAGCAAAGGGAACAGCAGCATGAAGCATGGGCACTGCACGGCTCAGTGCACCAAATCGTTTCAGCACCATCTGCCGCTGAAACGCTCTTTTTTGCGAAACACCAATGGCCAATTGATGTAAATTGGTATTTGGTCGGGTAATGAAGATATCCGAGTTCATCATCACCGGACCGGCAATCACAAATCGCCTATCTCTCGCGACTAACTCGCTGGCTGCCTCGGTGCACATAATAGCAATATCCAGACGACCGGACCCCATGGCATACTGCGTTGCACTGGCGCAACAATCATATAGGGTATAGGGTTCGTAACCAACCGTTTGAATACCGTGAGCACCCATCTTCTCAATCAGTACATAACGGGCAAGCAATCCCGCCGCACCATCCGGTATACCTATGTAACTGATTGTATCTTTCTGCCAATATTTAGCAAAACCCAGCAGGAGTACAACCAGCAAAGCAGTCGACCCAAGGACATAAGGCCAAGCGACCTTGGTGAACACTTATCCTTCTAAACTTTCAGCTTTCTTCTTCCAATCGATATATGGCATACCTTCCGGGAATACCGGGTCGACCTCGCTCTTAATAAAATCGTTAAAACTGGGTACATCGTTGCTTGCCAGAAAAGTAGTATCAACAATTTCTTCATATTTCGGCGCACTGGGAAAAATGCCGATATCCACGTTATGAGAGACCGTTTCGTTATAACCGTCTTCTTCCAAATTCCAGCGTAATGTCCTCGATTCCCCCACAGTTTTTTTATAGATGGTCATCAGCCCTACCTCGTAGGGTACATGGTAACTGTCCGCAAATATCTGGGCTGATTTAATTGGATTTGTATAAATATATTGCAGCGCACGGACATGCGCGATGACCATTTTTTGGGCAATTCGAGGATGCTCTTTGACGAAATTACGATTCATAACCTGAGCACAGCAAATTCCCCAGGTACCGTTGGGGAAGACATCGAAGGTGCGGATTATTTTTCCAACATTTTCGTATTCTGCCATTGACCCCCATGGATCGCAGCACTGAAAGGCATCAAGCTGTCCTGTCCTAAAAGCCAGGTATTCATCCCGGTCGGTCATGACAAAGTTTTGATAGTGTTCGGCCTCTTTCGGGATATTGTTCTGCATGGCATAGGTTACCCACCAGCCATTATTCTTCTCGGGCTTTGCCCCGATGGCTATTTTTTTGCCCAGCAGATCTTCAGGTTTATTGATATCGTTTTTGGCAACGATATACATGGAGCCGCCTTTGTGGTTATGGGCCACGGCCACCATTGGCGATCCCTTGATAATTGCTTTGGTCATACCGACAAAGCCAATATAACCAACATCCATTCTTCCGGCAGCCATGGCCTGTGGCACTTTGCCATTGCCCGTCACCTCAACCTTCAGACCTAGGTCGGCAAAAATACCGGCATCCCGAGCAATAGGAGCCGCGGTCATATGATCGCAGTCGTAATATCCCAGATGCACCACATAATCGTCTTCGCCCTTACCAAGGATGAGGTTTGGGAATCCAATACCAACGACTGCGGATGCCCCTAAGACACTGGCTCCTTTGAGAAAGTTTCGACGTGTGATTATCTTCGATTGCACCATTTTGTTTCCCTCTTGCTTTTTCTTTTCTCTTTATATTTTCTCAAAGCCTGTCTTTAAAAATTAACAACAGTCTTCCATCCCTTCTCCAAAAAGATCCGCTAGCTTCCCATCCTCGACGCGAAAAATCGCATACCCCACTTTGGCACCTTTGCGGCCCTGGAGGATAAATTCAAGAGGCGGTTTTTTATCAATGTTTTTAAACTGGATCATCTGATCCGAAACTGGTGCCGGAACTGCGTTGGTTTCCACTAAATCAACACCTTGATGACGAATAACAGACATCATGTTTTTGCCTTTTGCTATATTGAAGATCACTATGAGATCTTCTCTGCCGTCAGCGTCCAAATCGGCCTGGGCATATTTCAGAATGGTTTGTCCGGAATGGTTGCCGACAAAATACTGCATCATCTGGTTCTCACCTAGAACTGATGCATCAAAATCCTTCTGATCACCTGGAGTTGGACCATCTTTTTCAGAACATCCACAGACTGAAATCAAAAAAAGAAGCACCAATAATTTCAGCAGCAAATGTCTGATATTTTTCATGCCTCGACCTTTTGCCAAAAAGTTGTGATGAACGGCTTATAGGCCCGCAAAAAAAGTAGCAATATAATGATGGAGCAAACCACCTGAATTGGCTCAGGAACCGAAACAATCAGCCGATTGGCCATTCCAATAGCACTCTGTCCCTTATCCAGGTTGTAAAAAGGAACAAAGCCAGGCAGAAGATATTGATTGGTCAGCCAGCCGATAATCAGCGAACTGAAAACCACAAGGCTGCTGTAAATGACTACCGCCCGCTTGCCGATCATTTTGTAGATGCTAATTAATTCCGGTAAATTGGTAGCTGCACCGGTCATTAAAAATGTAATGGCCACGCCAGGAGCAGCGCCGGTTGCTACCAATGCTGCAACAAGGGGGATGTGACCAACGGCACAAACATAGATTACCGACCCCAGCACAGCGATGCCAAGAATGGAAATCATCCCCGGATTTCCCAGATACCCCTGTATCAAATGTTGCGGGATAGCTGCGATCAATATTCCGGCCAGTAATACACCAAAGACAATATATTTCCCCACCATAGTACCCAGCTCAAACATGCCCCATTTAAAGCCAATGAGCATTTTTTCGCTGATCGAAATCGCTTCTTCACCTTCAAGGCTGGATCTTTCGATTTGAACATCCATACCAGGAGCGTGAATTTCATCACCAGCAAACATGTTTCCGACCATGCCTATAACAATCGGCACCACAAATCCGGCGGCCAGATAGATGGTGGCGATTTGAGGACCAAGCAAACCGTAGGCCAGGAGAATAGCCGCCGGATTGATAATGGGGGTTGCCACCATGAAGGCAAGTGTCGGACCTAGATAGGCACCGGTGTAATACATCCCTAATCCCAGAGGAATAACCCCGCAACTGCAAATAGGCAGCAGCATTCCGGAAAGGGTTGCCTTGATAATTGCGGGCAGGCCCCGATTCCCCAGAGCCCTTTGAAATTTTGCCGGATCGAGAAACTGCCGCAGCAAGCCTGCCATAATGAAACTTGCCACCAGCCACGGGGAGACATCGCCAAGAATATCCCAGGCGGTCAGCAGAATATCGGTAATCAGCTGCGTTCCCATAATCTCATACATCCATAGCCTGACTTATGGCCTTTTCTATGTTCTCTTTCGAGAGATTTTCATATTTTTTTGTGCCATTGATGATCATGGTGCCCTTAGTGATCATGCCGTATTTTTTCAGGTAGCCGAAGTCCTTGCCTGCATAATAGATAGAGACATCCACGTTATCCCCGAAACGGGCTGCAATGTTTTTAATGTTCTCGCCATGTTCGTCACAACAGGCGCAGGTATTGATAAATTCCACTTGAACCTTAGCCATATTCTCTTTCCTCTGTTATGGTTTTCGTACTACGACATCAATGGCACAAAAAACCGCGCCCCGAACTCAACGGCTTCTTGCAAAGTAAAAATTTCTCTATTATCCCGGTCTGCAGCCAGCCATTGGTCTGCTACCTCACCGTCTTTTAGAAACATCATCTCCATGCACAGACTGTTGGCACAGCAGGAACATGAATTGGCGGCATTCCAGATAATACCAAAACGGAGATCACCTACTTCCTCCAAATTCTCGATTGTGAGTCCTGCTTGTCTGATAGAGATCGGCGCGCCGGTGACTCTGCACTTGGAGGAAATGTGGGTATCCATGTTAAACATAGGACTGACCCCCAGAGCATCCAAGGCACACATTGCATTGACCTTATGCCCATTGATCCGGATTGTATGTTCACGCTCTTCCATGGTAAATGGATAGGCACCTATTGGCTCTCCAGTGTCGGAAAACACCACCATATCATTGTTTTTCAAGACGTTTGTTGCCTCATCTATGCTATCGACGTGTTGAGCCATCTCCGTTTTTGTCAGGATCCGCCCCCGTTCCACAAATGAACGTAACATTTTCTGGTGCAATTCTTTCATCTCCTGACCGCATGCTTCCTGTTTGTCCTTTAAAGGCAGGACACTTATCAGGCGGTTCAGGGCTTTTTCAACTTTCATAGTTCACTCCACTTTTTTGTTATTTGCCTATTTCCAACAAAACTTCTATTTTGGTGCAAATTTTTCCCTCGTCATTGTCAGGGTAATCAGATTTTATTTTTCGAGTATGGAGGGTCATGGGGCTTAATCATATGGTTGCCAACTTTATACAACCCATATAACGAGAATGGCAGACTACCAGCATACCGAGATTGTAGTATGTGCAACGAATTGAAATTATAGATGACAACGATAGGTACAACAGAACGTAACTATCTGTCAAATAGGTAATTACTATTCAAAAAAAACCTTTCTAAGTTCTTTCCTATAGTTCGATGTTGGACAAATAGTGCTACACCCGGATCGAAATTATCTGACACTGGTGTTTTGTTGTCGGTAAAGGACTATGCTACAAAAACGTGAAAACGAGAGTAAGTTTGACTTATTTAAAGTGCAAAATCATTTAGAAATTAGCATTAACTAAAGTTCAGAAAGCTCGTATTGATCTTGATTTATAGACATTAACAATGGATGCTTAAAATGCGGAGCGCGCGCCGGGCCTCATCCTATCTGTGCATTTCTCTAATTATAGCCAAGGTGAAGCCTAAGCTATATTCACGATGAAGGTGGGTGTAGAAGTAGCTTGATTGCAAGCCGCTACACCTCCCCCTTCCTCCTCAGGTTTTCTTCAGCCAGGAGCGCAAGTCGTCCAATGAAATCGTCTGATTTTTTAAAATTATTCTGAAGTTTGGCTGGCGTATTCTTTAGAGTGCCGTAGCTTTCTTTGAAAAACCCGGTGATAAAATCCTGGTGGAGACTTCTTGATTTTTGCAACATTCGAGCGGCATTTTGCTGAACATTGATTGGCAAATTTTGTAATTCTACCACAAATGTTTTCTCTTTTTCGACCGATAATAACATCTTTATCATCGCCTGGATTCCACCATCATTGACATAAGCGGTAAAGCGATCAAAGTCCTCTTCTGTCAGCTGGTCAGCGCCGCCAAGCAATTTGACAATTTTGAAGATAACCGCCACGAGACGGCTGGAACAGACCTTTTCAATATAGCCCTGATGAATTGCTATGGCTCGGCCTGTTTCTCCGAGCAGCCATCCATGAGCAGCGTTCTCCTGACTGACATGCATGGTATACAGGGGATAAAGCACATCCTGCTGAATGCGTTGGATTTTAGCATTCGCGGTAAAGGGATTAAGCATATTCCTTCCTCAATTTTTATGGGTACATTATAGGCTACAGAACAACAATTCCTTTAAAAATTTTCGATCTTATTGCCTTTCTCCACGCACTGCTCCACCCCCTGTGTACAGTTTTTTACCACGCGCACCATATTGAGAATATCCTGAAAAACAGGATCATCCTGCCCTAAATCATCCTTCGCCTGTTGCAGGAGTTCAGTCCCGCTCTGCAGATATGCTTGTAATTCTTTTAGCAATAGCTTTCGTTTTTGATGTTTTTCCTTCTCCCGCGCCAATAACGGCAGGATTCTTTCGATGGAATATTCGACCAGGGCATCCCGTGGAGTATCGTACTGCATCGCTACCTTTTCCAGATTTTCCAGGGTTTTTCTCGACACGACATAGGTCTTGGCAATCCTGTGCAATCTGCCGCTAAAATCATCAAAATCTTCGGCTATCGTCTTGAGGGCCTTGGTATCCTCAATCAAATGATCAAAGAGTGATTTCTGTTTGATACCCAGCTGACTGGCCAGAATACTCAGGGCATCAATAGACCGCTCCGACAGTTTAAAAGTGGTTCTGACTGATTGCCGACCACGGAGATCCGCTGAGGTTTTCTCGGTAATTTCCAGCTGAATCAACGATTTCCTTTTATCTCCCATAACACGCTCTCTCAATATGCCTACAGTTTTGCATTACTTTTTAAGTAAAATAAATTTAGTAATATTTTTTTATTGACATTAACTTTTCCATTATTACCATTTCCAGTAAAGAGATACACCAATAAACAAGAAAAAGCAGCATAAGAACAAATAACAAACCAAAAAGGAGAACACAATGAACCTCATACGTTACAATCCACACACCAGATTACGCACCGGAGCCAACCTGGGAACCAGAGTATTTGATGATATGTTCAGCGATTTTTTCAGCCCTATGACTTGGAAACAGTCCAATCTCAACGAGAATCTTGGTCTTAATGTGGATATCTACGAAAAAGATGGCGCTATCATCATCAATGCGGAACTTCCTGGCATCGCGAAAGAAGACATTTCGATAGATGTCAAAGGTAAGCTCGTCACCCTCGGAGGAGAACGGAAAAGTGACGAAGAGATCAAAGAAGAGAACTGCTACCGAAGAGAAAGGAGATTTGGTAAATTCGAGCGCTCTTTCAACCTGCCTTTCGAGGTAAACAGCGAGAGTGTCAAGGCAAGCTACGACAATGGTATTCTTAAAGTCGAGATACCGAAACCAGAAGAACAGGTGGTCAAGAAGATCACTATCAACTAACGAAAAATGCTCAATTAATTAACTGTCCCTCCACATTCCTGCGAGTAACGGCATCGTGCCGTTACTCGCATTTTTCATTCTGTCCCTCCTCCCGGAAAACAGTTTCGCCCAATTACCTGTATACGTTATTGCAGTAAGGCTTTATATTGATAATCTGTTTTATCACTTGGCGGAAAGTCTGTAGACTTATAAATGGCAAGTATTCATTGAAATTTGAAGAGAGTAATTCACAATGAAACAGAACAACACAGGCTACTTTCTCCACGGCCTTGACTCCTCGGGAAAAGGAACAAAAGGATGCTTTTTTGCCAAAAACTTCCCCCAGGTTATCTGCCCGGATTTTGAGGGAAACCTGGAAAATCGGCTCCAACAGCTGGAGACACTTTGTAAGAATCAACAGCAACTGATCTTGATCGGCTCGAGCTTCGGCGGCTTAATGGCCACTTGCTATGCAACGAGACATCCTGAAAAAGTTGCCAGACTGATTCTCATGGCTCCGGCCCTTAATTTTGAAGCCTACCAGCCACCGGCTAAATTATTGCAGACACCGACATTACTCGTCATCGGCCAACACGACACAGTGACCCCGGCAGCTCTTGTTATCCCGCTTGCCAAAGCAACATTTGCCGATATTGAAATCCGTATTGAAGACGACGACCATATGTTGCATAAAAGCTTTAGCAAGCTTGATTGGCCATATTTACTGAACAACTGAGATTTGTTATCCCTTGCATGTCCGATCAATTATTTTGAGGAACGAACCAACTCTCTCCAGCCATAAGAGGGACGATCCTCCCCTTTTCAACGCCCCGAGCACCCATGGCCTGACGAAGATCTGACAAGGGTTGCTGATAGCCGGTATCGGTCAACGGGAATATCTGATAGTGTGTGGGCAGGAGATACGGACGTCCCAGATCTTCAAAGGTCTGGACGCTTTCTTCCGGGTTCATATGACCATAGGACATAAACCACCGGGGCTCGTATGCTCCTATCGGCACAATGGCCAGCCTGAATGATCGGAACTTTTCTTTTGCCGCGCGAAAATAATCACCGCCGCCATAACCAGAGTCTCCCACGAAATAAATATTTCCACCAGGTGTGGTAATGCAGAACGCCGCCCACAAGGCTTTGTTGCGGTCCAACATCCCCCTTGCCGACCAGTGGTGCATTGGTTCGAGATAGCCCACCACCTCGCGGCTAAGCTGAACACTCTCACCCCAATCATAGGGTTCTGCAACTATAGCGGAATTGTGATCACCAATGATGTGATCATTGCCCAGCGGGACAATGATCCTCGGCTCGAAACGTTTCCAAAGCCGCTCAATACTGGTGAGATCGAGATGGTCGTAGTGATTATGACTGATCAGAATAACGTCAATTGGCGGCAGATCCTGAAAGGCAATTCCAGGAGGATGGACACGCCGGGGTCCGGCCCACGGCACAGGGCTTGCCCGCTCGGACCACACCGGATCCGTCAGGATATTGAGTCCCTGGGTCTGGATCAACACCGTGGCATGTCCGACAAAGGAAACGCGCAACTGATCCCCAAAAACCCGTTCGGGAGGCTGATCGTAAGCGGTAAGTTCAGTGAATTCAGGCCATTCCTGCCTGTCGGCGGTAATTCGCCATTTGAGAAAAGAACCAAAGCCTTTATTTAAAGGTTTTCCTGGATTAAAAAACCTCTCGCCATCGAAATGATCAGATTTCTGCCCCTCATAATAATTCGCACAACCGGTGAGCAAAAGCCCTATCAGAGAAAACCCCAAAAACGTTTTCATCATCGGTAACCTGTTTATTTTTAATGCGTTCCCGCTGTCACATTGCCAGCCGGGCCTTTCACGATTTCCTTATAAATCTTAAGACATCTCACCCCAATGTCATCGCAATGACCCGTCATTTACTGTCAGGCATGCCCTTTGCCTCCACGGTATCTTCTCCTCCATTGATTTACCAGAACTCTCGTATTACATTCTATGCAATTATGTTTTAGTTCAACTTTCTATTCAACTGGATACGACACCTATGAAAAAACATTTTCTAGTTACCATCAGTAACGATGTCGAACACCTCTATGGCGTTAGGTTCATCTGCTCTTTTTTTCAAGAAATGTCGCAACATCAGCTGACCCTGCTCCATATCTGCAGATTAGACGATAACGGAATGAGCAAGGGCCTGACTGAGATGTGGGACCATCCCGACGACAAGATCCAGGGCAATCTTACGGTAGGGGCAAAAAGATCTATCGACAGGGCCAAAACACTACTGTCCAAAAGCAGGATGTCGATTGACCAGATGATAACAAAGACCGTTGCCGAGCGTTACGGCAAGGTCAAAGACATTTTAAATGAAGGATCAAAGGGACTCTACGACGCTATAATTCTCGGCAAGCGAGCTTCCTACACCCTGCAGTGGGTCTTTGAAAGACCAGCGGATGAAATAGCTCAAATGATGATCAAGGACAATTGTTGCACTACACCGCTGTGGATATGCCCCGAGGCGGGGCAAGGCAGGAAAAATGTACTGCTCTGTCTTGACGGTTCGGAAAATGCCTATCGGGCGGCTGACCATGTGGGCTATATACTTTCTGCCCAAACACAGCACTCAATCACCCTGTTTCATGTGGGGAACGGTATCGGAGTGGATTATGACCAGATCTTCAAAAAGGCCGAATCGATACTCCATGAGCATGGTGTCGGCAGCGAACGTATCAATCAAGACAAAAGCTGGGGACTATCCATTCCCGGAACAATTCTCAGTAAAGCCGAAAATGGCAGTTATGCAGCGGTCGCCGTGGGCTTGCACGGTCAGGAACACAGTCTGATGAAAGATTACAACCTGGCGGGTGGCACGACCGCAAAGCTCATTAACAAAATGGACAAGACAGCACTCTGGTGTTGTCCGTAATTGATGGCGTCGTAAAAATTCTTCATCTGCTTCGTTGCTTCGATTTTTCAATCATTACGACGTACTCTAGTACGCCGAAATAATAGAAAAACCTTACGCCTCGCAGCTGAAGCTTTTTACTTAGCCATCTCGACTTAGGACTTTTGCGATTTTATCATAATTGGCCAAGGTCAATTCAACAGCAGGGAGTCCATCGCCAGTTCTTCCCCCTGGGCTTTATAGAACTGCTCAAGGAGGTCTTTGACCGTCAGGTTATCCTTTTCCTTGCCTCGCAAATCGAGGAGAATCCTGCCCTGATGCAGCATGATGAGCCTGTTGCCAAAACTAATGGCATGCTTCATATTATGGGTGATCATCAGGGTGGTGAGCTTTTGGCTCTGGACAATTTCCTGGGTCAGATGCAGGATCTGGTTGGCGGTTTTCGGATCCAGGGCGGCGATATGCTCATCTAGGAGCAAAACTGCCGGTTTAATCATCGTCGCCATGAGCATAGTCAATGCCTGCCGCTGGCCGCCGGAGAGCAAACCCACCTTATCCAGCAGACGACTCTCCAGGCCAAGACCCAGTTGCTGCAATTCATCCCTGAACTTTTGCCGATCCCGGTTTTTAACGCCTCTTCCCAGGCCCCTTCTTTTCCCACGAAGTCCGGCCAGCGCCATGTTCTGTTCAAGGGTGGCAGAGGGACAGGACCCAAGAAGTGGATTCTGAAAGACCCTCGATATCAAGCTGGCCCTTTTATACTCTGGCCAGCCGGTGACATTCTGACCGGCAATGGTAATCTGCCCGGAATCGGGGAAAAAGCCACCGGCAATGCAGTTCAACAAGGTGGATTTTCCAGCTCCGTTCGAACCGATCACCGTGATGAAGTCTCCCTCATCAATCTGTAGATTGATGTTATTTAGGGCAAAGACCTCATTCACACTTCCTTTGTGAAAATATTTAACAATGTTCTCTAATCTGATCACCGCTGAATCAATCTCTTTTTGAGGTTAGGTGTGACGAGTGCGCCAATTACCAGCAAAGCTGTTATCAGGTTTAAATCACTTGGATTAAATCGAAAACCACCAATTTCCATGCCGAGAGCCAAAGCTATGGCCAGGCGGTAGACAATGGAACCAAGCAGGGCGGCAATAAAGGCTCTGGGCATGGTCTTACAGCCGAATACCGTCTCGCCAATAATTACCGAGGCAAGTCCGGCAACGATGGTGCCAATCCCCATGCCGACATCTGCGGCTCCTTGATTTTGAGCAACCAGCGCCCCACTGAGTGCGACCAGGCCGTTGGAGAGACCTACCCCCAGGATAATAATGGTGTCGGTATTCACCCCGAGACTTCTTATCATCTGCGGATTGTCGCCGGTGGCAAGAATCGCCTGGCCTAACTCGGTCCCCAGAAACCAGATAATTGCGATGAGAACCATCAAAGAAAAGGCACCGAATATAATTAAGCCGGCATAATGGGCAGGAACCCCCAGTCTCGTCACCGAATCGAAAACCGTCTCCTGCCCTAAAAGCGCCACATTTGGCCCGGACATGATACGGATATTGACGGAATACAGGGCGATCATGGTCAAAATCGAGGCGAGTAGATGAAGGATTTTGAATTTGGTGTTTAAAAAGGCAGTGACCATTCCGGCGACAAAGCCACCGGCCAGGGCAAAAAGCAGGGAGAGATAGGGATTGACGCCACCGGTGATTGCCACCGCCGAGATGGCAGCCCCGAGCGGCAAACTGCCATCCACGGTCAAATCAGGAAAATCAAGGATTCGAAAGGTGAGATAGACCCCGATAACCATTATGCCGTAGACAAAACCCTGTTCCACGGCACCAAGTGCTGCATATAAAGTCATAATAAGTTATTTTTATTCTTTACTGATAAACCTTAGTTGCCTTCTTTAGCAAAGCTTCGGGCGGGGTAACCCCCATCTGCTCAGCATAATTGGCATTGATATAGAGTTGCAGGTCTTCCTGAAACTGAACAGGAATGTTCTCTGGTTTCTCGCCATTTAGAATTCTCTCGGCGATGGCCCCGGTCTGATAGCCATGTTTGTAATAATCAAAGCCCATAGCCGCGACAGCGCCTCTTTCCACCGAATCAACGTCCGCTGCAAAAACAGGCAGATGATTCTGTACGCCCACCTTAATGACCGACTCAAGCGCGGAAATGATCGTATTGTCGGTGGGAATAAAGATCGCGTCGCACCTGCCCACCAAGCTTTTTGCCGCCTGATAGACATCGGCGGTCTTTGAGGCAGTGGCGTCAACTGTTTTAAAGCCAAGCTTTCCACTCAAGGCCTTAATCGAGGCAATGGTCGCTTTGGAATTGGCCTCGCCGGCATTATAAAGAAGTCCTAAGGTTTTAATATCGCTTTTAAATGATAACACCATCTTAATATGCTCTTCCACGGGCAGAAGATCCGAGACACCGGTAATACCGGGATCGGGCTTCTGGAGATCCTTGACCAGGCCGGCGGCAACCGGATCGGTCACGGCGGTGAACAGGAAAGGACGTTTTAGATCGTCTGGGGCCTTGCTCAGTGCCTGCACGCAGGTCTGGGCAGAAGGGGTGGCGATGGCTACGAGCAAATCAGCCTTTTCGCCAACCATCTGCTGGGCAATCTGGCTGGCCGTTCCCATATTAGCCTGGGCGTTATGAACAATATATGATGCAACAATGCCATTCTCTTTCAGATAGTCCTGAAAGCCTTGCAAAACTGCATCAAGAGCCGGATGCTCAACGAACTGGCTAACCGAGATAGTAACTGCCTGCGCAGCGAGTCCCTGTAAACTTATCAGGCTGAATAGTAAGGCAGCCATTAAAAGCTTTTTCATCTTCAATTCCTCCCCCAAAAATTGTTCATTTATTGTAGTTGGTTCCTATCGGACACTAGAAAAATAGGATTTCACACCACAAATAAGGCCACGACTCTCACATACCGATGCGTTTTGCCGACGAAGCGCAATCGGTTCAGAGAGATCTAGCCCATTATTGTTTGAAGGTCAACGATGCTTTTGGGATTTACTCTTTGCACCACCTGACTGCCTGATCATCTCCACAGCCAGAGAAGAACGTGACGGTCTTCACGTATCAGAACCCGTCTCGTAGATGACGAATCGCGGTGAATACCGCTACGGGATCAACTGTTTCGCCAATAATTTTCTCGACGGTATTTTCAATGATGCTTTTTTCGTCGCAACGCAAAAAGGGATTGGTTTCAGACTCGATCTGGATGGTCGAAGGGGTGGTCAAAATGCCTTTGCTCCTTTGTTCTGTCGTCAGTTCCAGCCTTTTACTGACCGCCTGATTGTCCGGCTCGACAAAGTTTGCAAATTTGAGATTATGGACCGTGTATTCATGGCCGAAATAGACTTTCGTTTGGGGTGGAAGGGGTTTGATGCGACAATTCAGGGCGTCATACATTTGTTGCGGGCTGCCCTCGATAATCGGCCGCAACCGGCACTAAAGAGCGTGTCTCCGGTGAACAAGGCATCTTCAAGCAGGAAACAGATGCTCCCTGTGGTATGGCCAGGTGTATGCATGACCTGCCCCTGGATATTGCCAACCTGGATTTTATCCCCATCAGTCAGCGAACAATTCATTCCCCGGATTCTTCGCTTATCACTCTCATGGCCATAAACCGGGAGCCCGGGAAATTGATTGAGAAAGTCATCCAGGCCACCGATATGATCGGCATGATGATGGGTGCAATAAATGGAGCGCAAACGCACGCCAAGACGTTCAAGCTCACAGGAGATCGGGTAGAATTCCGCCGGATCGACGATGGCAGCATCTCCCGTCTCTTCACAAATGATCAGATACCCATAATTATCAAAGGAACAAGGAACCGTAATTATCTTCATATTGGACACCTGCCGGTCAAAGGGACTTAAGAAGATCGTTTTTTCAAATAATATGCACCATACACAAAAAAGCAGGTCCATTTCCAGAAATAAAAATGCCCCATTTGCAGCAGTCATCCTGGAGGGCACAGATGAAAAGCTACAAACAGGGCAGGGAGGAGTACTATATTTTTTTGATTACTGTTCTATTGTTGCGGCTACCAATTCATCATGCCACGACCTTGTCCCATGCCACCGCCTTGTCCCATCATACCGGGGCCTTGTCCCATGCCACAACCACAACCACGTCCGCCACGACCCATGTGTCCTGGCCCAACATACTGGTCAACTCCTGCCAGTACCGCTTTTTCCTGCATTGTTGTCCGGAGATCAAACAGTTCCCCGGTAACCTTGGCAACCGCTTGCGGATCAGGATTGTCACTGCGCATAAGAGCCTGCTTCTCAGCCCGTTTCATGGCCATTTCTTTATGCAGAGGCTGGGTGTCCTTAAAAAACTGTTGTATCTTGTCCTGAGTTGCCTGATCCAATTGCTGGAACATCGGTCCCTGTCCCTGCATCATCTGTCCCTGAACCTGCGGACAATTAGCATAACCTCTGCCTCCATTCTGCCAGCCTGCTGTTGCTACAGTTGCCATGGTAAGTCCAGCGATAAGGGCAAGAGCCACTATTTTCTTTTTCATATCATTCTCCTTGTTTTCCAATTGCCATCAATGGCGTTGTAAATGTGTTATTTGCCAAGCGATCCCGATACCGGGATGGTTATCGTCCTGGCCATCATCTCTTGCCTTTAGTAAAGCAACTGTGATGCCAGGACGATAACAAAATGACAACAACTTGATATTACAAGATATTTAAAAGACAAGCAGGAAAGGCAAAAAAGAAAAGCTGTATGGACCGGGTAATAATTACCCAATAGGCAGGAGGAAACTAAGTAGAAATTCCCCACCCTGATATCGATTCAATCTAAAAGGGGAGGATTTTAAAATGAAGCAACGGGTTGCGACTTAAGTAACCCGCCGGCAGTCAGTCAATTATCCCGCCATCCCTTTCAATATCCCGATGAAAAACAGTCAACGCAACCGGGAGTTCGGCCAGCAAGGTGGCAACTTTCTCTGTAACCGCAACCGATCGGTGCCTTCCCCCGGTGCAGCCGATGGCGATTCGAACGTTTTTTTTACCGGCAGCACTATTCTGTTCGACAAGAAATTGCAGCAGCGGCTGAAGATGGAGGAAAAAAGCCTGTGCCTCATCACTCTCAAGGACATAATCGGCAACCTCCCTCACCTTGCCGGTCTTTGGCCGGAGTTCTTCCACCCAATAAGGATTAGGCAGGAAACGAACATCCCAGACCAGATTGACGTCCACGGGAGTACCGTATTTAAAGCCAAACGAATAGAGTACGACTCTCATTTGCTCTGACCTGACCATGCCAAACTCCTCTCAACAGACTCCCAGGCTTAGTGCTTCGTTTCCGTCAAACGAAGAATCCGGGGAACCACAGCTTTACGATTTGCCGGACGGAGATACCTTACCGCCGGATAGCCAAGCGCGATAACGCTATAAATGTCCTCATCACCAACAATCCCCGCCCGCTGTCTCAGCGGTCGGTCCCGCCGAATGGCCTCGACCACAAAGCCGATAAGACAACTGCCAAGCCCCATGGTATGGGCGGCCAACAGCATATTCTGAGTGGCAAGGAGGGCATCTTCAGCCGGGCAGCTGGCATCTTTTTTACCAGTAACCAAGATAGCTGCCGTCGCACCGTGGAAAAGTCGGTCTATCCCATCTTCATCCCATTGCTGTAAGGCCTCAGCCACAGAATCGTGGTATTGGCGATAATATCGTCCCAAACTATCGCCTCCTGCGATTCGTACCATAAATCGCAGGAAGGGATTTTCGGCAAGCCGGTTCAATTTACGGTAATAATCGGCCACCTGTCCACCTAAGACCTGCACATCCGCTCTGGTCGGTACAATGGTAAAATTCCATAGCTGACTATTGGTACCAGAAGGTGCAGTCGTACCTATCTTGACCAGATCTTCCAGTATCACCTGGGGCACCGCCTTCTTTTGATACCTGCGGCAGGACCGTCTGGAGCGCATCAGTGCGACGAGATCCGACGTGTCAGTTATGCCTGAAGCTATCAAGCCTTCCCGTTCTTTGACGGTAACCAGCCCCAAGTTTGAAGCCAGTTGCGGAATCTGAATGGCATCTTCCGGACAAACAGCCTGACACTGGCCACAGAGGAAACAATCATCCAGAATATACTCGGCCTTGCCGTCCATTAAAGCCAAGGCCTGATAGGGACAGATGGTTACACAGATTCCACAGGCTGTGCATTTTTCATTATCAATGATTATCTGTGACATGCTTGCTCTAAATAATACATGGTGCCTTGCCTTGGTTGGAGGTGAAGCTTCCATTTCAAAATCTGTAAGTTTACAGTATTCATTGTCGCAAAGTTAGTGTATTAACAGATTCCTTTCATGACGAATTTGCCATGAAGTTCATTTTATTGCTACAACCACCACCAAAGATGCCACATTTTTTCAAACATTTATTGCAATACAGCCGCCACCGGGAAGTGCTGAGAGTCTGCCTGCCGCTGGTGATCAGTCTTTCGGCCACGACGGTCATGGAGTTTACCGACCGGGTTTTTCTGGCCAACTACTCCATAGACGCCATTTCCGCAGCCCTCCCCGCCGGTATCACTTCGTTTCTTTTTCTCGCTTTTTTTGGCGGTGTCGGTGGATACGCCGGGGTCTTCATCGCCCAGTATACCGGCAGGGGCAATCACCAAAAGATAGGCATTGTTCTATGGCAGGGTATTTACTTCACCCTCGCTTCCGGCCTTCTTCTCTGGCTTGTGGGTGTTTTCGCCGCAACACCGATCTTTTCTTTGGCGGGTCATGCCGAAGGAGTCCGGCAACTCGAAGAAATTTATTTTTCTATTCTTTGCAAAGGTTCTGTGCTCCATGTGGCAATGGCCACGCTGTCGACTTTTTTTACCGGCCGTGGACTTACCAGACCGGTAATGGTCATTACCTTTCTTGGCGTTTTCATTAATATTCCTCTCGATTATGCGCTTATTTTTGGTCGATGGGGTATGCCGCAGCTCGGAATGGAAGGGGCTGCTTTCGCCACGGTGGCCGCCTGGGCAATTAACGTCATCTTTCTTGTCGCGCTCATCTTTACCAAAAAAAACAACCTTCGGTTCGGTGTTTTTTCCGGTTTCAGGTTCGACCGGGATATCTTCTTCAGGCTGATGCACTTTGGCATTCCCGGCTCACTGCAGTTTACCATGGACATTCTGGCCTTCACCCTGTTCATTCTTCTCGTTGGCCGGATTGGCAGGGCAGAACTGGCGGCAACCAATATTGTCCTGTCCATTAATGCCCTGGCCTTTATGCCATCGATGGGCGTCTCCCAGGGAATGACCATTCTCGTCGGCCAGGCTCTGGGCAGGAAAAAACCGGCCCTTGCTGCCTATTATGTCCGCAGCGGCTGCCAATTGCTCATCGCCTACATTCTGGTCATCGACCTCATTTTTGTGTTTGCTCCTGATTTTATCCTGGCCCCCTTTATGGCTTCAGGACAGGGAGCAGCATCTCAGCAGGTGGTCTTCGGCTATGGCAAATCGCTGTTAAAGATCGTCTCAGCCTACCTTTTTTTCGATGCTCTGTATATGGTGTTCAGCGGCGCGCTGAGAGGTGCTGGCGATACGCGGTTCATGATGTACGCCCTCGGCATTGCCTCCCCTCTTTGTCTTGTTCTGCCCGTGTACATCGGCATTGAATATTTTCAGATTTCCATCACCACCGCCTGGCTCTGGGTGCTTGTTTTTATTACCACCCTTTTTCTCCTCTCTCTTCTGCGCTACCGCCGTGGACTTTGGAAAAAAATGCTGGTTATCGAGAATGAAAATCAGGACTGAGGAATATCTGTTTTTTCCAGGAGCAGGACCGCATGTTTCAGGCGCCTGGTTAAAAAGAAAGCAAGGCAGATCATGGCAAAAAGCTGTATGAGAAAAGCCAGCCAACCGAACCTCTCAAAGACGGCCCCCGGTAAGACCGACCCCAAGGTGCCACCGGTATAATAGAAGGAAATATAAAGGCCGTTGGCGATTGCCTTGTTCTGCCAGGTGAGCTTGTTGACAAAACCCGACAGTAAGGAATGGGCGGTGAAGAGGCCGGCACAGAAGACAAACATGGCGCAGAACATCACCATGTAATTTTCAATCATAAAGAAAAGAAGCCCCCCGCCAAAGACCAGAATACCCGCCCCGATAGCATCGGGTTCATTACCAAAATAATTGATAATCCGTCTGGTATTGAGCGATACGACGATGCCCATGCTGTAGCCGAGATACAAAATTCCAATGCCTGTCTCGCCAAATGCGGGGTTAATTCTCTTTAATTCAAAGGGAAGAAAGTTCATCAGTGCGGCAAAGACGAAAAAGAGGCAAAAAATCGAAGAGTAGAGCCAAAAGAATTCTTTGGCCCGGAGCAGATGAACAATCTCAGCGAGTTTGGGCCGGGCATAATGCAGCTTAGCATCCCGGACCATGCTTTTTAACAGGTAACAGTTCACGAGCAGCAGCAGACCAAGAACGAAAAAGAAAAATCGCCAGCCAAACAAATCGGTACAAAGCCCGGAGAGAAACCGTCCCAGAAAACCGCCCAAAATAGTCGCGGCAATATAGGTAGCGATGGCATGCTGCACCTTTTCTTTGGGAGAAGAGTAGCTGATATAGCTCATGAGGGACGTCAAAATTGCCGGAATCATCAGCCCCTGAACTGCCCTTATGGCCAAAAGGGTGAAATAATCTCCGGCCAGAGAAAAAAATATTTCGAGAATACCGAGAAAGAAAAGAGCCCATCGCACCATAACTTTTGCTGAAAAGGACTCAAGGAGATAACCGTAAAAGAGCGGGGCCACCCCGAGGGGGGCCATCATCAAGGTGGTAAACAGAATTGCCTGGAAATGAGAGAGTTGAAATTCGTCCTGGAACAGCGGCTGGATCGGTTGTGCTGCATATAATGAGCAGAAAGTAACAACCGTGGTGAAATATATGTATCTGTTTGCAGAGTCGGTCACAAAGTATGTCCCTGACTACTTATCTTGGCAGACACTTTTCCAATTACCTAGGCTAATGAACCGAGCATTTTCTGCATAGCGGCCAGATCAAAGGGCTTGGCAATCCCCCCTTTAAATCCGTACTCCTGATAATTTACCATAATCGGATCGGTGGAGTATCCGCTTGAGACAAACACCTTCGCCTCCTGATCGATGTTCAGAATCTCACGAACGGCCTCTTGCCCACCCATCCCACCAGGAATGGTAAGGTCCATAATCACCGCCGCGAAGGCGTGACCATCATCCAGGTTTTTTTTATACTCTCTGACTGCGTCGGCGCCATCGACCACCCGCACAGCATCAAAACCAAGATATTCAAGCATTTGGCAAGCAATCTCTCCGACCATGTCCTCGTCATCCATGACCAGAATCTTCTTTTTTGTCTCTTGTGTTACCAAGGTGATTCCTCCGACGCTGTGGACATTTTCGCCCCGTCTACTATAGTATGTGTACTATTAATAGTATGACAAAAATAAACTGCCGCCGTCAAGGATTATACAACCTTTAAAAACATAATCACCTATCATTATGTCAAAGAACTCAGACCGTTTGCTCTACAGTGATTTCTGGAATGACCATCTGGTTGAAGTCGAAGATAAAGCCAACCATCGCTCTCTCTATTTCGGCAGCAGATCTCTCCAGAGCCGCATGTCACTTACCAATCCCTCTGACCTGGTCTTATCCTACACCTGTTACATGGCTTTAGCGCTCCTGATCAACCCTGCGCCCCAGAATGTTCTTATTATCGGAATTGGTTCCGGTTCCTTTGTTCGATTTTTCCGTCACCATTTCGCCAACTGTCAAATAGATACCGTCGACTATTCACAGCAGACTATCGACGCAGCCAGAGACTATTTCCAACTACCGGCTGACGACCAAATATCCGTGTACTGTGCAGATGGCCGCAGTTTCTTGCAAGACAACCGGGGCAAAAAATACGACCTCATCCTGGTCGATGCCTTTGACGACCAGGGCATGGCACCAACCGTTTATTCCGAGCTGTTCTTCAGTCTTTGTGCCGACTCTCTTAGCCCCAAAGGAGTTGTCAGCGCCAATCTCTGGAGCGATGACAAGGTGAGGCTGAAAGAGATCAAGACTATTTTCGCCACCTATTTCGAAGGCTGTCTCTATCTTCCTGTTCCTGACCGCGGCAACATCGTTGCCATTGCCATGCCTTTTGCATTGCCCTGGCAACAGATATGCCTGGATAAGAAAGAGATCAGCAGACTGTCAAAACAATTTAATCTTAACTTTCAACAAATTATCAAAACAGCCAAACAAAACAATTTAAGTATTCCAGCGAGAATGGCCACCTGGCTACGCTAACCGGCACACAACCAATACCAGGAGTTTGTCCTAGAGCATATTCCCCGAAGGCTGTTGCCCTTCGGCAATTCTTTCCCGCTGATCGACAAGACCAGCAATTTCGCTGCGCCAGTATTCCTGCGAACCGAAACCGTCAATAGCTCTGGTAATACCATCCCCCTCCACCTGATGAGCGCACCAGGCCATATAATGGATAAAGCGCATGGCCCTGAGTGGCTCAATCAGCCGCAAGGCCCTTCGATCGAAGCGACGAAAGGTTTCATACCCCTCAAGAAAGAGATCGAGTTCGACAAAAGATTCATCGACCTCTCCTGGCAAGAGCATCCAGATATCCTGTACCGGCGCCCCCATGGCCATATCGTCAAAGTCGATCAGGTAAAATGATTCTCCGGGCCTTTGAATAACGTTGGAAAAATGGCAATCCCCATGAATGCGGATTCTTTCGGTCTTGGCGAACAAGGGTTGTATATCGGCAATAATGTCCAGGATGGCCTTTTCAAGAGGAGGTTTCATCTCCTCCGGCACGCAGGGGGATTTCATGAGATAGCTCAACTGCTTACGCGTCGAGTGCTGCGGAGCCATGGTAATCCTATGTTTCGCCTTGGCTGTCTCCCCGACCTGATGAACTCTTCCGAGTAACCGGCCTAACTGCAGCCACTGGTCATCGTTAAACTCATCCACACTTCGCCCACCGCATTTAGGAAAAACACTAAAAAGCAGGCCATCACTCTCAGCGAGGGTCTCCCCGCCTGGGAAAAAAAGTGGAGCTACCACCGGTATTTCCTGTTCTACCAAATCGAGCAGAAACTTATGCTCATCGAGGATGGCCTCTTTTGACCAGCGACCTGGCCGGTAGAACTTCACCACCATCCGGACTTTTCCCACTGTTTCAATCTCAAAGACCCGGTTGATATAACTGTTCAAGGTCCGAAATAAATTATTACACCGAACTCCCAGGGTCTTTTCGACAAGATTCAGAACCCGATCCGGCCCCAACTGTTGAAAATCTTCACCTGTTTCTCCCCGCTGCTGATTAGCCATATGTTTCATCCTTTTTCTATACTGCATTACGCGATAACCGGATATATACGGCAGACCGGGCCATCAACTGTCATTTTTTTTTGCAGGAATTATTCTGCTTTCAACAATTCGACGCATACTATATGCATTCGTAACAGAAGAACCAGTCACACAACAAACGTCTTGCACAATATCATGTTCGCGTAATTTCAGAAAGGTCCTCTTTGTGGTTCGCCAAAAACAGGGTGCTCGGTCTTACTCAAAAAGGGCTGTGCAGATGGTTTTCAGCGGTGTACGATCAACGCCCTGGCGTGGAATCGAGTTTTCGACGACCTCTCAACGACCAATTGGATAAATAGGTTTGAAATGAAGATGGGAAAAACCATAACACAGCACACCGGCGAAGCAGTGTCTTTCAGGACAGGTGGATTTTGCAAGAGATGCAACCGGGAACATTGGCTCGGTCCGGGTAATACCCGGCAGCGTTGCCGAGAACTTATGCACCAGCTGGAACAGCTTGGCACAATTAACCTTTTTTCAACAGAACCGGATTCAGGTTTAACACAGGCAACCGATACAGCACTCGACACGGCCCCGCTCTTTGGCCCTGCCAGAGGTAAGATGTTTGGGGTGATGGAATGTCTGCAAGCAGACGGGACAGTCAGAACCATCCAGGCCTTTTCCGGCCAGTATAATGGCATCTGGCTGGTTGAGGGATGGGCACCACCACTGTTTGAGATCGACGATTTCCTGACCTTGACTGTCGAGAAAGAAAAGCAGATCAAACAGATCGGAGCCAAAATCGACCAGGGTATCCCCCATTCGGCCGATTGGCTGGCAGCAAGGAAAGAACGCCGCCAGCTCTCCCGGCAACTGATGCAAGATATCCACAGCCTCTACCGACTTGCTAATTTTCGGGGTGAAACCGCCACCCTTGCCGAGGCTTTTACCGGCCGAAACGGCATCCTAAGCGGCATCCCAAGCGGCATCCCCACCGGCACCGGAGATTGCTGCGCCCCCAAGCTCCTCCACTTTGCGGCCAAAAACAACCTGCGGCCACTCGGTATAAGTGAATTTTTTTGGGGACGAGAGAACAAATCAGGCGGCCACCAACACGGCTCTTTCACATCCTCCTGTGCGGAGAAATGCCAGCCCATTCTCGGCTTTATGCTTTGCGGGCTTGAAGAGCCTCCCGGCAACCCGCACAAAATTTAGTCAGGGAGTCCGAGAAACCAGAGATCCCCCTGTACCCACCTGCCTTTTTCCTTCCGGAGTGAGGTTCTCTCACTGGTCACCACCTTCCAGCCAGTCGAACGAGCAGCTTTTTCTATATAGCCGGGTGCGTGGGCAAATCTTCCAGTTTGCTGCAAGCGAAAGCCGGAGCCTTCATCCGTTTCTGTGGAGAAACAGAACAAAGCATCCCGACGAACGCGACTTCTCAAGAGAGAAAAGGTCTCGGCAAGGTCACCGACATAGGCAAAGACATCGGCGGCAAGACAAAAATCATAGCAATATTTCAATGATTTTAATACGTTGACGATATTGCCGGCGTAGAGTTTTCGGTAAAGTTTTTTTTCTGCCGCCAGTGCTATCATCTTCTCTGACAGATCTATCCCATCAAGCACAGCGACGACATCAGTAAAGGCCTCGCCGCTCAGACCAGTGCCACAACCAAGATCAAGGCCGTGCTCAAATTCTTTTTTCCAATCGGCACGACTATCTAGCACGCCTCTGATTGTTGCCGGCACCGAATATTCCAACTCGACCACCAGGCTTTGTTCATAGTGCTGGGAATAGGTATCGAATACCTCCCGCACATATGCGTCTGGCGCACCGGTCATGTCAGCGGCAGTAAGCGCTGCGAGCATATGTTTGGCCGAATGATGATCCGGCTTACATTTCAGAACCTGTTGATAATGATAAATGGCCTGCTCAGTCGCACCGACAAGGTGGTAAGCGTGGGCCAGATTATTGTTGGCCGAGGTATGGTCCGGCGATAGCCTCAAGACCTTCAGATAGGTGTCAATGGATTTTTGATGCTGCTTGCAGTCTTTGTAACAGCCGGCAAGGTTATAGAGTGTATCAATACTTTTGGCATCGATCTCTAATACCCGCTCATAAGAACGAATTGCACCCTCCAGGTCACCAGTCTTTTTCTGGGTCAGGCCCAGATTGAACAAGGTGTCCATATCTTCGGGATTGAGATCGGCCGCTCTGGCAAAGGACTCTTTTGCCTTAGAAAATTCTTCCTGCTCATAATAGACAAGGCCAAGATTATAATGCAACAAGGGGACTTCAGGGAAATATTTCAGCAGGCGGAGATAAGCGGATCCGGCCGAATCCAATAATCCGTTTTGGTGATCTTCACCTGCTTTAATAAAGAGTTGATTCAATTCTTCGGGGGATGGCTGCAAAGACTCAGGCATGGCAATACGGTATAAAGGGAAAGCTCTTCTTGGATTTTAAGATTGCAAAACAAAGCAAGCTTAGCTGTCCGGCCGTCCTCGATTCGTCCAGATCAGCATAAAATATAATTTATTTTGGCCGACAATGTAGTGAATTCCATGAGCCGACACAATGTTTTTTACCAGGCAGGAGCAAGCTGAGGACAATTGCCACCCCAGCCAAGACCGCAGCGAGCAAAAAACTGCCGGAGAAGTTTTCACTCTGCTCAGCCAGGAAGCCGGCACAGGCCGGACCGATGATCTGGCCGATCCCCATCAGAAAGGTGACAAAACCAAACATTGCCGCAATCCGCTCCGGGCTGGCGTGATCGCCCACCAAAGCGGACATGACGGTCGGTGTGCCCCAGGCAACAAGACCGAAGCAGCCTAAAGAAATATAGACGGAGAACATTGGTAAATGTATGGCCACCAGCAGGTAGGCTGTTGCCTGGAGAAAGAAAACAGCCGCCAGAATTATTTTTCGGCCATATATATCCGAGAAGTGACCACAGAGAGGCCCCGAGACAATACTGAGAAGCCCAACCCAGGACCAGAGATTGCCCGCCACCTGTTCACTGAGGCCACGATCCTGGACAAGGGCGGTTACAAAGAAAGTCATATAAATGACGCAGGTACAGCCAAAGAGAAAATAAATCGCCCCGCAGTGGAAAAATATATTTTTGCCGGAAATTCGTTGTGCTGAGATATTTTCCCCTTCTGCTGTTGCCCGAGTGATTGAAATCTTAGTCGCCTCGACATCCCCCACATCTTCCGGGCGATTTCTAAAAAGGACATAGCACAGCACCGCAATACCGCCGACCAGACAACCGAGGACAACCCAACTCACCCGCCAACCATCCGCCATTCCATTAAGCACTGGCACAGCTTTCCCGGTGACTAAAATCGCCATGCCGTTACCCATCACACAAAGCCCTGCCGCCCTGCCCCTGCTCCTGCCGTCAAACCACACGGAGATAAGAGCCATGATCGGAACGTTGGAGAGAGCACTGCCGACACCCGTCAGAAAATAAAGCAGCAGAATCACTGGATAGTGGCTGGAAAAACCGATAAGGACCATGGAAAAAGAAACCAGCGCCAGAGCGAGAAAAATAACCAGACGCGCACCCAACCGCACGGTGAGAGGTCCGCACAACAATACTGCCATCAAATAGCCGCAAAAATTGACGGTGCTGATCAAACCCATCTGACTATATGTCAGCGCCAGTGCCTCGCCCATTGACGGCAGTATCATCCCCAGGGAAAAACGCCCCAGGCCAAGGCTCGCAAAAAGACCGGCAACCCCAGCCACAACGATAATCCAGCGATAGGATGTTTCTTTAATAGACTTCAAACCATTTCCCCGTTACAACGACCTCTTCGTATGACAACCCATCCTCCTGAAAAATATGTCGGAAGTCGTTCGACGGTTTTTGGACAGAACCTGTTCCAGTTAACCGAAAACCCGCATTCGTTCCATGCCAAATTTTTATTTTTCCGGGCTAAAGATCTGCAAGAACTTTCTTGGAATTTCTGTCTCAAAACGGCAGGGTTTGCCCGTTTTGGGATGAGTAAAGGCAAGCACCTGGGCGTGCAGGCCCATACGACGAATAGGACTCTGAGTCGAGCCATATTTGCTGTCGCCAATTATCGGGTGGTTGATGTCCTGCATATGCACCCGGATCTGATGTTTTCGCCCTGTTTCCAGATTAATCTGGAGAAGGGAAAACGCCTTGTTTCCCTTAATCTTTTTGTAGTGGGTAATCGCTTTTTGGCCGTGCTGCGGATTCTGGGAAGAATAAACGATAAACGCCTTGCTCTCGTTCAGCCAGGAGACGATGGTTCCCTCCGGCTCTTGCACCTCACCTTCGACGACCCCGACATAGGTTCGCTGATCGATGGTTGTGGCCCAGGTTTCCTGAATCTGTAGTTTGATCTTTTCATTCTTAGCAAACATCAGCAGGCCGGAAGTTTCCCGATCAAGCCGGTGGATGATGAAAATTTTATTCTCCGGATCGGCCATCTTGACATAGTTGCTGAGGATGGCATAGGCGGTCTTCCGCTTTTCCTTATCGGTGGCAATTGTCAATAACCCTGATGGCTTGTTGATCACAATCAGATCCTGATCTTCATAAATAATGGTCAGGCCATAGGGTTGCTGCTGCGCTTTTTTCCTATCCCAACAAACTTCGATGCGCTGACCGGGACGGAGGGCATGATCGAATTGAGTGACAGGTTTTCCATTGATTGCCACCTGGCCGCCTTTAAGAACAGCCTTCATGATATTTCGGCTTTTGTGGGGAAAAGACGCCAATAAGCACGCAAGAAGCGTATCATCTTTCTCGACGGTAAAGGTGTCTGTTTTTAATTTCTTCTTAGCGGGGATTGGACTGCGTTTGCTGCTCTTCATATGTTTCACGTTAGATTTTAAATTGTTCTTGTTGAGCCGTAGGAAATCGCTTGACTCTCTGGCGATAACCTACCTTTTTTCTCGTCTGAAGTCGCTAATTTTCCAGAGTACGCCTTAAGCGGCGCAATCAATTTCGAGACCACCATCGACCAGGCGAGGTACTACCCGTCGTGGCAAACTCCAGTCGAGCACAGGAAAATCCTCTTGCATCGTCTTATAGTATCATGTTAGCTTCCGGCCATTTTTTCTTTATAATCGACGATGATACATTTAACGAATATCCATATGCAGCACGGCTCGCAGGTTCTGTTCCAGAATGCCAGCCTCCAGATTCTCCCAGGTACGAAAACAGGCCTTGTCGGCGCCAACGGGGCGGGGAAAACCACTGTTTTTCGCCTGATTACCGGAGAGGAAGAACCGGACAAAGGCGATATCTCCTGTTCCAAAAAGACCGTTATCGGCTATTTTTCCCAGGATGTCGGCGAAATGGCTGGTCGATCCGTCATTAGTGAGGTGATGTCCGCCGCGGGAGACATCGTCGAACTTGGCGAAAAGATCTCGGTGATGGAAGCAGAGATGGGCGAGCCCATGGAAGACGAGGCAATGGCCAACCTCCTTGAGCGTTATGGCGAAGCCGTGGAAATCTTCGAACAGCGCGGTGGCTACGACCTTGAACCCCGAGCCCAAGCCATCCTCACCGGCCTCGGAATTTCGCCCCAGGATTTTAACAGTCCGGTGGAAATTTTCAGCGGTGGCTGGAAGATGCGTATTGCACTGGCCAAGATTCTCACTATCAATCCCGACGTTCTGCTGCTTGACGAGCCCACCAACCATTTGGATATTGAGTCAATCCTCTGGCTGGAAGAATGGCTGCGCACCGAGTTTAAAGGTGCCCTGCTCATGACCTGTCATGACCGGGAATTCATGAACAGAATCGTTTCCCGGATTATCGAGGTGGCCAACGGCGGCACCACAACCTATAGCGGCAATTTCGATTTCTACCTGCAAGAGCGGGAAATTCGACGACAGCAGCTCGAAGCCAGTTATCGCCGGCAACAGGAGATGCTCGCCAAGGAAGAAGAATTCATTGCCCGCTTTGCTGCCCGCGCCTCCCACGCCGCCCAGGTACAGTCCCGCATCAAAAAAATTGAGAAAATTGAGCGGATTGTTCTGCCGGCCGAACAGCGAACCATAAAATTTACCTTTCCAACACCGCCGAGAAGTGGTGATGATGTCCTGCACCTCAGTAATCTCGGCAAGACCTGGACAGGCCACGACGGCCGGGAAATTCCTGTTTTCAGTGGTCTTACCGGTACCGTACGCCGCCTGGAAAAAATCGCCGTGGTTGGAGTGAACGGGGCAGGAAAATCCACCCTCCTGAAAACCATCATCGGCGATACCGAACCAACTGCCGGCGAGGTTATCCCTGGCGTTGGCGTCACCACAGGATATTTCAGCCAACATTCCATGGATCTTCTCCGCCCCGAGCAGACCGTCTTTGAAGCAGTGCAGGAACATTTTCCGCTGGAAAATATCGGCACGATCCGCAATCTCTGTGCCGCGTTTCTCTTCCAGGGCGATGATGTCGACAAACGGATAGCCAACCTTTCCGGTGGTGAAAAAAGCCGGGTGATCCTGGCCACACTCCTCGGACAACCACTCAATTTTCTCGTGCTCGATGAACCGACCAACCATCTCGACATCCAATCCCGGGACGTGCTCCTGACCGCCCTGCAAAAATTTGAAGGAACTGTTATACTGGTCAGCCATGATCGCCATTTTCTCCGTTCTCTGGTTTCCCGGGTCTTCGAAATTGACCATGGTAATATGCGAATTTACGAAGGCGATTATGACTATTATTTACGCGAAACCTTAAAAAAACAGTGATGCAAATCATTTATCATCGGCTCGGTTACCACCGGCGTATTTCTGCTTTCGCCAGCAACCGTGCCCCTGAACATTGATTCTTTGAAAATAAAAATTAAAGTGATCACCTGTCGTCCTGGCACCTTGCGTTATTTGCTTGTGTTCCTATTGTATGTATTGTATAGCCTGTTTACAGGTCCTAACTAAATCCGATCACGCATAGTGTTTCTCGTCAGTTGCCTTGCAGTTTTCTTGCATCCTTGTTGCCGATAAAAATTCTTGCCGATCATAGTCTCAGGGAGCAACGGATTGAAACTCTTTATAGGCAATTTGCCTTATGATGTAACCGAATCAGAAGTCCTTCAACTATTCAGCGGTTTTGGCGAAGTCGTCAACACAAACCTTGTCATAGATCATTTCTCCGGCCGACCGAAAGGTTTTGCATTTGTCGAAATGGCAACAAGATCAGAAGGCCATAAGGCAATGGAAACGCTGAACAAACAGGATTACAAGAATCGCCCACTGGTCTGCAACGAGGCAGAACCGCAAAAGAAAGGAAAGAAGCGCAGATAGTTTGTAAGGCGCTTTACCATAGCCGGATGTGGACAAACCACAGCCACAGCAATTTGCCTGTATAAATATTTCATACAGGCAACAAATTCAGTTTGCAATGCAAGCTGATGCCTGAGTAGGCACACTGCAAACTCAGACAATCGAAAAACGGGGCCTCAATGGACCCCATTACACAGGAGTAGTAGCAATGGCAGAAGGAACAGTTAAGTGGTTTAATGATGCAAAAGGCTTTGGTTTTATCGAACAAGATGGAGGCCAGGACGTATTTGTCCATCATTCCGCTATTAAGGCAGACGGATTCAAATCCCTTTCAGAAGGCGAACGCGTCAGCTTTGAAGTTGTAGACGGCCAAAAAGGTCCGGCTGCACAAAATGTTGTAAAAATCTGATAGCATCCCGGATCAGCGATAACAACCTGTTGTTATCGCTGATCCTTTATCGCCTTTCCAGTTGTTTCTTTGTTTTCCCCGGTTTTTCTCTGTACTCTATATTTCTTCTTGTATTTCCTCTTTTTTATCTTCTGAATCATCAGCTTCGTTTGAATGTGCGATAGAGTCGCCCCGCATGGAGGCCGCAGCAGCGTCATCCACTGAGCGTAGATGGAGATCAGTCTGTGGAAAGGGTATCTCAATATTATTTAGAGAGAATTCATTTTCAATATCCTGATTCAAATCACTCAACACCTGCAATTTATCAAGAAACTCAAGAATCCAAACCCGAAGCTCAAAATCGAGGGAACTGGCACCAAAGGCCAGAAAAAAAGCATTTGCCGGAGGGGTGTTAAGAACCATCGGATTGGCATTACCACAGTTGCGGAGAATCTCCAGCACCTTTGCGATATCGGTGCCATAGGCAACACCGACGGGCACCCGGACCCTCACTTTTCTTTCGCTCAGAGTCCAGTTGGTTACCTGACCGGTAATAAGGTCGGAATTAGGGACAACTATTTCGGCATTATCGAAGGTCTGGATGACCGTGGCCCGCAGCCCGAGATTTTTCACTTCTCCTATTTCGGAGCCGACCTGAATAGTATCGCCAACCTTGACAGGTCTTTCAAAAAGCAAAATCAAACCACTGGCAAAATTATTGACGATCGCCTGCAAACCAAAGGCGATCCCCACACCCAGGGCACCACCAAGAAGAGCAAGTTGTTCAAGCTGGAAACCCAGCACATTCAACATGAGCAGAAAGCCAAGCGACAGGACTGCATAGTGCGCCAATCGGGCGATCGATAGCTGCACACCTTTTTCCGCACCGTAGCTTGGTAAAATTTTACTTAAAAGAAGCATTTGAACGGCCCTTGACAACAGCAGAGAGCCATAAACAACAAAGATAATAATAAGAATATAGCCAGGCGAAATGTTGTAATTAAGGAACTCAAAACCCGTAACAAAAATGTTGTGTAATGCCTCTGTGTTATTGGGATAGATATTGAAAATAACTGTCTGGATGGCAACAAGTAAAATAATATGTACGCAGAAGATAATCGGTTTTAGATTTTTCAAAATGATCTCCCGCTGATCCCTGATGAGGTTCAGCGGCAGTACTGAAAGCAACAGATCGAGAAGCCCCATGTGCAGCCGGAAGAGAATCCAGACGATGAGACAGAGAATGACAGCACTGAGCGAACTCAAAAACAACATCACCACAACCTTGTCATAGCCGTAGTATCCTAGAAGCAGGGCTGCAACAGGAAAGACACCGGAGATTCGTTTCAACCCTGCAACATATCCAGTCAGTCCTCTGATGGCTCGGAGCTGATAAAAATAGTAGACAAGAGTTAAAAGAGACACATAAAAGACGTAGAGCACTATCACAATAAATGGGAAATTGAGAGCGACTATCAAAACGGCCATAGTCATAAAGATGATCATGCGAACGAGCATTTTCCGGAGATCTTTATCTAAAACCAGATTGCTGGTCAGACGAATTGACGCGATCAACACCACGATATTCAGAAGAGCCCTTCCTTGCTGAGACAAATCAATTTCGATAGCCGGTATCGTCCCTATAAGAGTATTGAGACTCGCGCCAATAAAAATGGTCGTAGCAAAAGGATGGGTGGCAAAGGGAAACCAGCGTGAGGAGGCAGAAATCAGATTTTTCGTTTTGTGAATCCAAAAGCCGACGAGAAAAAAGGCAACCACACTCAACAGGATGAGATTCATATTGTCTTTCAAACGTTGTGGCGCCAGCAAATCGGCGAAAAAACTCCTGGTATTCATATAACTTTGCCGGAACAGATCACCATTAATCATGGCGTAAAACTCACCGGAAAGTATTGAAGGCGATGTCCGCTGGAAGGAACTCGCTTTCAGTTCCGACGCCATATCCGCCAAAAGGGTGTCAACAGAATAGACCTGAACCTGAAGATCACCGATCTTTTTACCGACGTCCAAAGCGAACTTTAGCTGCTCTTCAATGAGCTGCAGGGCGTCATCAATGGTCTCAAGCAGCGTTTTTTCCTGATCCTTCGCCAAGGCCCGAGACACCACATCCTTCTTTTTATACACAGTGATCTGATCTTTCTTCTTTTGCCATTCTATTCTTTTAGACGAAAGATCAGAGATGGTCTCTGCTATCGGCTCACTGAGCTTTTTCAGGCGAATGTTAAACTTATAGACCATGGTCTGATAGTTGGTCACCTGCCTCAAGCTCAAATCGGGGTTCGCTTTGGCATGGTTTACCTCTTTGCTGAGCTCGTTGATTTCTTTTGCCAGAGTAGCCAGCGTTTTTTTCTCGGCTGTAAAACTTTCTCCTCTGCTCAGATCATTTTGCAGGTCAATTAACTCTTTGGGCAGAATAGTGGCCCATGAATAGATCTGGATAAAGTTGGCTTTTGGCTCTTCTTTGCTGCTGGCTTTTGCCATCGGCTCGTCTGAATTTTCTTCAGCAAATAAAGGTAATGGTGGAAAGTCCAGGCCGACGATGATGGCAAGTGCGAGAAAGAAAAAACGGCAGCTTATAAGTACCTTCATGAAAACCCCTGATTGAGATGAAAGATCTCCGGCAGATAAGAATTATTTTCGCCCATATCCTAGCTTACTTTTGGGTCGGTTGACAACATTTTCCTTTCGTGCGAGAAGTTCTCAGACAAACCATCAAACCAGCCTAAATATTTTTTTTCGTTACAAAATGTTACCCGACTTCAAAGAGACACCAGAGGTTTTATTGCCAGCCACCGCCATTCTGGTATAATGGGCCCCATGAAAAAGAACTGGCAATATAATACCATCATCGATCTGGAGTATTTCTGTCATCAGGACAAGAACGCTGACGACGACAAGCTGCATCTGCGGGACAGAAATATCTTTCTCAATCAGCAGGGGCAACTGCGCAATGCCAACGAGCCGACCCGCGCTGAGCTGATCCGCTTATGGTTAAACGAGAGAATTCAAAAACATTTTCCCCCACCTGATCGAAAAAGTCCGGGAACAATCTTTGGCGATGCCTATTTCCTCGCCAAAAATCTTGCGGTTATCAAAGGGATTATTATTGGACTCATTGCCGGATTTTCCTTTTTCACCTACACCGGCACAACTCCGGTCAATGTTTTTCAGTTTCTGCTCCTTTTTGTCGTCTCTCAACTTGCCTTTGTCTGCATTCTGCTCGTGGCCCTCTTCCTGCGTCCTTTGCGGCCGGGACTAAAACTCCCTTCATTTTATTCTCTGCTTTTTCGAGGGATTATCGGCAATCTTGTTGGCTTTTTTTATAAGCGCTGGTTGCAAACAGTGACAACTGACAAGAAAGCCAGCGTCAGCCACGCCTTTGGCATTTTCAAGGCGCGCAGCACAGTCTATGGCTCTCTCTTTTACTGGCCGCTCTTTGCTCTTTTCCAACTCTTTGCCATAGGCTTCAACCTTGGCCTTCTGTCAGCTACCCTGATAAAAATCTCAACCACCGATTTAGCCTTTGGCTGGCAGTCGACCATGCAATTCGGAGCTACGGCCATCCACCATGTCGTCATGCTCGCAGCCCTGCCCTGGTCCTGGTTTGTCCCGGAAGGCACCAGCTATCCGTCCCTTGCCGAGATAGAGGGAAGCCGCATCATCCTGAAAGAAGGGATTTATCATCTGACCACCGGCAACCTCATTGCCTGGTGGCCCTTTCTGGTATTTTGCCTGCTTTTTTACGGACTTTTTTTGCGGATGGCCCTTTTCTTTGCGGGTAAAATAATGGAACGCAGTTCCCTGAAAAACCTCAAATTTGACACCCCGGACTGTCTGGCTCTTATCAGACGTATGCAGACACCTCTGATCTCTACCCAGGCCGCACCAGAATCAGCAGGAAAAGACGCCGGAATTGAACCAAGGGAAAATCACCAGCCGCCACTGCCATCTGCTGCAAACCTTATGGGTCAGGTCGTCCTTATTCCCGATGACATCTATGACCTCTGCCCGGCCGAAAAACTCGCCCCACTCTTAAAAAAACGGGGCCTTGCCATAAAAGAGATGCACAGATTTATGGTCGGCTACGAGGAGGACCAACAACTCAAACAAGTTCTGGCAAACAAAGAGTGGCAGACAGAAGAAGGAATCTTTATTGTAATGGAAGGCTGGATGGTCCCTCTTGTCGATTTTCTTTCCTACCTCAAAGAGTTACGTGGTATCTTACCAAAGAACAGCGTTCTTTATCTGGGACTGATTGGTCGATCGGACACAAAAGACTTTACCCCGGTAGCGCCGGAAGACTTTACCATCTGGCGGCAAAAGATTGAGGCCACCGGTGATCCCTATCTGACAATTTTTTCTCTGATTTCCTGACAGGAAGGCTTTAATGATACCGGAATTTGCCATATTGGGACACCCAAACGAAGGGAAATCTTCTGTCCTCTCCACCCTTGCCGAAGACGATTCCGTCCGGGTCAGTGCAACCCCCGGCGAAACCACTGAGTGCCGCACTTTTCCGGTGGTGATCGATGGCAGGGAAGTTTTGCGCTTTACCGACACCCCTGGCTTTCAAAATCCCGGCAGGGTCCTCAGTGAGCTCAAAAAACGAACAGAAACCGAAGAGAATCCCCTTAAAACGTTTAGAGAATATGCCAAAACGGTCCCGGAACTGCACGATGACTGTGAGCTTTTGGGCCCCGTTGAAAGAGGGGCGGGAATCATCTATGTCGTCGATGGATCGAGGCCAGTTCGTAATGTCGACAGGGCAGAAATGGAAATTTTACGCCTGACCGGCAAGCCCCGAATGGCCATCATCAACTGCAAGGAAGATGATAACGAGCATCTATTGGCCTGGAAAACAGAGTTCCGCAAAAATTTTAATTCCAACCGGGTCTTCAATGCCCACCGCGCCACCTATGCCGAGCGAATTCTCCTTCTGGAAACGCTTAAATCAATTGATCAGGACTGGCATCAGGTCCTCTCCGAGGTTGTTGCCGCCTTCATAAAAGACTGGGCTGGACGCAATAATGCGACGGCGGATATCATCACCAGCCTGCTCACTGACGCCCTCACCCTGCAACTCACCGGTAACCTCGGTTCAGAAGAAGAGGCAGACCAGTGCCGGAAAAAACTGTTTTCAGACTACAGTGACAGCATCAGCCGCCTGGAATCAAAGGCCCACAAGCGTATCCGGAATCTTTTCAAACACAATATCTTTCAATACGACCTGCCACCTCATTCTATTCTCCATAAAGATCTGTTCGATGAACGAACCTGGCAGCTTCTGGGCCTCACCAGACAACAGATCATAATTGCTGGCGGCCTTGGTGGCGCGGCCATTGGCGCTGGCTTGGATGTGGCAGCACTTGGTCACGGTCTGGGGATGTTCACCGCAATGGGGACCCTGGCCGGGGCACTCGGTGCCTTTTTCGGTGGCGAAAATATCTCTGATAAATTCTCACTCATGGGCATTCCACTGGGAGGCAAACAGATTCAGATAGGCCCGGCCAAATCCATCGACCTGCTCTTTGTTCTGCTGAATCGATCCCTGCTCTATTACCAGCACACCATCAACTGGGCCCACGGCAGAAGGGACTATACAAAAACGGATCAAAAGATTTTACCAAACGACTCACCACAGGGTTTCACCAAGAACTGGTCAGCGGGCAACATCAAAATTTGCCACGATTTCTTTAAGGTTATCCGGGATGAAAAAGGGACCAATGGCCAAAAAGCCGTGGACAAATTCAGGCAACTGCTCCTGACAACAATGCAGGAGATATCCGAGAGCACTTGAGATGTGGGAAAGGGCATAATCTGACCTACTCCTAGCCAGAGCTATCTTCCTGCATTACTGTGTTACGCAAACGCACAGCAGTTTACGAGAAGCCCCCGCCGGAAAAGAAGACAAGGAGGAATGTATGGCTCAGGTTATAAAAGGTGTTTTTCCACAAAAGACTAAACCAGCGCCCGAAAGCAAGAAAGACGAGAAACAGGTTCCAAGCTATATCCTGCATATTTCTATAACTTTTTCCGATCCACTGATCTGGCGACGAGTTCAGGTACCGGGTACATTCACCCTGGCTCAACTCCACGACACTATCCAGTTGAGCATGGGCTGGAGTGATTCCCACGTCCATCAGTTTCTGGTGGGCAAAATTAGCTACGAGCCAACAATACGAACCAACCTCCCCAGAGAATCAAAGCGATTCGACGAGCATAAATATAAACTGCACACCCTCGAGGAAGGGATGCGCTTTATGTTTAGCTACATCTATGATGCGGGTGAAGGATGGGAGCATGAGATCCATCTGGAGGAAGTGGTGCCCCCGACCAGACAGCTTACCCACCCTATCCTCCTCGCGGGTGAGATGGCCTGCCCACCCGAGACGATTGGCGATATTCATGAATACCAGCAGCTCTTAACTACCCTCGAATCACCTGACAACAAAAACTCGAACAGCCTTTACGAGCTGACCGGTCTCCCCGATTTCGATCCGCATTACTTTGATCTGGAGGCCGCCAAAAAAAAGGTCCTCATGGGCCGCTAAAGCATCAGAGCTGAAGCAAGACTTCAGGAACCGCGTCCTTTTCTGTAACGATAGTGGTATTGCAGATCAGCAATCGGCCCTGATCAATACCATATTCACTTGCCAGAAGACCCTGCACCGCCGTGGCCCTTTGCTGCCCGAGTTCTATCAACTCGGGCCGTTTATCCTCATCCACCTCAATAACATTGCCCTTTACTGCTTTCTTGTCCTCCTCAGTCAAAAACTCCCAGGATGCTACCCGGGGGCAAATTTGAATATCTGTCTCCGGACGATCCTGCAATATTTTGCCAATCCTTTGCAGATATTTACCATGATCTTCGGTAAGAGATGCTTCCCGCGGCGCAAACACCACCGGCGGCAGCTCAACCTGAAGCATTGATTCGCCAACTTTCATGCCAACGTAGGCAAGAGCCCCATAGGGACCAAGGGCATACATCAGATAGCCTGAGGCGGCGGGTACAATAGCCTTACTGAGTGCGGTGATCAGGACACTGGACACACCGACATTTAATTCACTCACCGGCCCTTTCAGCGGAATATCCAGCGAGATATTTTCATCGCTGTCCCTAAGGATCGACAGCGCCGAATCCAGAGGAAGGGGTAACTGATTATTCAACTCTGCTGCCAGTTCCGGGGAGATGGTCTTTGTTTCCAATTTTTTCAGCAGGATGTTGTTATCCATATCCAATTTATCATCAGCCAGGGCCAACTTACTCTTTAACTGAAGCTGGCCACTTGCCAGTGCCGTACCCACCGACTGAACGGTATAGGACGACAGGCTGGAAAGTGGATAATTTTTCAGGCTGACCTTCATATTCAAACTGGGTTTTGCTTTAAAAGGTGAGATCTGTCCGGAAACGACTAAAGGCGCCCGTTTTTCAAGCTCTCCCTCAAGAAGAAGCTCTGTCTTCTGATCGAGTTTACTCGAATCAATGCCAGTCAGCTCCAGTCGGGAAATGGCCAGATTCGTGATATAGGGCACAGCCAAAGTATAATCTTCAAAAAAGACTGCACTTTTGCCAGCAACAACAATTTTTTGTAGTTTCAGGGGAGCGGCTTTATCCCCGCTGGCGTCTTCTGCAGCAACTGCAGGCGCAGGCTTTTTCGTCTTCGCTTCCGATCCCGCTGTTTCCTCTTGCCTTGCATCCTTCTGCATATCGGCCAATTGTTTACTGATATTGATAGTCCCGTCTTTATCACGAACCACAGCAGCTACCAGGTCGTCAAAATGCAGCGTATCGCCTTGAAGCCCCGCACTCTTGCTCCAACTGATTTTACCGAGACTTGCATCGACAAATGATACCGCTGCCTTTTTCACCGGATTATCCTGGCCGCCAAGAAAAGCAAATTTTTCCAGCTGAAGGTTATCAGCCCTGACCGTCGTTTCAGCATCGACAGAAATATTTTTAACAGTCAAACCGTCCAAGCGGACAAGCTCTTTGCCGTTATGTATCGCGGTTACATGCGGACCTTGCACCTGCAGCTCGCCTGCGGTAAACGTTGCCAAATCCTCGGTGCCAATTGCCGACAGCTTGATTTTCGGGACAGCAATATCTAAGGGGAAATTACCTGCTACTGTCGCTTTCAATCCCTCGACCAGCAAATCTTTAACGCCCATCGATTTTGCTCCCCGGCCTTCCACATCGGCGATTGCCAGCCTGTCCAAAGAAACGCTGGGGCTGTTATTTTCGCCTTCAAAAAGTGTAAACTTCAACAGATCCAAGGAACTCAGCCCGCCAATATCCATGGTTTCGCCAAAACTGAGATTTGTTTTTGTTTTCAGTTCCAGCTTTTCCTGGCCAAAGCGTAACTGCTGTTCGGTAAGACTCGTACGGAAGTCACCACCGACAAAGGTGCCATCCAGTTTCACCAGTGACTTCTTGCCAGCGTCCTGCTGACTAAAACCAACCGCTCCTTGCCAGGATGCCATCGTACCGGCCAAGGCAAAAGGCGCCGACTGCTCTTCGCCCCCAACCTCAAACTCACCCAGCGTCAGCAATCCATCGGTACTAACAAGCGGTCCCTGCCCCTTATTATCGGAATCGTACTGAGCCGTCCCCTGCCAGGAAAGTTTTTGTTCAACGATGCCATAAGGAGGTACTACCAACTCGACACCCTCCAGCAAGAGAGAACCGTCATGCGCAACCAAAATGTTTTTATCGATAGTTACCGAGGTCTTGCCACTGAAGTCAATGGCGCTTTCCTTCATAACCAGCTGGGACGCCGGAAGTTGAAGATTAAGGCCGCGGGCGGCAAGCAAACCATCGGTCTCTATTTTCAAAGGACTCTTTTCCGGTCCGGCATAGTTTATATGGCCTTTCCATGACAGGTTATCAAATTTGGTAGCAAAATCACCGTTGCCTATATCTGATCCACTGATGCCGACTGCGCCATTATAATCTGCCTGAACACCCTTCCCCGCCCCCATGCTGAAGCGAAGCTTGCCATCGACACCGACCTCTCCGGCAAGAGTTGGCATAACATCACGCAACAGTCTGGCGATTTCTTTGAGTTGGAAACCTGCAATGGAGATGTTGCCACCAATTTTTAAATCCGGGACGATCTGCAAGGTATCGAGCTGCAAATTAATCGGGCTCTCATTGATGAGGCCTTTTAAGGTAAAACTGCCGACAGGGCTTCCCACCTGGGTGGATAGGCGCACCAGTTCCGCCTCTTCGATCATAAAGGTCATATCCAGATCAGGAGTTTTCAGGTGGACGGTACAATCTTTTAGAACAGCATCATCGGTGAGATACGTCCAGGTGGACGCCTTTTCTTCAACGGACTCGGGTGTAGTCGTTTCCCCTAAAACGGGCAGAGTATACGAGCCGATACGCCAGTTGCCATCTTTATATTGTTCAAGATCTATGGCAAAATCGCGAAATTCTGCTTTTTCCAGCCGGACATGGTGATTAAAAATCGGCGCAAGACCAAAATCGAGGACAACGCTGGAGTCCCGAAGAAGTGATCGTCCCTCAAATTGCACATCCGTTTCGCCTAAAGTTATTTGCCCGGTAAAAGGATTAAACCGGAGTTTTTCTATGGTGACATTGTCAGCACCATTCTTTTTCAGCCAATCGGCTATATAATATTTTGCACCAACCGGAACCAGAAGAAAGAACAGGACCAAGGCCGCAACCAGACCACCAACGATTTTCATCCAGCGCTTGACTCGTACTTTTTTGATTTTTGTTTCAGTCATAATTTACACATTTCCATTTTCACAGTGACAGGCGCTTATCGTCAGGCACCAGCGGTAATTATTTGTTGAACGATGAGTGAAGTAATAGATAGAACATACAAAAGTATGCACAACATGAAAATCATAAAATGAAGCGAATCCAAAACTACCAGAACACAGCCGACAAACAACGTTGCCTAACCATGGGCAATTTTCTCGTACCTGTTCTCTGACATTCAAGTTATGGTGTCGTTAGCAATTCGCTGAGATTGCTTCAACAAGGAGTCGAACAATTTAGACCCTTTTTACTATTAGAAAAATGATTTCGTAAAATGATGTTACCACCCGCCAACAAAAGGAAAGATATGAAAACACAATACCTTCATCGATTCACTACCCTCGTATGTATTTCTCTGCTCCTGCTTGTCTGGGGATGTGCGGAGAAACCACTCACCTTTCAAGTGCGCTTTTCAGCCGTGTCGGGTCTGAAACAGCACGATCTGGTTTATTTTGACAGAAATGAAATTGGCCAGGTGAAAAATGTCGTTTACACCAAGCAGGGCGACTACCTGGTCGAAGTGGAAATCACACCGGAATTTAAAAATACGGCAACGGAGAATTCGAGGTTTTACATCGAACATTCCCCCACCAACCAAGGGGATATGGCATTGATTGTCGAACAGGAAAGTCCAGGTGGGGTTGTCCTGAAAAACGGCACCGTTGTCCAGGGAAGTGCCAGAAACGGATATTTGGCAGGGATTTTAAGCGACTTTCAGAAAAAAGCAGAAGCGGCTCAAATCGAGCTGAACAAGACCTTGGAGGAACTAAAAAAGTCTCTTGACACCAACTCCGACAAGCTGGACAAGCAACTGCAAGCAACACTTGATGATCTCTCCGTTCAGTTCAATTCATTTGCCGAAAACCTGGGAAAGATTCCGGACAGTCAGGAAGTGAAGCAACTGGAAGAGAGCTTCAAGCAATTTACCGACGAATTTCAAAAAGCCCATCAAAATGTCCAGGATTACCTCCGTAATGAGATAATTCCCAAAATTCGCCTGGAACTGGAGCAGCTCCGCCAACAGTTGAAAAAAGAGGGCCGCGAACAGGAACTCAAAAAAATAGACAAGCAGGTTGAACAGATATACACAGCCTAAAAGTTGATATTACGAGTATAGATTTTTTCAAAGAGGTGCCCATTGTTATATTCCTGGCCTGCGATTAAAGATAAATATACCCGATTACCCTTTCAGTGGAAAATCGGCATCTTAATAGGGTTCCTTTCTGTCAGTATTACCAGTTTGGGGTTCTATTACTACTATAACGCAAGCTACCAGATGACATTCAGCCTCCTGCAAAAAAACCTTCGGGATGTAGGCAATGTTGGAGCTATGCTCTTTGACCAGGAATCTCGTGAGGCTATACAAAGGTTGAAACAGAAGGCCCTTGAGGAAGCAACATTTGACAGAAAAATTATTGACTCGCTTCCTGTAGGTGGCACCACCAGAACTATTTCTGCCGAGAAAATCAAAGAAATTCATGCGTCAGATGATTTTCAAATGATTTTGCTTCGTCTTCAGATGATCACTTATGCCTCCTTTAACGAGGTTGTTTCGTTAAAGCAAAAATATGAGCTTAATTCAGCTTGGGATGGCTATGCTAAAGGTGGGATGGGCTCGTACCTTATGATAGATTTAGAAAAACCATTAACTGAAGACTTCGGTATGTATATCGCGTCTTCAGGTCCTGAACCAACAGTGGAGGGATTCCCTGGTGTTCCTGTGGGAACTACGTTTAGATCCTTCGCTCCTTTTTCGAAGATGAATCAAAAGATTTTTATTTTCGACGAACTCGTCACAGATGATTTTTATCAATCATTGTCTGGTTCAGTTCCAATATTCGATCAAGATAATCAAACAATAGCCTTACTTGGTATTGACTATGCGGTCGGGAGCCAACTAGAAAAGCTCAACCGAATGAAGAAAATTTGTTTTGGATTAATAATAGTCAGTTTGCTCTTTTCCCTTCTTATTTCCTTTTTTATCTCCAAATCTCTGAGTGCTCCTCTCCATAAATTGTACAATGCCGCAAAAAGAGTAAGCCAGGAAGATTACACAGCCACCGTTGATATAAAAGCTAAAGATGAGTTCGGCCTGCTAGGCAGGGTCTTTAACAAAATGCTGGCCGATATTCAGGCTTCATTTACTAAACTGGATTCAATGAACAGGAATCTGGAGAATCTAGTGGCGCAAAAAACAGAGGAACTCCAACACTCCAACAGTATCCTCGACAAACAGGCCAATGACCTTGAAATAGTTTTACACAACCAGAATGATTTCTATCTTCGTACCGCCCATGAGCTTCGCACTCCGTTAACACTTATACGAACACCGGTGGAGCAACTCCTTGGGGAACAAACGAGCGGGGCTAAAAATAATAATCTTATAATTATTCAACGGGCAGTGTTCAGACTGCAACGGCTGATTGATCAAATGTTGCAGGCGGCAATTTCCGGGCGCGCCCGTGAGGTTGGGGTACAATCTATTGATCTCATTTCCACCCTGATGCCGATATTTGAACTCTATGCCAAAGCGATCGAGCAGAAGAATATCGAATTTATTGTCGAGCCAATCCCTTTTTCCGCAGTTTCCATCAACAAAACAGCATTGGTTGATATCGTCTATAATCTTGTCAGCAATGCAATAAAATATTCGCCATCCGGTAGCCGTGTCCGTATTACTGTTTCTCTTGAAACCGACCGCCTTATTCTTGAGGTAGAGGACAATGGTCCAGGCATAGCTGCTGAATTTCAATCAAAGATATTTGAGCCAAATTTCCGCGAAAATGAAGCCTCCCTGCGCGATGAGGGCTACGGGATAGGTTTATATACCGTCAAAAAACATCTGGAAAGGTGTAAGGGGGCTATTGCCCTTGAAAGTACGCCAGGCAAAGGAAGCACATTCAAGGTTACATTGCCATGCAGCCATACCATCGAAAAAATATCAGAAGAAGTTTTCTTGCCGGCCAAGGAACCGACGCCTCACCAGGAACAAAGTCTGGCGCAAGATGCAAACAACCCTTCTCTTCTTATTATTGAAGATGATGAAGACATGCAGCAGGTTCTGAAAAATCTGTTGCAGCCCCACTATAAAATCTCCATAGCCAGCAATGTTAAGGAAGGCTTGCAACAAGCCTCAGAACAAAATCCATCACTTATTTTATGTGATGTCATGCTGCCCGACGGCAGCGGCTTTGACATTATCTCTCAGGTAAAACAGAGCCCGGACACCAGTCATATCCCTATAATTGTCCTTACTGCCATTGGCGACTTCCCCGGACAAAAGGAAGGGTGGGAAAAAGGAGCGGACGATTACATGATAAAACCCTTTGCTAATGAAGAACTTCTTTTGCGAATCACCGGCCTTCTTGAAAACAGAAAAAGATTACAGGTCTGGTACCGGCAAAAATTTCTCCTTGGCCAAACTGATATCAAAGAAGAAATTTCTGTAAACAAATCAGAAACGGATTATCTCGACAAACTTGCCAAAGAAGCACAACGACTCCTAAAGGAAGGTAATTGCCGCCTTGAACCCCTTGCAGCAACCATGGGACAAAGTAGCCGTACCCTCCAAAGACGACTGGAGCATCTTCTCAGCCAGGACTTCACCCAGTATGTCAAACAAATTCAGCTGAAGCTAGCCAAACAACTACTAAAACATGGCCTTTCAATAAATGAAACCGCCTACGAAGTAGGGTTTAAAGATCCCGCCTATTTTAGCAAAATATTCAAAAAGCAATTTGGCATATCTCCCCGTGACTTTAAAAAAGGAACAGGAACCTCACGACAATAATCAGGCAAAATTACGTCACTCTATTGTATTTAAAAGATTTTCTTATTATCAGTCACAAAGTTTAGTTGTATTTACCTGTAAAGTTTTGTAAAGATTTCCCCACATCTCATGACTAAAGATAACGGTTAGAGACACAAGAGTAATCGATAACTGATGAACCCCAGTAGTAGTGAATCGCTTTGCACGCACGAAGACACATAAGGCGTAATCAAACTATAATTTTTGCGGGATATTAGAATGAGTGACTTGCCTAATAAAGTATTAGTAGTCGATGACAATGATATCATGCGTGACTTTTTGAAAAACATCTGCTCACATTACAATCTGGAATGTCAATGTGTAACAAATGGACATGAAGCCGTTCAGGCATATGAAAAGGATAGTTTTGGCATTGTTTTGATGGATCTCGATATGCCAGTCATGGGTGGCCTTGAAGCAACACGCGTTATTCGACAATACGAAATTGAAAAAAACTGCAAACGCACTCCGGTTATCGCCATATCAGGGACAACAATGAGTAATCCTCAGCATGACTGCTTGTCAGCAGGCATGGATGGTTTTATTTCAAAACCAATAGTTCTCAAAGAACTGGTTAATATTATTAAAACGGCAATAGATTGTGAGCACGCAAACTAGCATAGTTAGTCGGGAAATCAACTCTCCATTTTGTTTTTAACGCCTACCGATCATGGAATTCGACATGGTTACCCGATCATTGGAGATGACAATCAACCTGTCTTCTTTTTCAAAAATATAATCAGCAGGCGGATTCGATATATGCTCGCCACTGTGTCCTTTCAGAACTCCCAGCACTATACTTTGGCGCTCCTTCTTCATCATCGTAAAAACATCCAGAAAGGTCTTATCCACCAAGCCGTCCGGCAACGAAACACTGAAGAGTTCGTTACCGTACTCAGTGCTTAGCAACTCTGACACCACCTTGCTGATTCCGTGATCTACCGCAGCTGATGCGATTAAACGACTGCTCAGTACGCTGCCGACAATAATTTCATCAGCCTGGGCCCGGCGGCAATGCATGACATTGGCCTCATCAACCAGTTCCACCACCGAATAGACGGTATGGGCAATGCTTTCAATGGTCAAGGTAGCCAGAACCACCTTGGCGTCACGGGATATTGCATCAAGGGAGTCATCCCCTAAAACTATTATTATTTGGGCCTTACTAATATTTGCCTTTTCAAGAGTTTCCTCGCAGACACTGCCTTTGACGAAAAACAGGTTATGATCGTCCACAGGTTTTTCTTCAAGGTTGGCGATCAGTACTATTTTCAGATCCTTTGTGTGGGCGTCGGCCCTCAGTTCCTTGATAATGGCTCGGGTCCGGTGGTTCCACTCGCACAAGATGAGATGATTATCGAAATCAGCGGTGCACATACCTTTGTTCTCCTTCAGGCGATGACTTATGATAAGTGCGGCAAGGCTGGCACTCAAGGTGCTCAGTAATCCTATACCAAAAAACATGACGATGATGGCCAGGACTCGACCTCCCGCAGATACCGGAGAAATATCGCCGTAGCCAACAGTGGTCATGGTGACAATACTCCACCAAATACCGCTGGCGAGGGAAAGATGCGGTTCAAACCTGGTGATAATAATGCCGCTGCAGAGAATAATGGCCACGACAACAAAAAAGAGCTTCACTACATTTTCCCTGAGGAGGAGCTGCCAGAATCGCTTCACGTTTTCCTGCCTTTACTGCCTTTAAGGGGATGATGTACTGTTTTGTGCTTTCTTGAGTACGACCGGCTTTTCCGTGGGCTTCTGAGCCATAAGGCAATAACTATTCCTGAAATAAATCCCCAAAAGTGAGCGGCCCATGAGATATACGGTAAGTAAACGAAAAGTGACCATAAAATTCCGCCGCAAAAAACAAAAGAAAGTATGGCAACTGTCCAGCTGCGCATGCTTGGGCTGAACCAGGCATCAGCTAACAAAAAGCCAATAAGCGAAAAGACCAGGCCGGATGCGCCAATCACCAGGTGCCCCGAGCTAAAGAGCCAGGTGCCAAGACCAGAACCAATAATTCCGGCGAACATGACCATAACCATCTTTCTTGAACCGACAGAAAGGCAAACAAATGCAGCCAGCAATAACAATGGAATGGTGTTGGATATAATGTGTGAAAATCCGCCGTGCAGAAAAGGAGACAGAAATATGCCGGTCAGGCCGTCAAGTCTGCGCGGTTGAATCCCAAACCGATTGAGATAGATACCGGGAAGCAGTAGATCAATGAAAAAAACAACCCACATAGCTGTAACGAAAAGCAGTGCTTCCCGCGGGAAAAATCGATTAAGCGTCATTGACTGGTTGTTGAATCTCATCCATTGTGTCTTTTTTTGGCTGTGCTGACCTTATTTTCATTGTCATTACTATGACTTAATCAGACAAATTATTGATGTTTTCGTTTGGTCCACTATCATTTCTTCAAATCTCCAGAGGCTGCCATGCTACACAGAGAATGTTAATTTAGCAACCAGGCCCCCTCCTCAAAAAAGTTAAACTCACTCAAGTCCCTCTTTACAGGGGACAAGTTCCGGCACCAAACAATTTTCTTAATAAAATCAAGAATTTCATTTCCACGTCATATGGTCCGAAAGATTGACACCATAGTCTGCAATGTATACGGGTGTGCATTTGCAGTACTCTGCTAACCAAGCAATAAGAAAGAGGTGAAAAGTTTATGATTTGGAAGAATAACACTCTCAAGGAAATCGCTCAAGCCCAGCCATCCTGGGCTGTCGATGAAAAAGGTGATTGCCTGAGTATCACCAACGATGAAGGAATAGATGCCTATATTTATGTAGGCGAACAGCAGATTATTGCTGAGACAACCTTATTTCCCGCCGCCGAGGTTGCTGATAAGGCAGCGATGAACGATTTAATTCTCCGCACCCATCACCTGCTGCCTCTTACCACTATTTGTATCAATACTATTGGAGGCGAAGATTTCTATGCGGCCTTTGGATCTCTATCGACAGACAGTAAAGGCTCCGTTATTATTGAGGAAATTGAAACACTGTTTGCCAACGTTGGCGAGTTTATGGAACTCTACAAAGATCACCTCAAAAAGGAGACCGCAGCATGAGTCTAAAAAAACTTTGGACCGCTTTACGCGGAGCGACCAATGAAGGTATAGAGGCTGCTGTGGATACACAGTCAATCCGGATTTTAGATCAAGAGTTACGTGAAGCCAAAAAGGAACTTCAGGCCTGCGATGAAAATCTGACCAAAATTATGGCCAAGCGCAAGCTGGCGAATAACAAGGTTAATGCCCTGAAAATGGATATTGACACCTATACCAGTCACGCCATTGCCGCCAGTGAAAAAGGTGACGAGGCCTTAGCTCTCGAATGTGCTGAGCGTGTTGCCGATCAGGAGGTCAATCTTGAGACAGAGCAAAGTCTCCTCGAAGGCTACCTGTCATCTGAAAAAGCCCTGAAAGTCAACATCAGCAAAGCAAAGACCAGTGTCCGCCGCATGGAGCAGCAGATCGATCAGGTGAAGGCAACTGAATCTGTCCAGAAGGCGCAGGTGGCTGTTTCAGCACGGCACATGGGGGCCAACAGCAAAGTTAAAACTGCGTTGGACAGTCTTGAACGGATTAAAGCCAAGCAGGAGCAGCGGAGCGCCGAACTTTCGGCGGCGGAGGAGCTTGCCAATGAAGAAAGCGGCAGCAGTCTCGAGACCAAACTCAAGGCCGCCGGCATTCAACCGGGCGGTCAGCTAAAAGGTGACGATAAACTGGCCCAGATTCTTGCTGCCAGGAAAAGTTAAGTCACTATGTTCAAAAAATGGTTCGGTAATAAACACAAAGACAATCCACGGTCTGCGGCACCTTCCACACCATCCATTATGGGGCTGCGATTAGGCGGCAGTTTTGAAGTCGATCCTCTCCTTATCAGGCTTCTAAGAGATGAACTCGTCATTGAGGATTGTGCATCGACACAGATCATTAAATCAGCAGGTATTGTTGATCTTGACGGGACCTGGGTCTTTCGGTTCTACACCGACGATGATGCCTTTTTGCAAGTGGTGGCTGAATGCGGCAAATCGGAAGAACATGTTGTTGATGTGAAGTTATTTCACTTCTATGACACGCAGGATATCAGTTCTCAAGCTGTCTGGGACCAGCTTTTGAATAGCAAAATCGGGGCAGCCACCTACGAGCTTGAAGGACGCTCCTATAATCGGGTTTGGACATCCGTCAGTGCGTACCACAATCCGGTGCACATGGCTGAGAAAACCTATGACGATGCAGGAAAATTCTCACAGACAGACCAGTTTACTATGCTTTTTGAGAGGCCCATCTCAGACGACCAGACAGAATCTCTTTTGTTAGCCGCAGAGGAGAAAGAAGAAGATTCCGGCAACTTAAGTCGTTGTTTCGTTCTCAGTACCGGAATCACCTTAAGCCCTGCTCAATTAACTATTCACGGATAATCTATGGAAAATGTAACCTTACTGACAAGTGTTCTTCATTTTAGTTTGTATTTTGGTCTGTCTCTGCTCTTTCTGGTGATATTTAAATTTGTTTATAAATTTATTACTCCCCACGATGAATGGCAGTTAATCAAAGAAGAGAAAAACATTGCTGCCGCCCTCGGTTTCGGCGGTGCAATTACCGGGTTTGCCATCGCTCTCAGTGGTGCCGCCTCTAATTCCATTTCGCTGATTGATTTTGCCATATGGGGCGTGGTTGCTTTTGTTGCCCAAACACTGGCCTTTGCTCTTGTTCACTTCGGTTTCATGGCAAGTATCTCAAAGCGTTTAGAGGCAAACGAAATCAGCGCGGGCATCATGTTGGCTGCAACCAATATCGCCGTCGGTTTTTTAAATGCTGCCTGCATGAGCTATTAAAGGGGACAATCATGAAGCGAACCAAGCATATTGACCTGGACCTGATGAGAAAAGGTTTCAAAAAGCGATTTATCAAAGGCCCGCTGGCAGTTGGCATTGCCGCGGTCACTTTGGTGTCATGCAGCAGCCAGGAAGAGGTGACAGTGGTCAGTTCGGCTGACGAATGTGCTGCCAAAACCGGCCTCAACCTGACGGAGTGCGAAGCCGCCTACCAAAAGGCCCAGGCCGAGGCGGAGCGGACCGGACCTAAATATAATTCCAACGCCCAGTGTGAAGCAGAATTTGGTGGTGGTCAGTGCACACAAAGCCGGAGCGGCGGTTTTTTTATGCCGATGATGACCGGTTTTATGATCGGCCGGATGATGTCCGGCAATAGCTCTTACAGTGGCACGGCATATAACCCGGTCTATCGCTATAGTAATCGAAATTCTTCGCAATATAACCGGATCATGACCGCCGATGGCACCGTTATCGGCAATGCCGGCCAGAGCTCTTACCGGGTGAACAAATCGACGATGAGCGCCAAGCCAACCGTCACCAGAACGATATCCCGTGGCGGTTTTGGTGCCATGTCATCGGCAAAATCAAGCTGGGGAGGCGGACGCTCCCCCGGCTGGGGGGGCTGATCTGATGTTCCGCATACCTATCAAGGAAAGGCCCAACTGGGAAGCTCAGGCAGATGAATATGGCTTTATGTTTCACTCCATGCACGGAGAGCGTTACTGGGACGAACGGGCTTATTATCAATTTTCCTTAGAGCAGATAGAAAAGGATATCGAAGCCCCAACCGAGGACGTTCACCAGATGTGTCTGGCCGTCGTTGACAAGGTTGTGGCCGATGATCGGCTGATGACCAGATTCTGTATTCCCAAGAACCATTGGGATTTTGTCCGAAATTCATGGCTGAACGGCGATCCAAGTCTCTATTCACGCTTGGATTTTGCCTACTCGGGCAGCGGCAAGGCGATGCTCTACGAAAACAATGCCGACACCCCCACCAGTATTTATGAGACTGGTTTCTGGCAGTGGCTATGGCTGAAGGAGAATGTTGACGCCGGGGTGCTGCCACGGCACGCAGACCAGTTTAATAGTCTGCAGGAAAAGCTTATTAACCGGTTCAAAGACCTGCAAACCCTGACCCCCGATCGTGAGCTCCATTTTTCCTGCTGTAAAGATACCGAAGAGGATCGCGGTACCGTCCAATATCTCGAAGACTGCGCCAAGGCGGCTGGGATTAATAGCCATTTTGTCTATATAGAAGATATTGGTCGTGACAAGAAAGGCAACTTCAGCGATCTGCAAGATCAAGTCGTCTCCTGGATGTTCAAACTCTATCCTTGGGAATTCATGTTTGAAGAGGAGTTTGGCGGTTTGTTGGGGACTAACAACATTCGCTGGCTTGAACCCCCATGGAAAAGCATCCTGTCCAACAAGGCATTACTGCCAATGCTGTGGAAAATGTTTCCCGATCATCCCAATCTTTTACCAGCATTTTTTGAAGACGAACTTCATCTCGCCGCAGGTTGTGATTCCCTGGTGAAAAAACCAATATTCTCCCGTGAAGGCGCCAATGTCTCAATTATTAAAAACAAATCGGAAGTTGCCGTCTCCGCCGGTCCTTATGGCTCTGAAGGTTTCATCTATCAGGCCACCTACATGCTGCCTAAGTTTGGTGAACACTATACTTTGATTGGCAGTTGGCTGGTGGATGACGAAGCCGCAGGCATCTCTGTGCGTGAAGACTCCGGACCTATTACTCAGGATATGAGCAGATATCTTCCCCATATCATTCTTTGATGGCGTTGTAAAAATTCTTCATCTGCTTCGTTGTTGCAATTTTTCTACTATTCCAGCCTCTGGAAGCACAATGACGCAAGCCATACCGTTATATTTTGACTTGGCGCTTCACTTTGTGATTAAGTTATACTATCAGAATAGTTCAGCTCTCTACCCTAGTAAATAAAGGAAAAAGAATGCGCCTGCGGGATCTGTCCATTAAATGGAAAGTTTTGGGACTTGCCCTTATCAGTCCTCTTATCATCACTCTTGTTCTTGCAGTACAACGGGCTGGAGATATGCGAATCAGTGCCGAAACAAACGTCATTGAAAAAAGCAAGGCTATCGTGCTGATGGCGGAGGCCACCCGCAACGAAATGTCAAGGAAACTGAAGCTTGGCATCATCAAACCATTTGACCAGATTGAGCCATCACTTATTATCGAAGCGGTACCTGTTGTCACCGCTATGAATACTGCAGCTATAAACGCCAAAAGTTCAGGCTATACCTTTCGGGTGCCAAAAGTCAGTCCTAGAAATCCTGCAAATGAACCGACCAGCTTTGAACTTGAAATCCTGCAGGAAATAAAAGCAAAAAATCTTGACGAAAAGATCGTTGTCGAAAAGGACGAGATTCGTTACTTCAAACCAATAAAACTGACCGAGGAATGTCTCTTCTGCCATGGCGACCCGAAGGGAAAAGTCGACCCCACAGGTGGCCGATTGGAAGGCTGGAAAGTCGGTGAAGTACACGGGGCCTTTGAAATTATCAGCTCGCTTGCAGAAGTGAATAAGGCTGCGATGCAGGCCAATATTTCCATTGCCCTCTGGGCTTTTTCCATCCTGCTGGTCTGCAGCATAGGCACCTGGCTGCTGCTTAAACGCAACATCATCAAGCCTCTCAACTTTTATTCAAAACAAATTAATACAATAGCCCAAAAAGATCTTAGCGGAGATATCCCGATACTGAGCAAGGATGAGTTTGGCACAATTGCCAGCGACTTGAAAAATATGACGGTTCAACTGCGAAACGTAGTTGGGGCGGTGACAGCCACTGCAGATTCCCTCGATCATAACTCAGAAGAACTTAATAACTCTTCCACCATGCTCGCTGCGGGATCAAACGAAATGACAAGTAGGTCTCTGTCGGTGGCCACTGCGGCAGAAGAAATGAGCGCCAACATGAACTCAGTGGCAGCTGCCACCGAAGAAGCATCCACCAATATTTCCCGGGTTTCCGAGGCAACAGAAGGAATGGCAACAACCCTCAACGAGATTGCCAAAAGTACAGAAAACGCCCAAAGGATATCGAGAAATGCCGTCGCCGAGGCAATTTCCGCCTCAGCCAAGGTTGACGAACTTGGTATTGCCGCCACCCAAATAGGCAAAGTCACCGAAACCATAACCGAGATATCTGAGCAAACCAACCTCCTGGCCCTGAATGCCACCATAGAAGCCGCCAGAGCCGGAGAAGCGGGCAAAGGTTTTGCCGTGGTCGCCAATGAAATCAAAGAGCTGGCCCATCAAACCGCATCGGCAACGAATGAAATTAAAACCCAGATCAGTGGCATCCAAACCTCGACCACTGAAACCATTCAGCAAATAGAACAGATAACAGCCGTTATCAATGAGGTCAATGATACCGTGGCCACAATTGTCCAGGCGGTGGAAGAACAGAACAAAACAACAATTGAAATCGCCGAAAACATTTCCCAGGCAACTCTCGGTATTCAGGAAGTTACCGAGAATGTCGGCCAAAGCTCCATTGTGGCTGATGAAGTTGCGAGAGATATCAACACCGTCAGTGATAAATCCACAGACGTAGCAAAGCAGAGCGAAGATATGCAAAACAATGCAACGCAGCTGCGGTCGTTGGCCAAAGAATTGCGTCAATTGATTGGCGAATTCAAACTGTAAAATGGTCCCGCCTTCGCCATCCAGAGCCGTATCTGGATGGCGCTCCCCGTTTCAGCCTATCGAGTACGTGCCAGCTATCTGTAGCGACCTACAATGATAAACGCCCGGGCCCACATTAAGTGAGAATACGGTTCAGAGTTCCATCTGGAAAAAGAAGATAAACAGTAGTATAAAGTCGGATCGATGGTAAAGTAATCAGATCTTCGATTTGGCAATATTAACAGGTAAATCCCGTGCAATAAAAAAAGTAAATTGCGCGGTTTTAAAGTTTTTTAGAACCGAGCAATACCAAATTTTCTCAATTCTTTTCGCTTGTCAGTTCCCTGAAAAAAACTTTAATCTCTTCCGCCAACAAGTGAGGTTGTTCCATTGCAGCAAAATGTCCACCAGCCCCCATCTCTGTCCAACGTTGTACATTGAACCCCTTTTCCATATAGGACCGTGGTGGTGTAGGTAACTCATTCGGAAATTTTGCAAACGAAACTGGTACCTTTACAAAATCGTTTGCGCCAAACACTAACGGCTTATGACTATTTTCGTTATAAATACGGATAGATGAATGAATAGTCTGAGTAATCCAATAGAGTGTTACATTTGCAAGTAACTCATCTTTTGAAAAAGTGTTCTCAATATTACCTTTGTTGTCACTCCAACCATTAAATTTTTCTATTATCCATGCACATAATCCAACCGGTGAGTCATTCAGACCATAAGACAATGTAATTGGTTTTGAGCTATGCTGTTTTGCATAAGCCCCCTCCGTAGATGACCAACTATGTGCATATTTCTGAAATTGTAACTCCTCTTCCGTCAACGTCTCATCTTCTCTAAGGAATGGCCTATACGAATCAGAAATATAGTTGAGATGCAGTCCTACCACGTTTTCCGGATGTTTTAACGAGAGCCATGTGCTAATACCCGCACCTATATCTCCGCCCTGTGCCCCATATTTATGATACCCCAATCTACTCATCAATTTATGCCATAGTTCTGCAACAAAGGCATTATTACAGCCTCTCTGTGTAACTTTGTCGGAAAATCCAAATCCAATTACAGAGGGAATGACTAAATCAAAAGAAATATTATCATCGTTTTCAAGTAAGGGGATGAGTTTCATCATTTCCAAAAAAGAGCCGGGCCAACCATGAGTAATAATTAAAGGAAGGGAATTCTCTCCTTTACCTTTTATGTGTAAGAAATGAACCTTATAGCCATCAATATCCGTAATAAAGTTTGGAAATGCATTTACTTCGTTCTCTACTTTTCGCCAGTCGAAAGTGTTCACCCAATAATCAGCGAGTTCTTTCATATATGAAAGATTAGCTCCATATGTCCATCCCGAATTTGTTATTTCATCTGTCCAACGAGTGTTTTTGACTCGTGCTACTAAGTCGTCAAGTATTCGCTGTGGTGCATTTAGAAAAAATGGCTGTACCATGATGTTTTCTCCTCTTTGCGTCCGCAGTTCGGGTTGTCGCCAAGTCCCTCGCCAAATCAGTGTTCAAATATCATATCTGTCCTATTTTGGACAGCAATACCATGTCTTATGTTCTATCTTTCTACAGTTTGTTTTTTTGCATTCCAAATAGTGTTTTTTCCCTTTTGATACTATCTTTCAGAGGAGTTTTTCTTATGATGTTTCTTGAAAAATCTACTGCTTAAACATCTGATAAGTCACTCAAATATAAATTTCGACTCTTCCGTTCCGTTCATTGTGAACAGACTGCTTTTACAAAACCTTTGATCAGTGGATGTGGAGAACCCGGTACTGATTTGGTCTGTGGCACAAACAACGTAATGAGAAAGAATAGATGATTTGGCAATTCAATAATCCGAATTTCATCATCCTGATCAATACCGGAAACAACTATTTGGGGATGAACCAGACGTTGCTTGAATGCTGAGTTAATGGCGAAGTTGCAATAATAGTTTTCTTTTGTTTTATCAACGTTATAAAGTTTATGGGCGAGTGTACCGTTTTTGAGATAGACATCCATAGTCTTTCCAGCAAGTGAGCATACCAACTTGTTGACAAATAGAGTTGGAGACTGCGCGTCATATTCCTCATGCTGCGCATCTTCTATTCCAAGCATATTCCTCGCAATCTCTATGACAGCATGTTGGAATCCCGCACAGGTTCCAAGATGTGGTATATTTTTAACCCGTGCGTAAGTAACAGCGTATAATGCACCGTCCATACTTTTGAACGGACTGCCTGGTGCGCTCCAAATGCCTGTATAATTTTTCAGGATTCGGTCTTTTTCTTTTTCAACGCGTTTAGTCTCAATCCACTCATACTCGAAATCGTATTCATCATTTAAATAATCAAGAGCCTTATTGAGAGATGTATGGGGCTCAAAATTAGCATAATATTCGCCGATGATTGCAATTTTAGGTTTCATTCATCCTCTATTCTATTATATTTGCCATGGTAGATGGCCCCCTAATACCCCGCTAAACGACGAGCATTAGCGAGCCCAGTGATTCCTGGTGAATTGATTTTGAGTAATGGAAATTTACTCCTTCAATATCTACATTTTTTATTACTTTTAGAGAAAAGCCTTTTAGATCCAGCATTCCGTCGTCATATTCAAAAATCTTGAAATCCGGAGTAGCAAGAATGTTTCTAATTCCAGCATTGTTACTCCCAACCTGATCGAGTAGGCGCTGGACTTCGTCCAGCCTTTTATCTTTCCATCTATCACTCAGTTTTGTTATATCGTTAGATATTATCAAGCTTAGCAATTGCGTCCAAATTACTAAGTATATTTAACATTCTTCTATCATTTTTGGCAAATGAACTCTCTCCTTGTTGCTCATGCAATTTTAATTGCTGCTCCCAATGTGCAATAAAATCCTTAGGTTTGTCAGCTTGATTTGTCGCCTCACTGGAATTAAACCCGAGTTCAGGTTGAAAAGATAATAGGGCGTGATCTTGAAAGGAAATAGTACCTCCTTGATAGAGTTCTTGACTCATTTCCGACATTTCCCGTGGGGACATATTTCGAATATTGTATTTTTTTGCAATATCGGAAAGAGACTCAGCTGTTTCTAAGTCAATCTTTGCCGAACTAGATGAAACTGAAGCTGAATTAACTTCCATCGCTGAAAGCGGCAAATTTTGACCGTCTTTATTTCCAATAGCAGCAGAAGTTGCCGTAAGATTAGCTTGCATCTGTTGCTGCTTCACGCTGGTAATCATTTTGCTTTCCTCCTTCCTGAGCCTAACATAGAGATACGACAGCTCTTTTATGTCCCAAAACCTCAGATAAAAATTATAATCTTCATGAACCACATGCAGCTAAAGTCACCGCACGTTAAACCCGGCGCCTTCACGCGATTTGTTATGCTCTCTAACATTACCTCCTATCACGCGGTCTCATTAACTCCGATTCTATTCCCTTGCCCTTTGTGCATGAGCTCTATTGTCATTTTCAATCTGTCGGCCAAATCTTGATCGTTGCGTGATAGCGCTCCTTCGATTCCCGAACGGGCTTTTTCAATGAAATTGATGCGCGTAGTGTCTGTGGCCATATCTATCGGCTGCTGACCTGCCGCTACCGGGATTTTGATTGTCATCCCCAAGAAAGGTGAACTTTCATCAAGCGACATCTTTCCACTGCGGATTTCGCCGTTCATCCAATCGAACATTTCCTGACGGGTCATGCTGGTGAAATCTGCTTGCTTGACGGCGAAGGTGTCGGCAGTGGCTGCTGTCAGTTCGGATGAAGACGACGTCATCTTGGTACGTGTTGTAGTGGACGTCTGCGTGCGCTGGCTGGCGTAAAGATGGTTAGTATTTGTGCTGATCTTCATGGAATTCTCCTCCTGTTGTCTACGTCTATACAGGCATGACATAATGAACACCGGTTTATCCGGTGCTTTATTCAGTATGTGTTAAAGGTGTTTCTCAGAATTGGGATCTTCATCATAGTAGTGTATCTTTCGGTCGTATCCCTTTTGTGATTTAATTCTTTTGAACCAAGCAACAACATTCGGATACTTGCTTAAATCCAAGTTTGCTTCTTCAGATAAATGGACATAGGCGTAAACAGAAATATCAGCAATGGTATATTCTTCCCCAAGTAAAAATGGAATTGACAATAGCTGTCGGTTCAAAGCGCCAAGGGTTTTGTGCGCTCCAGCTTTACGCTGCTCAATCTGTTCTGCAAAAAAATCATTTTTGCCGGTGAGATTCCAGTATCTCAAAGTCGCAATTGTGGATTGCACATAATCCTGCTCGAAACACAGCCATCTCACAACATGACTTTGTAAAAGTGGGTCATTGGGAAGAAATTGTGTTCCTTGTGCTAGATAGAATAAAATAGCATTAGATTCAGGCAAATACTCACTTGTATCTATCTCAAGTACAGGGACAGCGCCACTTGGGTTTTTTGCATAAAATTCTTCCGTATGTGATTCTCCCTGGAAAAGAGAGACATTTACTATTTCAATGTTTTCCTGAATGCCAAGATTTGAAATTAATAGTCGGACTTTGTAGCAGTTTTGGGATGGTGGGTAGTTATACAATTTCATAAATCTTCTCCTGTTCAGTAGGCTATATATGTACTCGTTTACCTACAATAGTAAGGCTATATTCATTCCCATCCATTTCAGCTACATTGGGAAGTTGGCCCCATTCTTCAAATCCAAAGGAATTAAAAAGCTTTATGCTTGGGGTATTGTGTGAAAAGATAAAACCAACTACGTTTTTTATAGATAGCGACCTTGTTAATTCCAGGGATTCTGCCAAGAGTAATCTACCCAGTCCTTTTCCCCTGAATTCCGGGGAGATATAAACACTAATTTCAGCAGTATTATCATAGGCTGGTCGACCATAAAAAGACTGGAAGCTTACCCAACCAACAACTTTATTATCATCTTCATGTACCAGTAAAGCAGGGTAAATTTATACAACACTAAATAGATTGTGAAAACATGGTGTTAAGCTGTTTATTGATCACTACGTTGTTTTGCACTGCATTTTTTATCTTCTTTATTTCATTAACTTGTTGATTTTACGCACGTCATGCTGCTCGATTTATCATTATGGGGTTGAATTTGCCGAGAAAGCGACAACGGAAATACAGTGACTTAGGCGCCAGAATAAATTTACCCTGACCAGTAAAGGTCTCGTTTGGGGATCGTGATGCCTGAACCATTCCAACCTTGACTCTACTGAGACTTCAGTTGTATCGGCTGTGGATTGTCTTGTTGCAACGGTAGAGTTATAGATGCGAACTATATCCTCTAAATCATTTTCTGTGGCTATTCTCATTGTATTACCTACCAACACTCATTTCACCGGCCGCTACACCGATCAGTTAAAACAGCAAGCTGATTACCACCAAATCTTTTGTTGGAGAAAACGCTTGCTATTGCCAATTCAGTATTCCCATTTTTGATACTCTTCATTTTTATATTTCATTGTTTCATACAACCAAACCATTCGATCCAAGTACCAACTTTTTCCAAGATAAGCCAAGGCTATGCCAAGAATTGCGCCCCAAACTGAATAGTAGACAGTTGCCCAAATCGCCAGCGCCATCCCGATGGAAGAAATTGTATTGAGAATGGCATACAATGGAGTTTTATGAATATCTGGAATTTCAACATGGTCTCTATTGAGATAAACTCTTTCCCCCAATACAGATTTTGAGGCCCAATTCTTGGTTGATTTTGGCTTATTGAAAAAAACAGGATTGAAAAACATCCAGAGCATGGACCCTATTCCAGGAACTAAACACCACCAGCCTATCCAAACTCGACTCCAAAATCCCATCACAATCAATGGAAGAACTGAATATCTTGTCCATACACTCCACGGATTTGAATGTTTCATCCAATTCTCGTCTGTCAATCGGAATGCCTTTGCTACTGTCCTTTCTAGAGTCATACTGTCTTTCTCAGTGAATGTGTGAAAACTTCGACCTTCAGCCGCAGCGGTTAACCGACGGTTGCATAATAGATGTAGTTTTCATGTTTATTCCTTAGCCATGAGATAATAGGGCCACGCAATATAACGCTCTGCATTACCAGCTTGATAATGGGGTGCAATGGAATTGCAAGTCCGCGCTGGTGCGGTTGTTCGTCATGACCTTCTAAATGTCAGGCTCAGGATTGAGGCGCATATAATTTAGTGGTCATCTGATCATACTCCTTTCATGGGATGGTCATGCCGCCCAGTTGTCTCCCTCTTCTATTTCCTGCAAAAGGACTTACCGCAAAAAATCATCTTTACCGTATTCAGGATCGGGGTAGGTGTAAAATCCTTGCCCTGACTTCACGCCCAATTTCCCTTTCTTTACATATTGTTGAAAAAAATAAATCCCCGGTAGCCGTAGCGGATTTTTTCTGGCACGAACCCTTGTTACCTCAAGGGCGGTATCCAACCCAATGGCATCAAGCATACCGAAAGGACCGATCTGCATTCCCGTATTTCCCATCCATGCCCTGTCAACATCTTCAGTATCTACTACCCCCCTGATAACCAGTTCAACAGACTTGTCCATGATCGCATTGAGGATATTGTTATACACATAAGCACTGTGCTCTTTATGGAGAACAAGGGGGATCAGCCCTATTTCCCTTGTAAATTCGGATAGCAGCAGAGGGATGTCATGATCGGTCTGTTTGTGCGGCATGATATCAACAATATTGGCACCATACATGGGCGCATGAAAATGGTAGGCACAGAACCGGTGCCGCAGCCGCATCTTTTTGCTGAGTTTTGACGGCAGCAGGTCAGAGGTGTTGGAGCAGATAACCATGCGTTCGTTGTCAAAATGATCCTCAATCCAAGCAAAAACAGCCTGCTTTGTTTTCAGGTTTTCCGTGACCGACTCAATGATTAAATCAGGATTTTTTGAGAGCTCCTGTCTGTCAGAACGATAAATAACAGGATCGCTGCCGCAATACTGCTCAATGGCTTTTTGTGCCACACTCAGTTGTTCTTTGGAGTTGTCATACAATTCGACAGAAAACCCATGCCTCGCTATCTGTGCAGCGATCTGGACCCCCATGGTACCAGCGCCTATGATGAGTATTTTATTGAAAGTCATCTCTCTTCTTCGTCAGCTTAAATTTATGAAAAAATCCCATACAAAAACTGGTGCACCGTTCGGTCAATCAGGCTTTGGTTTAATTCACCAAAGCCATTGAGACAAATGCCAATATAGTTATTGGTCATGCCAAGAAAAGTTGCTGCGTAGATCTGATGGTGCCCCTCCATACTTTTGTTTTGTCCTGCAGCATCGACAAAAAGCCTTTCCAAAAGCGCCTGCTGTCTGAGGCTAAAATCCAAGGCCACATTAAATGCCTCACTGTGCGCAGGTGCAAACCACATGGAAAGCTGTAAGCGGTAAAAATCCGGATTTTTTCTTGCAAATTGAAAATATGCCGAGACGACCCTGCTTAGGCTTTCCTGCAGTTCACCGTTAAATGCGATCGCTTCTTCAAGGGCTTGAAACAGATCGCCAAATTTGGATTCCAGCAAAGCCAGCAACAACCCTTTTTTACTGCCGAAATAGTGATACAGGGTGGGTTTGGTGACCTCAGCCGCTGCCACAATACGCTGCACCCCAACCGCGTCATATCCGTGCTGGGCAAATAACTCCAAAGCTGATGACAGTATCTTTGCTTGATTATCCATTGTTCCAGTATTTTGTTGTTTAAATTAATTTGACACTATACCGACCGGTAGGTATGCTGTCAAATGTATTCTTCATTTCGCTTGCAAAATGAGGAGCTTCATGAATATTGGGAGACTAGCACAACAAGAAAAACACTGTTACCTAACAACGCAAAAGGATATGTGTGCAATATCAATAAGCTACAATCAAAAAAATATTTGCCCTGCAGCGCGGTGAACCAGCATCGAAAAAGCAAGATTGGCAACAAGACCGCGACAATGAAAACGTACTGTCACTGGCAACAGTGTACGATCCGGATACTGCAATGAATCACTTATTAACTAACCAACGGAGAATAGACCAGAAAACTAAAGTAGATGAAATGCCGGAATACCATGTCGCCTATCTTCGCTAGATGGGGTCTTACGTAAAGAAGGCTTGCAAATTGGCCGTTGGCGAGTTTACCAGTGGACCGGATCTAAACATATTTGATGTGAATCATACAAGATAATATCATCTTGTATGATTGCTTTTTCCTGATATTCCGACAGGTTTTTTCGCATCTCACAAATCACAGTTCGTTTCAATAATTTATTAAAGTATCGGTGCATTTTGTCGAGATATAAGAGTGCATCTATTGTTCAATTAAATGTTAACAATCGGGAGGAAAATCTTGTCGATCAGTGGAATACAAAACGCGTCAGCTTTATACAGTGCTTATTACACTCAGAGCACAGATCAACAAACAACCTCAACCGGGAAATCCTCTTCGAAGACAGAGGATACAGTAACTATTTCCGAAGCAGCTAAAGAAGCAGCCAGATTATCAGAGAGCATACTCGCCACTTCAGATACTGATTCTGCTGAGGTAAAAACATCAGCAGATAACTTCTTGCCACAATTCGTTAAATTCGATGGAATTACAGTGCAAATTTCTGGACACAGTCTGGATGCTAGAGAAGGAGTATCTTTGTTACATGTAATCTCCGCAACAAACAGTACAGATATTTTCAAGCAGTTGGCCTCTTTTCAGGAAGCAGGGAATCAATCCGGCGATGAACAAACTAACAGTACAATGGAAGTAGAGTGTGATGCGAGTATGACTGTTTTGGAATCGAAAGCACTTGGTCCCTTGCCTGCAGGAGCTACTTCGCCTTATATGGATATTGATATGTTCCGCCCTGCAGGAAAATGGAATGAGGATCCTATGTCCAGAAGCACTATAGATTCGAACGATAGCTTTTACAGAAAACAGACAGAACAATTAATGAAAGTGGTTGAAACTGAACGGCAGCTAAAGATTTCTTACGGGAATGATGTCAAGCTTATTTACAGCCACGCTGACGATAACTATATCATGCTCACGCCAGACGATGCTCGTTATAATGATATGCATAGTGCCGAAAGTTCTGTTCAATCATTAATTAATGATGTAAACGCAGGATATATTAATAAAGATGCGGTTAGCGATATTCTTAATGAACATGGTTTTAAACTGTAGATGACCTGCAGGTTGCCTGACGCTATTATGCTATCATTTTATATTGCCAAATATATGTTCTTTCTGTATATGACTCGCACTGTGTCGTTCGGTTTCTATTGCTCACGAGTAGAAAGTAGACTTTTGCAAACTGAAAGGAACCAGTAAAAAATGTTTGATACCTCTATATTGCCGTTATTCTTTGTGGCAACAGTGTTTTTAGCTATTTCTCCCGGTCCGAATTCCTTGAGTATTTCGGGTTATTTTATCGAACACTCCTCATCTTTGGAGTTATGATAGAAAGTGGTGTTTGAGGGAGCCATGAAAGATGAGATTTCATCAGGATATATCGCGGATTGGAATTGAAGGAGCTTTGCTGGTCCTTTCACCACTGCCGCTTCTGGTTACACTCGCTAAAGCAGGTCCTTTATTAGACCAATGGCAATTACTGAATTCCTTGATAGCTGGCCTTGCCTCTATGGCCTGCGCTTATACACTGTCCAGGCAACCTGTTCTCGGTAAATTCTTCGGCATAGTGGCCGTGGCTGGATGTTACAGCTCGGCCTTACCGTATATTCTCAAAAATCCCTTTGTTGCATTAACAGCCAACGTGCTGCTCATCAGTGCAATTTTCTTCTTTATAGATTTCCGCAAAAAGTTCCAACAAAATAGCAAAAGAGACGGCATCAACCGCTGCAAACAAAGGGCGTGGTGGGGGACCTTGATGATACCTGTCCCGATATTCACTTCCATGCTTCTGGCGCCCCCCCAATCATTCTTTTCTCAGTTTATTGTATCTATTCCATTGCTCATTGCCTTATTCTTGTATCTGCACTGGTCCCTGACAAGTAAATCGACAAGCCGGATTATCCTGACTGTCACGACCATTTTGCTTATAATCCTTTCCCATGTTTTTTCGGTAACAAATTATATATTGAGCATAGCCCTGCTCTCCAGTTGTGCTGTTCTGCTCTCATTCCCACATCAAAAAGCAACCTTTGAAACAAAAGAGCACTGGTGGGAGATGCTCCTCAATCATCCGGCCCGGCTACTGCTGTCAACTTTTCTGGCACTTTGTCTCTTCGGTACACTTTTACTTGCCTTGCCTGCATCAACCCACGACAAAACCATTAGTCTGATCGATGCAGCATTCACATCTGTCAGCGCCGTCTGTGTAACTGGCCTTATCGTTCTTGACACGGCCAAGGACTTTACAATTTTCGGACAGTGTTGCATTCTTCTCCTGATCCAGCTTGGCGGGCTCGGCATAATGAGTATTACCACCGTCGCCCTGCACACCATGGGGCTGCGCCTGAGCCTCAAGCAGGAACGGGTGTTAACCTCCATGACAGATACTGATCATAAGGATCTGCTTATTTCTCTCAAGACAATTCTGAAGTTTACCTTCATTGCCGAACTAATTGGTGCAACCACACTCATTGTATTGTTCCATGCTGCCGGAGACAGCCTTGGCCAGGCAAGCTGGCGAGGGATCTTTACCGCAATTTCGGCCTTCTGTAATGCCGGTTTCGCCCTGCAAAGCGACAGTTTAATTTCCTTTCAGCACAAGCCTCTCGTTCTTCACATAGTATCAGCGCTCATCATCTTTGGTGGAATATCTCCGGCCGCCAGCTTGCTGGTGCCTCGATGGATTACTGGCAAGCCAACGCCAATACCGGCACGCATTGCCCTGGTAACCACTGTCGTTCTGCTCGTTTCAGGAACTCTTTTTATGATAGCCTTTGAATGGAATGGTGTTTTAGCGGGCTTATCCGTGAGTGATAAAATTCAAAATGCATGGTTCCAGTCGGTTACTTTACGGACTGCTGGTTTTAATTCAGTGGATATTACCGGCATTGCCAGCCCGACATTTCTGGTAATGGTTGTATTAATGTTTATTGGCGGCAGTCCTGGCGGAACTGCCGGTGGTGTGAAAACCACCACAATTGGTCTGCTGGCCATGACTTTCTGGGCCAATATTACAAGCCGACAGGATGTAGAGATACAGAGCCGTCGCATCCATTCAACTACCATTTACAGGGCAATAACTATTGTTGCCTCTGGTATGGCCGTCTGGTTTGTGGTTATTCTGATGCTGCAAGTCACTCAGCAAATATCCGCCAGGGACCTGATCTTTGAAGCAACTTCGGCAATAGGCACAGTCGGACTTACCATAGGTGCCACCCCCCTTCTCGATGAAATCGGCAAAATCATAATCATCATCGCCATGTTTTTAGGAAGGATTGGCCCGATGACTTTTTTTGTGCTGCTCAGTGACGGTCATACCGTTTCAGCGTCCAGGTCTCCTGAAGAAAAAGTATCTTTGACATAAGAGAGGAGTTATAGAAATGTCGCAACAAATATTAATTATCGGCCTTGGCCAATTTGGTATGGCTCTCGCCCGAACCTTATCAGAAAAAGGCGCAGAGGTCCTTGCCGTCGACGTAAGGAAGAGTCTCGTTGAGGAGGCGTCAACGTTTGTCACCGAATCTATCCTGATCGACGCCACTGATGAAACAGCACTGGCAAGACTGGAACCGGCTAAACGCGATGCCGCGGTCTGCGCAATCGGCGATGACTCCAAAGAAGCATCCATTATCTGCACGGCACTGCTCAGGCAGATGGGTGCTCCGGTGGTTATTGCCAGGGCCAACGACAAAATGCACCGACGGATTCTGCAACTGGTTGGTGCTCACCAGACGATAAATCCTGAACAGGAGTTCGGCAAACGTTTTGCGAACCGTCTCTTGTACCGAAATGTGATTGTCGACACCAATCTAGGTGAAGATTTACATCTGACAGAGATATCTACTCAAGCCTCTATGGTTGGAAAAAACCTCATTGAGCTGGCTTTGCCAAAAAGATTCGGCATCATGGTGGTGGGGATTCGACGAGGCGTTCAAGGCAAAATAGTTCAACCGACGCCGAGTGAGCCATTAAAGGCCGAGGATAATCTTATAATTGTCTCAAGCGAAGCAGCGATCCCCAAACTGATCAAGGGAGTTTGATTATGAAACTTGCCCAGAGGATCGGTTTAGGAGCATGGATTCTCGTCACCTTGAATATTGTTATGGCCTTTGGTTCTATTTGGGTTTTCATGCGTATGACTCCGGCGATAGAAATTATCATCGATCAAAATGAAAGATCCCTTATTGCCTGTGAGGAAATGCTTTCTAACTTAGCTATGGCAAACCAGTCCGACAAACAATTAGAACGGCTAAGATCTTCATTTTCAAAGGCATTAGAACGTGCAAAAAACAACATCACTGAAGAGGAAGAGCCTGTGGCAATTAAGGCAATAGACGACAACTATATCCAGGCTTTTGCAGGAAATACAGAGGGAAGGACGAAAACAGTATCTGCAATACACCATTTAAGCGAGATCAACAGGAGCGCGATGCTTAAGGCAGACCGAAAAGCAAAACAATTTGGCAATGCCGGCGCCTGGGGAGTTGTTTTTATGGCTTCGGCTGTTTTTATGGCTGGAATGCTTTTCATGAGGCGACTACAAAAAAACGTAATCAAACCTCTTGAGGAGATCCATTCTGTAATCCAAGCCATCAGAATGGGTGATAAGATGCGAAGGTGTACAGAAGCTGATATGCCTCATGATATTAAAACAATATTTAGCGGCATCAACGAGGTACTTGACCAGAACACAGCCAATTCTCTGAGCAATAAAAAGTGGGACAACTAATTTAAAAGATGATCACCTCAGAAATGCAAATGAGCCATGCATCCTCGAAATCCGAGAGGATGCATGGCTCATTTACGGATACTGCTTTACAAGGTTTTCGAACCTTATTTCAACAGTGGATCAGCTATTTGTAAGATGTAAATGGCCACCATACCGAGCGTCCCAGTTGCCAGCACATAATAGAGTGTCGGAATCATGGTCATGCGCAACGTCCTGCCTTCCTGACCAAGAAGACCGACGGTAGCCGAGGCGGCAACAACGTTATGGATGGCGATCATGTTGCCTGCTGCAGCACCAATGGCCTGAAGGGCAACGAGAAGGGCACCGGATACTGAAAGAGCATTGGCGACTTCATACTGAAACTGGCTGAGCATCATGTTGCTGACGGTGTTGGACCCGGCAATAAAAGCACCGAGGGCTCCGACAGTTGGCGCAAAGAGCGGATAGACAGAGCCAAATGTAGCAGCGGCAAAGCTGGCCATAGCAACTGGCATAGAGGCCAGGTCAGCACCATTGACACCGGAGTTAATAAGAATACGAACCATAGGAATGGTGAAGACCAAAACAAACCCGGCACCAAGTAGAGTTTTACTCGACTCTGCTGCGGCAGAAACGAGCTGGGCAGGTTTCATCCGATGGAGAAACATCGTCAGGAGGCAGACAAAAATCAGAATACCACCAGGCAGATACAGGGGCTGAACGGAAGCACTTATGCCAGCTTCCCCGAGGATATTTTTCATGCCGAAAGAGAAGCTTGTCAGCATTCCTTTGAAAGCAGGAGAAACGCGACTGGCAACAAGAATGGCAGCAACAAGAATATATGGAATCCAGGCCAGGGTAAGAGAAATCTTTTTCTCGGCGACGAGACTTACTTTTTTAGGGGCCAGAATGCCGAGCCAATGGGCCGGCCACTCTTCTCTAGGAGCAAAATCCCAGGTGTCCTTCGGTGTGAGAAATTTCATTTTTGCTGCAGGCACAACAATAGCAAGACCTACCAAAGCACCTATTATTGAAGGAAATTCCGGACCAAGGAAGATCCCGGTCAGCGCATAGGGAACAGTAAAAGCAAGACCTGCGAAAATGGCGAAGGGTGCCATGGAGAGCCCCTCTTTCCAACTTTTGTTCTTACCAAAAAAACGGGTCATCATAATGATCATCAACAGCGGAATCAGGGTACCGACAATGGCGTGGCCCACCGCTACCTCAGATGTGATCAATTGCAAAAAGGCTCCCCAACTGGAGCCAGCATCTGTCAGCTGTAAACCAAGTGCGGTGTGATCCAATCCGTTTGTGACACCGATGAGAATTGGCGTACCAACGGCCCCAAAAGAGACGGGGGTGGATTGAATCATCATGCCGATCATTACCGCGGCCATCCCAGGAAAGCCGATCGCCACAAGAAGAGGGGCGGCAATGGCCGCAGGTGTTCCAAAACCGGAAGCGCCCTCAATAAAGCAACCAAAGAGCCAGGCGATAATAATAACCTGAATACGCCTGTCCGGGCTAATATTTGTGAAACCGGCCCGGATGGTGGTGATGGCCCCAGAATGCTGGAGCGTATTCAGCAGCATGATGGCACCAAAGATAATCCAGAGCACAGCAACAGTAACAATCACCCCTTGGATAGTTGAAGCCAGAACTCGGTTAAACGACATGTCCCAGAACAAAAGAGCAATTGCACCAGCGACAAGGTAGACCACAGGCATGGCGCGGCGAGCCGACCAGTGGAGTCCCAGTAGCAGGATTGCTGCGACAATAATTGGAGCTGCCGCAAGTAAGGCTTGAATCGACGTTGACATAATTACCTCAGTTGAAAAATTGGTTTGAAGCAGGTTGGCAAACCACTCATTTTTGGGTTCGTCACGTACCAGATTTTTTTCTCTGATCCCACTTTGAATTTCTGACAGTCGGCAGGAAGAAACACGCGCATTTTCTAAAATCTACTGAAAATGAATTCAACGTTTGTCCTTGAAATGCCTGTGCTGCCTCCCTCATCGAGAACTCGAATCATGCAATATGCTGCATCAGTGCTCTGATGTTTTTTTTGAGTTTCTGCGGAAAGACAGCAACTCTTAAAAACCGTCAAGACATATTGGTCATACCAATTACCAATGCCGCGGTACATCCAGTGCAAAATCGATTGGGCCTGAGAATATTCTATAGATACCATGCTTGTCAATAAAATTTATTGTCGCTACTATCCTTTGTCGTACTGAGAAATTGTGAAGTTAGTCACCTTACCACAGAGCATCGCTCTAACAACACAGACGAACAAAAGAAGGTAGGACAAAGATACCATTACAACAAAAATCGCTCTATTTTCGGCCCAAAACCACATAGGTACTACCTATTATTTATAGCCATTTGCCCCAATTGGCTATAATCAATTGACGATTTTAGGAGTTCAAAAAGGAATTCCTGCACAGAAAAGAGGGATTCAACTATGCAATGTGAAGAGAACTTACATCAGGTATAGCGACAAAAGAGGATTCATTCTGAATTATTCATTGACGATATTGATAGGACAATAGCCCTTGGCAACTGTCATAATATTGGCCCAAACAGTCGAATGCATTTTTTCGATTGCCTGCTTTGTTATCCCTGCGGTATGTGGAGAAAAAAGGATTTTATACTCGTTACCCGCCGGCAGATTAAGAAGTGGATTATCCAGTTGCACCGGTTCGGGGTAAAGTGCATCAAGTCCCGCCCCAGCGATCGTGCCATTTTTCAGTGCATCGACAAGATCTTCTTGCACAACGATCTCCCCCCGTGCGGTATTGATCAAAAAAGCAGTCGTTTTCATCAAGTCTATTTTTTCTTTATTGATAAACCCGATCGTCTCTTTCGTGACAGGAAGATGAAGACTTATAATATCACAATCACCCATCAATTCGTCAATTGGAAGATATTGAACGCCGTATTCAGATTCAATCGACTCTTTTCTGCTTCGTGAGAAATAGCTGACTCTTGCGCCAAAAGCATTCAGCAACTTCGCTGTTTCCACGGCAATTGCCCCCAAACCGATCAGTCCGACATGTGCCGAAGATAATTCACAAATCCCATCGGATATGAATGTGCCCTTTGCCTCAATCTGTCGCCCTGAACGAACCAGACGGTCCCCTTCCAGAATACGTCGCTGGAGCCCCAGCATTAACATGATCGTATGTTCTGCTACTGCTTTTGCGTTTGCGGCAGCATTGTTGCAAACATAGACCCCGTGCGCTTTTGCTGCTCCCAGATCAATCTTATTAAAACCGACCCCCTCCGAATGGATCAGCTTTAATCCCGGCAGAGATGCGATGAGATCCGCATTCACTTCACGGATCGCATCGGCAAAAACATATTCGGCATCTGGAGCAAGCGCGATTACTTCCTGGTCGCTTTGCAAATGCTCGGCATAAATTAAGGTAAAATCTTCGGGGAGTTGTGACAAATCGTAGAATTGTTCGACTCGTTTTCGGGATGTTAATATCAAAATTTTCGGCATAATCTCCTCTAGTTACAAGATCAATACAATGTTCTGGTTTTGGATTTGGAAATGTTAATCCATAGACTAATCAAAGTTTTATCAAACAATTAACTCGCCTGATATGCCGCCAAGAACTGATCGAAATCCAGTGTCTCGCTGGCTTCAAGCTGTTGTTGTTCTGTGAGTGAAACTTTGGCTCTTTGGGCCAGGTCCTCGAGTATCGTACGATCTGCAGGCGAACACGAAAAGGCCTCTTTATGTTCCCGGCTTTTCAACAATACCCAGTCAGTATAATTCAAACCTGATTTTTGCAAGGCCGTCAATACCTGGGCTGATGGTGTCAGTGAAACATCTGTTAGTTTTTGCGATTGAGCGCTGACCGATCTACTGTAAGCCTTTGTCTCATAGAGCTGATCCAGCAATTCTCCGGTCTGGTGTATCTGAGCAAGTAATGTGTTGCCAACTTCAGTCAAAGCAACATCGCCCTCATGGGTGGCCAGTAATAGTCCGGCTTCGCGCCCCCTGGTGGTCACTTTTCGTAAGTTTTCGCTGACCATTTTACATTCGTTGGGACAGAGGTCTTCATCTTGCATCAGCAAACAACTGATAAGGAAAGTATCAATGAACAGTGATTGTTGAGTGTCGATGCCCACCGACAAGAAAGGGTTAATATCAATATTTCTCACTTCGATATACTCGACACCGCCTTTTCTCAGTCCCTGCAAAGGTCTCTCTCCTGATTCAATGACGCGCTTGGGACGAATATCACTGTAATATTCATTTTCAATCTGCAGGATATTGCTATTGAGCTGGCGGTACTCGCCATCAACCTTTACCCCTATCTTCTCGTAGGGCGGATACGATGTGCGAATTGCCTGATCAAGCGAGTCGATATACGTGTTCAGGTGATTAAAGCAGATACTGAGAGAAGCTTGCGCCGTGGTTGAATAGCCAATATCACTCATGCGCAACGAGGTGGCATACGGCAGATAGAGGGTATTGCCATGCAAGGTCTGAAGGTTGTGAGGTTTTCCTTTGAGAAAGGAATCACACAGCGCAGGGGATGCGCCAAAGAGATAAAGAAGCAGCCATGAATGACGACGAAAGTTACGAATCATTTTAAAGTAAGAAGAAGAGCGAAACGACTGCAACGTTGCCGTGTTTTTCTGTTGCTCCTGCAAACCCCGCCAAAAATCATCAGACAGCGAAAAATTATAATGAATTCCGGCAATGATCTGCATCATCTTACCGTACCGATGTTCAAGGCCGACACGATATATATGCTTCATCTTTCCGATATGAGATGTACCAAAATCAGCAATGGGAATGGCTGCGGCGTTCGGCACATGACATGGCATACTTCCCGCCCAGATAAGTTCTTCACCGAGCTGGGAATAAGTAAAACGATGCAGATTTTCAAGAAACTGTATCGCGGCCTCTGCCGTTTCAAAAGGCGGGGTGATGAATTCGAGGAGGGCCTCAGAATAATCGGTGGTAATATTGCTATTGGTTAACGCCGCTCCAAGCCCGACAGGATGGGCTTTTTGAGATAACTCGCCAAAAGAGTCCACACGCAGCCCCTCTTTTTCAATTCCGTGCCTTGTGCCCCTGAGAAGCGAAGAGGTGCCACTTGCGACGAGTTGATCCAGTTGTTGTTTCAGTACAGATTCCAAAATTAAGCTCTTTTAAAAGTATGATCAGCCAACAGTCTGTTGATACATTCAGTTTCTTATTCCTCTTAAATCCAGCCTGACTTCAGCCGTAGAAGAAGATGCCACATTACTAGTGTTTTGATAATCGTAAGGGGTATATCTCCAACAGAGCTCAGTCAAGCAGATATTTTGACAATACCCGCAAAGAGGTTAATTTATTGATTTACTCCCTGTTTACATTTCTGCGGTAGAAATACTTGCCCTTGCATTTTGCCCCTCAAATTGGTGAAGCCTGTCGTCGGCAAAATAATTGCAAAACAGATCTTGAGGGGGTAGCTTGCTCAACTGGTTTTGATGCTTTGATGAATTTTAGTTTGAAAATTATCCCTACAGCTTTTTTTTTACGATGGCAGAGGTTACAATCCATGAACATTGAAGTAGACAGTCACACCCACACAGTAGCCAGCGGCCATGCCTACAGCACGCTCGCCGAAAATGTTGCGGCCGCAGCAGCCCGGAGTATCAAATTACTTGCTATCACTGATCACGGTCCATCCATGCCTGGTGCGCCGCACTTTTGGTTCTTCAAGAACATGCGGGTCATACCACGCATAATGGATGGTGTTGGTATTCTGCGGGGAGTTGAAGCTAATATAATTAATTTTGCTGGTGAGATAGATATTGATCTCGACCTGCAGCAGCAGTTGGATATTGTTTTGGCCAGCTTCCACGAACCTCTCATCACTCCGACGACGGTCGCTTTGCATACAAATGGAATAATAAAAGCAATGGCTTCGGGGAAAATTGATATCTTCGCCCACGGCGGTAATCCCGCTTTCCCTATTGACACCGACGAGGTAGCCAAGGCCGCAGCTTATCATAAGGTCCTGATTGAGATCAACAATTCATCTTTTACAACCTCACGTCTCGGGAGCCAGAAAAACTGTGCCGCCCTCGCCGAGGCTGTCGGCCGGCACGGTGGCTATCTGACGTTTGGCACTGATGCCCATATTGCCAGCAAAGTTGGTGTCTTTGACGAGTGTCTTTCTCTGGTCGAAAGTATTGGTTTTCCTGCGGAGCAGATTATCAGCCGCAGTGGTCGGGGTTTTCTGAATTTTCTCCAGGAAAAGAACAAACAGGCAGATTTATCCGGATTTGAACCTTTGTTTAAAGACTAAGTTACAAAAAATTAACCACTTGCTGTCGTTATCTCCTCATTGTTTTGTTAAATCGGAGCCCATAGCTCCGATAACACAGTCTCGCAGTCTTGCACTTTCGCCTTTTCGGATACCACTTGGGCTGTTGCAACCTGCACAGACACTGTTGCATTTTGTAACGATTATTAACAACATCTCTCTTTTCCGTCGCAATCATCGTTGCATTTCGCAACATCCGTCTTTTCACGTTTTCAAAATACACCGTTAAATCAGAACCATACCAGGCACATCCTCTTGGCACTATTTTTGCAAATTTATGACGAGTTAGTAAGTATGGGAAGAGTGCAACTTTTCCCGCATCCTGGTGGCATTTTCAGGAAAATTTTCCCTGGGAAATAATTCCGCGGTGCCATTACAATTCAACCCTCTGACTCTCATGACTATGCCATCGCCAGCAGAAACAGAATGGACAGGATCATCCCTGAAAATCAAAGGAAGAACAATGCTCCACGAGGAATTTTCCTCCCGATTGCAACGTATGTGCAAGACCCTTGGCTTTGAAAACGCGGCAATTCCCGAATCCGGCAACTTTGACACCTTAGACAATTTATCGAATGTTGTGCAAAACTGCTCTGACCAGGATGCCGTGATCTTACTGTCATGCAAAGTACACTACAATCCGAATTGGGGAGGATTCTGCGGCCATCCGCAATTACTAAATCCTATAAAAGCGAACAAAGACGAGTTGTGTCCCACCGAATTCCTTGCACCCTTTCTAAAGCTGTACACTTCCGCCAAAAGGGAAATTTACCTCACCGAAACAATCCAGGGGGAGCATCTCATCACATTGCCGAAAGATGTCCTGGAAAATGACGAAACAACAGAGGAAACCGCCTTATGTATTGCCCTCGATAAGGTGGCCGAAGCAGACAAAAATGGCAGCATCGTCCCCTTCTCAACTTCCGGGTCGACATTCTCCTATAAGATCTCTGCCCAACTTCGAAAAACGCTTGATGACCAAAACTATTCATGGAATCCCGGAAGACGCAAACCAATCGGCCAGCATCTTCGCGGTGATATGTTCTTTTTTGCCTCTGTTGGCCAAGATGTTGATCAAAACAATCCCTTCCATGCAACACTCTCTCCGTATCTCAACCAGATTGTATCTTACCCTACACCGCACCTTCGAGCAGCAAAAATCCATCTTCAACAGGAATTCACTCGGTTGATCGCTTTACTCACAGCCGAAAGACCGTCAACATTTCCCAAATTACTCTGCCTGGCCGGGTTGGATATCGATATGACTCCCTTCGCAGGGCATGGTAAAAAGTACTTCGTGCCCTGGACGGCCTATCTGGAAACAGTTGACGACAACGGTTCCGAAGGATGTTCACTCAATCAGGACGATCTTTTTGGACAACTGATCCAGTAATGCAATACGCCCCGAGCCTAACTGCCAAATCCAGGTGATATGCGGACATGTCACCTGGATTTCAGGTACCATTCACAATTTTTAATTTTCTTTAAAAATCTTTCGCCCCTGCCCCAACTTAACATATTTGCTTAGTTTATCTGACCACCGGCCAAAACAGCGAAGCTCTTCTTGCACGATGTAAACATATGTTTTACTCTTCTGTTTGAATTATTATGTTTATTCCAGGAGAATCATGCCTGACAAAACAGCTTCAACCAAACAAAGAATTCTTAAAGCGGCCGGCGTTATCTTTGGCCAAATGGGCTTCAAAGACGCTACCATCCGTAGAATCGCCGAAGCGGCGCAGGTTAACGTCGCGGCAATCAATTACCATTTCCAGGGAAAAGATGGCTTGTACGGTGCGGTTCTGGAAGATGTCTTTGCGACTGGTTTTAGCCGTTTTCCCGCAACTGGTGAAAACGGGGTAGATGCCAGCCCGGAACAACGGCTCCGGTTTTTTATCAGGGCCATGTTTTATCGCCTGCAGAGCCGTGACGGCTGGGGTGGCATGGCCGGCCAGGGTCGCCTTATCGCCAGGGAACTGATCGACCCAAGCCCCGCCTTTGAAGTTGTTCTCGATACATATATAAAACCGCATAAAGATCTTCTGCTCGACATCCTGGTCGACATAATGCAGATCACCCCCGACCCGAAGAAACTCATCCCCTGTGCCTTGAGTATTTTAGGACAATGTATCTACTACGCCCTGGCTTCAACAGTTATACAAAAAATCAGTGCCGACAGCGCCCCCAACGAAGACAACCTCGACCAACTGGCGGACTCGGTCTGGCTTTTTTCCCTGGGCGGAATTGCCAGAATCAAAGACGAACTTCTCGCACCACCTTCCCCTACTAAGGCAGACAAATGAAAAAAAGGTTACGGATCATCATCCCGCTTCTCCTGGCAGCCATCTCCGGCGTCATTGTCTTTAATTTTCTAAAGAACGGCAGTGCTGCCAATACACTTTTTTTTTCCGGCAATATCGAGGTCACTGAGACTCAAATGAGCTTTAGAATTTCGGGCCGCCTCCAGAAACGACTGGTGGATGAAGGTGATACCGTTGTCGCTGGCCAGACTATTGCCAGGCTGCAACAAGACGATCAAATCATTGCCCTGGCCCAGGCGGAAGCAAATCTCTCCTATGCCAAAGCAGTCCTTGCGGAACTTGTTGCCGGAAGCCGCAAAGAGGATATCGCCCGGGCCGAGGCACGCGTCATGCAAGCCCGTCACAGTCTGACCGAATTGCAAAACGGCAGTCGAATCGAGGAAATCGAAAGCGCCAGAGCGGATAGAAACAGCGCCATGGCTGCCGAACAATCGGCAATCATCCAATTGAAACAGGCTAAAATTGATCAGAATCGTTATATCAGCCTCTATAAAGACCAAAGTGTCAGCAAAAACGCGCTGGAAACATTTCAGATAAACTATGAAACTGCCGAAAACCGGGTAAAGGAAGCCCGGGCTCAAACTATCGCTGCCAAACAACACCTGGAAATGCTTGAAGCTGGTCCACGCATCGAAGAGATCAACAGGGCCGCAGCCGTCTTAAAGCAGGCTGAGGCGGAATATGAACTGATCAAGGCCGGCCCGCGCCAGGAAAGTATCGACCAGGCAAAAGCCAAAGTCCAGGTGGCCACAGAAGCGGTCAACCAGGCCAGGCAACAACTCAGCTACACCGAACTTGTCGCACCGATGAACAGTGTCGTGCTCAGCACCTCGGCGGAGGTTGGAGAATATCTCAACCCCGCCTCCCCGGTACTCACCCTTGGCCGACTTGATAAGCCATGGCTGCGCGCCTATATCCACGAATCGGATCTTGGCCGGATACAGCTCGGCCAGCAGGTCACCGTCACAACCGATGCCTTTCCCGACAAGACCTACCTGGGCCGGGTGAGTTATATCAGTGGTCAGGCCGAATTTACCCCCAAAATAGTGCAGACCTTTGAAGAGCGGGTCAAGCTCATGTACCGCATCAAGGTCCTGCTCGACAACCCCAAAAACGAGCTCAAACCAGGAATGCCCGCCGACGGGAAAATTGATCTCAGCGACCAGTAAAATGGCCATCTTCAACGGCAACAGGGCCATAGAGCCAGATGATGTAAAAAAGCAGGCGGCCCCGGCCATTGCCGCAGATGGGCTGACAAAAAAATTCGGCCCACTCACCGCCGTCAATCAATTACGTTTCAAGGTGTTTCCGGGTGAAATTTTTGGTCTCGTGGGCCCGGATGGCGCAGGCAAATCCACCAGTTTGCGGATGCTGGCCACCATCATGGATGGTGATTCCGGCACGGCCCGTGTTGCCGGTTTTGACACCTCGACACAGGCCGGTGCAGTCAAGGATCATCTCGCTTACATGAGCCAAAAGTTCGGACTGTACCAGGATCTGACCGTGGGCGAAAATATCGATTTTTATGCCGACCTCTACGGCATGAGCCGCAAGGGCAGACAGGGACGCATTGAAGAGCTGCTCGACTTCAGCCATATGCGCCCTTTTATCCGCCGCCGGGCGGGCAATCTTTCCGGCGGGATGAAACAAAAACTCCAGCTTATCTGCGCCCTGATTCACACCCCTAAGGTCCTTCTGCTTGACGAACCAACCAACGGCGTCGATCCGGTCAGCCGCCGGGATTTCTGGCGAATCCTCCATCGGCTGCGCCAGGAAGAGGTGGCTGTCCTTATCACCACCGCCTATCTCGATGAAGCTGAACGCTGTGATCGGGTTGGACTCATTGATCAGGGGAAGCTTATGGCTGTCGGCACCCCTGCGGAAATCAAAGAGCTGATGGACGGCCAGATCCTGGCGATAAGATCCCGCCAGGCGAGACAAATTGTCAGCCTTCTGCGCGGGCAGTCGTTTACCAAAAGCGCCAATCTTTTCGGTGATACTGTCCATCTGGTCTGCCAGGAGAGTAAAGAGACCAAAGATCAGCTAATTGCCCTGCTCGATCAGGGCAACTTCAGCTACGAGCAGGTTCACGAGACCCAGCCATCTCTTGAAGATGTCTTTGTCAGCCTTTTAGGCAAGAGCAGCCAGCCAAACCAGGAAGCCCAGGAAACCTCTGGAATTATCTCCGATCCGACAGCAACAACCGGCATGGCAGTGCAGGTTGAGCACCTCACCCGGCAGTTCGGCGACTTCATCGCCGTAGACGATGTCAACTTCCAGGTAAAAAAGGGAGAAATTTTCGGTTTTCTAGGTCCGAACGGTGCCGGTAAAAGCACCACCATTCGCATGCTCTGCGGCTTACTGAGCCCCAGCTCCGGCACGGGAACGGTGGCAGGCTTTGACATCTTAAACGAAACGGAGCAGATTAAGCTGCATATCGGCTATATGAGCCAGAAATTTTCCCTCTACGAAGATCTCTCGGTTACGGAAAACATCAGTTTTTATGGCGGTATCTATGGCCTGCGCGGCAAACATCTGGCAGATCGCCTCAACTGGGCGCTGGAGATGGCCGGTCTACAGCAACATCGGTCCAGCCTGACCTCTATTCTCAGCGCAGGCTGGAAACAGCGCTTAGCTCTGGCCTGCGCTATCCTGCATGAACCGCCAATTATTTTCCTGGATGAACCGACCAGTGGGGTTGATCCTCTTAGCCGCCGACAATTCTGGGATCTCATCTATGCCATGGCTGATCAGGGAATCACCATTTTCGTCACCACCCATTACATGGAAGAGGCCGAGTATTGTGACCGCATCGCCCTCATCTACGATGGCAAGATGATCGCCTCGGGTACACCGATGGAACTAAAGACCCACTTCATGCAGGACAAGATCATCGACATGCGCTGTGGTGATCCCCAGGCCCTGATAACGCCGCTGAAAACGCTGCCGCAGGTCCGGGATGCTGCACTCTTTGGTTCAGGCTTACATATAGTCACCCCGGATGACGTATCCGCGAGAGTTGCAATCACTCGTTTTCTTAAATCCCGGGACCTTTGGACTGCAAGCGTCACCATGGAGACTATCCTGCCAAGCATGGAAGATGTCTTCATCTCCCTCATTGAGGAGGTGGACAGAAAGACCGGGAATGAAAGAAACCAAGACGGGGAGGCGGCAAAATCATGAACATCAGACGTCTCACCGCCGTGGCCCGCAAAGAAACCCTGCATCTTGTCCGCGACTGGCGGAGCTTGACCCTGGCCCTGGCCATTCCTCTTCTCCTCATCCTGCTCTATGGCTATGCCCTCACCCTCGACCTGCGGCTCGTCCCCACCGTGGTCTGGGACCAGTCCCGCAGTCCACAAAGCCGTGAACTGATCAGCCTCTTTCAGAGTTCACCCTACTTTGCCATAAAAGGGTATCACGATGATTACCGTGGCCTGCAAAAAGATCTGGACCGTGGCAGGGCCATGATCGCTTTAATCATCCCCGGCGACTTTGCCGGCAAGGTACAGGCGGCAAAGCCGGTGAAAATTCAAATTATCGGTGACGGCAGCGATGCCAACACCTCCCGGCTGGCCATGGGCTATGCCGAAAACATCACCGCCATCTATGCCCTCGATATCACCTCGGCACAGATGCAGCTGAAAGGCCGGGGGGAGTTAAAACAGCCGATCGAGTTGCTGCAGCGAGCCTGGTACAATCCCGGCCTGCGCAGTCAGAACGTACTGATTCCCGGTATCATTGCCCTGGTCATGATCGTGGTCGCAGCTCTCCTCACCAGCACCACGGTGGCCAGGGAATGGGAGACAGGGACCATGGAACAGCTGATCAGCACCCCGCTTCGCGGCCCGGAACTGATCTTTGGCAAAGTGATTCCTTATTTTTGTATCGGTATGACCGATGTACTGATGGCTGTCCTGATGGGCAAATGGATTTTCAATGTGCCGATAGTCGGCAACGCCGGTCTTCTCTTTGCCCTGTCCGCCCTCTTTCTGACCGGAGCCTTATTTTTTGGCATGACACTCAGCATCAAATTGAAATCCCAGGTCCTGGCCAATCAGCTGGCCATCATTGCCGGCTTTCTGCCCACACTTATCCTGAGCGGTTTTGTCTTCGCTATTGAAAATATGCCATTGCCCCTGCAGTTCCTCACCTATATCGTTCCAGCCCGCTATTTCATCGCTATCTTGCGCGGCATCTATCTCAAAGGCATAGGCCTGGAGATCCTTTGGCTCGATGTCCTGTTTCTTGCAATCTACGCACTTATTATGATAGTCCTTGCCCACCGCAATTTTTCCTTCAAACTGGAGTAAGAGATGCTGCAACGCCTCTACCGCATGCTCATCAAGGAATTTTTGCAGATGCTCCGCGATCCTCGGATGCGGGTGGTCATCTTCGGCGTCCCGGTTGTCCAGATGACCATTATGGCCTTTGCCCTGACCACCGACGTGACCAATATCCGCATGGCTGTGCTGGACATGGATAAAACCCCGGCCTCTCGGGAACTGATCAGTGCCTTTACCGCCAGCAACTACTTCCAGATTACGGCGAATCTGATCTCCCAAAACGAGATCATTCCACTGCTTGACAGGAGCGACGTTCGTGCGGTACTGCAGATTCCGGCAGGTTTCAGTAAGGATATCCTCACGGAACAAACGGCGGGTGTGCAACTCCTCACCGACGGCACCGACAGCAACAGCACCTCTATTGTCCTCGGTTATGCCGGTTTTATTGTCAGTGCTTATAATGACAAAATGTTGCAGAGACGGCTGGGCAGAAAAGGGATAACCACGCCAGCCTTGCAAATTACCACCGAAAGCCGTGCCTGGTATAATGCCAATCAGGAAAGCAAATATTATTATGTCCCTTCGCTGATAGCCACCATGCTCTATATCTTCAGCCTGCTACTGACCAGTATCGGCATCGTCCGGGAAAAGGAGATCGGCACCATTGAGCAGGTAATGGTCACGCCCATCCGCGGCATTGAATTCATCCTCGGCAAGACCATTCCCTACATGATTACCGGCTATATCTCCATGTCAGTGATGCTGATGGTGGCCTATCTCATTTTCGGTGTCCATGTGCGGGGCAGCCTATTCCTCCTCTACGGTTTAACCGGCATCTACCTTGCCGGCAATATGGGCATTGCCCTTATCATCAGCGGTGGTGCCTCTACCCAGCAGCAGGCCCTGCTCACCAGTTTTCTGATTCTCATGCCCTCGGTCATGCTGAGCGGCTTCATGTTCCCGATCAGCAACATGCCCGATCCGGTGCGATATGCCACTGTCCTGAATCCGATGCGCTGGTATCTTGAAGTATTGCGTGGTATTGTTATGAAGGATGTAGGGATTGCCGCCCTTTGGCCGGCAATTATGGCTCAAATTGCTCTGTCTTTGACCTTTCTAACCATTGCCATCGGACGATTCAAAAAGACCCTGTCGTGAGCCGGAGGAAAACAAGAAACCACCATGATCAAAACAATCAGTACAGAAAAAAAACCAATCAAACTCTGGCTGGATGACATCGACCACGACACCCTGGAACAGGCCAGGAATCTCGCCAACCTGCCTTTCTTGTTCAATCATGTGGCCATCATGCCGGACGCGCATATTGGCTACGGCATGCCCATTGGTGGTGTCGCGGCAACCGAGGGAGTGGTCATTCCCAATGCGGTGGGGGTTGATATCGGCTGTGGCATATGCGCGGTACAGACTTCGCTGCACCATCTGCCCCAGACGCAGTTGAAAAAAATCCTGAAAATCATCCACCAGACGGTGCCTCTTGGTTTTAAACATTATAAAAAAGCCCAGGCCAATAGCAGAATCCCGGTAATTCCAGGAGGAAGAAGCGACAAAGAACTGCCGGTGATCTGCCGGGAATATGAAAATGGCCGGCTGCAACTGGGTACCCTCGGCGGGGGCAATCATTTCATCGAGTTCCAGTTGGGCGACGATGGCTACATCTGGCTAATGATCCACTCCGGCAGTCGAAATATCGGCTATCAGGTAGCGGGTCATTACAACCGTTTGGCGGTGGCATATAACCAGGCACATGGCGCAATAGTTCCCGCCAAATGGCAGCTCGACTATCTGCCCCTGCAATCAGAGTCAGGGCAGAATTATCTGCAGGAGATGAACTACTGCGTTCAATTCGCCGCCGCCAACCGCCGGGCAATGATCGACAAAGTCAGCCAGATTCTGCTGAACTTTGATCCAGCGACCACCTTTTCCCCAGCCATTGATGTGGCCCATAACTACGCAGCCTTCGAACACCATTTTGGCAAGGAAGTCCTGGTGCACCGAAAAGGGGCAACCCGGGCAATAGCCGGAGGAATCGGCATCATTCCAGGTTCCCAGGGAAGTACCAGTTACATTGTCTGTGGCCTGGGTAACAAAGACAGCTTTTCTTCCTGCTCACACGGGGCGGGAAGAAAGCTTGGCAGAAAACAGGCGCAGCGACAACTCGACCTGAACGACGAAATCCGTCACCTCGAACAACAGGGCATTATCCATGCCATTCGCCATAAAAAAGATCTCGATGAGGCCGCTGGGGCCTATAAGGACATAACCAAAGTGATGGACAACCAGCGTGATCTCGTTGAAGTCATAACGACACTCAAACCGCTGGCTGTGATAAAGGGATAAAGGGATAAAGATTTGACTGGTACCGACTCAGTTGATCACGGTTCGGCACCAGCCAAATAATCAAGAAACGATATAATTAAGGGGCCAGCCGCTCTATGGTCCACTCTTGTGAATCAGTTTTTCGGGTATAGTGGAACCGGTCATGGAGACGGTTTTTTCGTCCCTGCCAAAACTCAACTTCAACAGGTTCAACCCGATACCCACCCCAAAAGGATGGCAGCGGCACCTTGCCTTCGCCGATCTTTCTTTTCATCTCCTGAAATTTCTGCAACAGGATCTGTCTTGATGTCAGGGGGTGACTCTGACTTGAAACCCAGGCGGCCATCTGGCTTTCTTTCGGCCTGGTCATAAAATATTTTGCTGATTCGCTGACGGAAATTTTCGAGGCAGTCCCATTGATCATGACCTGCCGCTCCAGATCAAGCCAGACAAAGAGCAGACTGACCTTGGCATTTTCCTCGATTTCCTTCGCTTTCCTGCTCTCAAAATTAGTAAAAAAAACAAACCCCTTCTCATCAAAATACTTAAGCAAAACGGTTCTCTGGCTGGGCTGCCCATCACTGCCAACGGTGGCAAGAATCATGGCTGTGGGATCGGCTAATTCTATTTTTCGCGCCTGATCAAACCACTCTGAGAACTGCAACACAGGGTCACTCTTGAGATTGTCACGAGACAGCCCCCCCTTTAAATATTCCCGACGAAACTGACTAAGATCCACGAACGTCCTCTCTCTTCAATCGACTGTTGCAACAAGGATTTCTCTACTGCAACAGCACAAATATCAATTTTCTTTAATACCTTCCAACTTCCAGTCGTCTGTCCCGACCAACCTTGCCCAGGTCCATTCTTCGTTAAATTTGATCGGCGTGGTCATGCTTCCTTCGATCAGCTCACCACTTTTATCGTCGACGGTGTAGTCCAGAAGGTTAGCGGCAAACAACACCGTAACAAAATCTTCCCGGCCGTCACTACCCGCTTGAACGATCTCCAAATTACGAACAGCAATGGATTCGAGCTTATTGATATGTCCCTTGCGGCGCATTTCCGCAAAATGTCCGGCATATTCACTGGCCAGTTGATCGCCAAGCAGGTGTCTGTAGGAATCTAAATCCCGCCGCATCCAGCCGGCCTGGACCTGAAAGAACACATCGGATGCCACTTCGGTAAAATGGCTGGGATCAAAATTTCTATCGTGTTCACGAATCTGATTAAGCCCTTCTTCCAGTAGATTGCCGCCGATATCAGGCGTTACTGGCGGAGGCTGACCACTGTTATTAAAAGCCCCGCTAAACATATTGGCAGAATTCTGCTGCTGAGGATTTTGCTGATACGACTGATAGCCATTTTGCTGGGGCTTGGTTGAAGATTTTTTAAACAGGTAATACGCCAGCCCGCCAAGAATCAACAGCGGAAGAATCCCCATGCCCGAACCGCCAGCCCCGAACATGGAACCAAAAAGCATTCCCCCCAGCGCACCGCCAAGCAGGCCACCGGCAAGGCCCCGTCCAAAAGTACCGCCTCCCCTCTGACTTGGCGCAGACTGCATAGTTCTGCTCGGTGCCCTTGGGGTCATTTTAAAAGTCCTTCCACCACCAAAAGATTTGGCTTCTGCATATTGTGTTGTCAGCCCGGCCTCAAAAATTGTAAAGACAAGAAACAACAAAAAAACCGGTGCCAATATTTTCCCAAATGTCTTCATAACTCCCTTCCAGTAAATGTTTTAATTGATCATCGACAAATCCGGACTACAGTATAGTGCACCTTTGCCGAGATGCCAGCATGTTCCAAAAAAAATGCAAGAGGGGCTTCAGGAAGGACGCTCTGAGTATTCAATAAACGCCTCATATTCTGCCTGTATCAGCCCTCTTCCCATAGTTTCTACCTCAGCACAATATCTGTCTATTTCGGGATAATTTGAGCGGAGTTCCACAAGCTTTTCACGATGGGGTCGGTAGAGCTTTTTATAGGCTTGCAGGCGGTTGCCAAACCAAGTGATACCCAATGCTGCCCCAACCAGAGTACCTATGGCCCAGTTGTCCAGATTCCTGTAATGGTGCGTGTCAAAATAGACAGCGAAAACGGCAACACCCACACTGATACATGCCCCCACCATGAAGAAAGCAAACCAGAGAGCATATTTTTTTCGGTCACGGAAGATGTCCGGATCAGGCTGCCCTGGGATTTTAATTTTCATTTCAGTCACTAAGCTCTTTAAGTTTCATGGCAAAAAACACCATTTCTGGATGAAAACTCACTATTTTGATTGATCATCTTCAAACCCGGGCTACATTATAGTGCAACTTTGGCAAGAAGCCAGAGAAACCGGGAAATTATTCAAGAGAGAGTCTTCATGCTGATCGTCCATCCACCACTCACTAAGCCCTGCGAGCCACCAGCGGCACTTGCCTACCTCTCCGCGTCCCTTGTGGCCCACGGTCACTCGTGCACGGTCTGCGACATGAATATTCAAGGCTTGCACTACCTCTTCGATACCGCCAAACCTGCTGAAGATACATGGTCCAAAAGAGCGTTCAAGCATCTCAAACAAAATATTGCGGCATTGCAAACAGAGGATATTTACAACAATGTTGACAGATATCGGCGGGCAGTAGCAGATATTAACCGTATCTTGGAAATAACCGGGAAAGGGTTTGGACTCCAGCTGTCCCTGGCCAATTACCAGGACGACAGCAGATCGCCGCTGAAAAGCGGCGACCTGCGCCTTGCCAGTGAGGAGTTTGCGACAAATATTTTTTACCCATACTTCAGCAGAAGACTCGAGGAACTTCTTGAAACCGACAACTCCAGGTACTTTGGCTTTTCCCTGAATTATCTGAGTCAGGCACTGTGCACCTTTGCTATGATCGGCTACCTGAAAGCCCACCACCCGGACATAAAAATTATTCTGGGCGGCGGTTTGGTAACAACCTGGTTAAGCAGCCCCCAGTGGCACAATCCTTTTACCGGCTTAGTCGATCACCTGTTTGGCGGCCAGGGAGAGGAACCGCTCCTGAACCTGTTGGCAACTCCGCGAAAACCAGCACACATTCGCCCTGATTATGAGGCACTAAAGAACAACGGCTATCTTTCACCGGGTTTTGTCCTTCCCTACACCAGTTCTTTTGGCTGTTTCTGGAAAAAATGCAGCTTCTGCCCGGAAACAAGTGAAGACAATCCATATCAGCACATCCCGCCGGACACCAGCATCGCCGATCTGCAGTCACTTACCGCAGCCACAACCCCTGCCCTTATTCATCTCCTTGATAATGCAATAAGTCCGTCAACAATGCGGGCCTTGGTGGACACACCACCAGGCGTACCCTGGTATGGTTTTGCCCGTATTGATTCGCTGCTAGCCGATAGGCAATTTTGTCGCCGCTTAAAAAATTCGGGCTGCAGGATGTTAAAGCTGGGTCTCGAATCTGGAGATCAAGAGGTGTTAAACAGGATGCAAAAAGGGATTAACCTGGAACTTGCCGCCAGGGTACTGGAAAATCTGCAGGAAGTTGGTATCGCTACCTACGTCTATCTCCTGTTTGGCACACCTGCGGAAGGGCGTGAGCAAGCGGAGAGAACTCTCCGTTTTGTGGAAAAACATCACCAGGCTATCACCTTTCTGAATCTGGCAATCTTTAACCTGCCCGCCGGCAGTCAGGAAGTATCGAGTCTTGAGGTCGCTGATTTTTATGAGGGCGATCTGTCAATCTATCGCAGTTTCACCCACCCAAAAGGCTGGAACAGGGGAGAGGTGCGGCGATTTTTGGACAGCACCTTTAAACGATCTCCGAAAATTGCCGAAATCCTTCGCCACGATCCACCGTTTTTCACCTCAAACCATGCACCATTTATGGAGGAAACAATAAAGGTGCTGTTAGATTCAAAATGATGAGCAAAAACGGACTATTCAGACAAATCGTGACGTAAAGAAATCCTATATCGAGATGGCTAAGTAAAAAACTTCATATGCGAGGCATAAGGTTTTTCTATCATTTCGGCGTACTGGAGTACGTCGTAATGATAGAAAAGGCGCAACAACGAAGTAGATGAAGAGTTTTTACTAAGCTCTCAAAGTTGGTCGCTGGTCACGACTGGACCTTACTTTATCAACAGGTTTTACCGCTTTACTTTGTTTTTTCTTCGGCTCTTTGCCATAGAGATCCGAGCAACTAAAAAAAACGTACCAATCACTTCGAACATTTTTCTTGACCGAGTCTCCAGAAGTATCACGGCCACCAAGACTCTTTGCCCGCCACTTGGCGACGTGCTCTGATGCCATCCCCACAAGGTGGACAACACACATGCCTAATATGAATTCAGCAAACAATATTGACGGTTCCATAATTAACCCCTTTTCTGTATTAATTCTCTGATCATTTCACTTGTTTTATACTACATGCCAATCCCTTTCAGGCATTGCTTTTAACGACCTGAACCGGGCAGGTTGCTTGAGCAGCGACCCGCTCAACCACACTACCCAAAAGACTATCGCTCACACCAAAATAGCCTTTTGAGCCCAAAACAATATGCTGAATATCTTCTTTTTGAGCATAGCCTATCAAACATTTTCCGGGTGAGCCTTCCTGCAACTCGGTGACGACACGTAAGCCAAGTCGCTCTCCCTCCTTAGAAAGTGCCTCCAAGGCCTTGAACCCCTTTTGCCTGGCGTCTTTTAACACGCCGTAACGAAGACTCTGCTCCGTTGATACATCGATAGCAGTAACTGCATGAACCTCGCTGCCGTAGCTGCCAGCCAGGTCGAGTGCTCGCAAACCGGCTGCCCTACTTGCGGGAGTACCATTTATACCAACAAGAATTTTGCCAAAGCGAATTTCCGACATTTCCGGCACAAGCATGACGTCGCAGGGACTGGCGGCAATTACTTTCGAACTCAATCCCCCGAACAATACCAGTTCTACCTTCGAACGCTTGGCGTTGCCCAGAACAATCAGGTCGGCACCTTTTTCCGCTGCCACATCAACTATTTCCTCGCTCGGTTCACCAGTCCTATGGATGGTCTGAACCTCGAATCCTAAAGAAGCTGCATAGGATGCGGCATCCTCAACACTTTTTCGAAACGGTTCACTGAGCTGTCTATTGGCGTCTTCAATTTTCAGACGGCTCATATTCCCTTCATACTTGGGGGTCACACCGACAACTAATAATTTTGCTCGCATCGATGACGACAGTGCCAGGGCCTGTTTAAAAGCCGATCGACTGACGTGAGAAACATCAACAGCTACCAGTATTGACTCCATCATTGCACACATATTTGCCTCTGAATCTGTCCTATTGCTGCATATGAGCCTGCATCACTCTTTGCGTTGATCATGTTCAGCAGAATTGTCGCGGCTCTCGTTACAAGTTGCATGGTATCCAGTAGTCCCAGCAGTCCGTCCATAATCTTCTTCTCCAGTTTTACGGCGAAACCTTATGCCCCTGTTTGAGCCCGCGGTTTGGTATCCGGACGTTTGTCAACAGATTTAGATTCTCCAGCTTCCTGCACAGCAGTAACCTTCGAACCTTCGACTTGAAGAGCAGACCAAATATTTCTAAAAAGAGAACCATGCAGGTAGAAGAAAACAAAGACCGCCGCCACAGGCAATAAAGTGTATATCCCGCCTTTGGTGAAATAATGCATGATCGTCTCAGAATTACTGAAAGCTGCGGCGTAAAGCGCCCCGGTTATTGTTCCAAACACCAGGGCTTTCATCCAATATTTTTTTTTGTTTGCCGATGCCAGGTGCCTTGCTTCTTGTAATTTTTTATTTGCCTGACGATCCTCAATCATCTCTCCGGTTCGAGAATCGGTGCAAACGATGTTGAAAACCGGAACAGGTGAACCAAAAGCCGCCTCTTCGATTTTTATTCCCTGGTCGATAAGAACAAACTCAATTCTCTTTACAATGCGACACAATCTGCTGATTATTTTACTTATTTTTCCTGATTCCTGGACATACTCAAAGTCGACCCCTCTGACTACAGCCTTCTCCTTAAAATCAGCGGCGTTTTGCTCAATTGCTGAGGCAAATTGATGCACGTCGCCGTTGCCAAAAAGAGGTAAGGTATTTACATAAGTGGCTAATATTTTGCATTTCATCCGATCAGCTATATTAACCGCATAGTCCATCACCGGTTCGGCCAGCCGACTCCCCCTGGTCACCAGCAGGATGCAGGACTGTTTGGCCTGACTGTGCGGTTGCGAAACATCGTCGGCATCGTCACTTTTAGACCTATGCAGAACCGTTAGTGGTGTAACGTTACGATGTATTTTTTCATCCATGACCAACCTTCTGTCTTATCCACTTATCTTTGATTTGTCATACATTTTAAATGTCAAAAATCGAGCCATACTTTCAAAATTTATAATTATTGCAATTGTATTAACTATTGTAATTTTAAGGATTTTGACACCTCCCTGCAGGGTCCTGAACTAAGCTCCCCACAAGGAGGCATCAGAGAGAAATACAGCTTTTCTTTCCGTTGTACCGGGGCGTTATATCCCTATCTTTTAAGATACTTCTGTTTGTCAGCTAACGGCCTCTTTCATGGCTTGCCCCTTTTCGGCGCGATCCAGAATCATGCCCTTAATCATAGCGGCAGTAATTATTATACCGGCCACTGCTAAAGCCACCATCAATGCCCAGAAGCTTATGCCATCGAGAGCAGCATAGAGTTGATGCTGCAAACGAGGGATAATATCCAGGTCAGCAAGATAGAGTGGTACTTTGGCCCCACGTGAAACAGCAACAATCAGCATTACCGCTGCCATGACCAACTTAATCGTATAATCCTTGACATAGGTGGTACCAAGTGCTCCCAACTGTACACCGATCAGGGAACCTGCCAAAATAAGTAGAGTCATGCGAATATCGATAAGTCCGGCAATGCCCCACTGAACAGAACCAAAAGCGCCCATAACAAAGGCAACAACAAGCTCAGTTGCACTGGAAACCATGGCTGACGCACCAATCACATAAATCATTCCCGGCACGCCGATAAAACCGCCAACTGCGATGGTGGCTGCCAGCATTCCGGTAAAGAGACCAACGGGAACCGTGATCCAGGCTGAAATTCGCACTCTAGCCACTTTAAATTCCATCATCGGCCAAAGCTCAATTTTTTGAAGTCTCAAGGCGAGATTAGATGTTTTGGCCTCGGTTGCTCCTTTGGTCATGGTTAAAGCATCACGCAGAATATATCCACCAACAATGGCCAGAACCAGGACAAAGACCACACTCACATAGAGATTCGAGCCTGCATTGCCCCAATGATTGAGGATCATCTGTTGAATTCTAATACCGATCTCTACACCAATAATCGCAGTTACCGCCATCACCAGGCCAAGCTTTATATCGACTTGCCCGTATTTCCAGCGTTTATAAGCACCGACCATGGCCTTTGGAAACTTATGGCACATATTACTGGCCACCGCCACCGCACCGGGGGCTCCCAGAGACATCATCGCAGGAGTGAGTACGAACGCTCCTCCGGAGCCAATAAACCCGGAAAGGAGACCACCAATAAGCCCGATGATCAGCAGGGCAATAACCTTGGTGACGGTCATCTCAAAAAACATCAGGGAGATGTCTTTGATCACATTTGGTCCAGCATTGGGATCAAGGCTGACCATAACTTTTTTATCAAGAACGATGTCGTCGATATCAACATCCGGACCAATATTCAGTACTCTTAAGTCATCATGTCCATCAATTTTTATACTTACAGTCTTGTTCGCTGGATCAAGCTGGGTAAAAACACCTTTCATCACATTTTTGGGTGGTGGGCCACCTGCATAGGCGTTGTGTACCAGTAGGGTGCCTATCATTACTGCCATTAAAATAGTTAGAAATTTCTTCATGAGTTCATTTTCTCCTACTTGCGGTGATTGATTGTGCTTCCTGTTAAAATCAAGCTTTCTTTGGCTCAAGTCCCAGAACGCTGAGTAAATTACTGGCGAAAGCGCCGTGCACAAAAGAAAACAAGAAGGCTGTGCCGACGGGAAGCACTGCGTACCATCCACCTAAGGTAAAAGTATCAGTAACGAGTTTCATGTTGGATAACAACAGGGTGTAGGCCCCGATGGACATGGCTCCAAAAAGAACCATTTTACCGATTGGCTTTTTTTTGCGATAAGCAGTTTGGGTCGCTTTTGTTGTGGCGGTCGTTTTACTGGTACTACCGGTCGTGGATTTCCGAGTGTTTTGGTGAACTGACAACTGAGTTTGTTGGTCATTCGGTCTCATTTCCATTTCTCCTTTAGAATTAATAGTAAAATACTTCGTATATTTTTCAGCCAACTGGCAATTATGTCGCGGAGATAATTTCTAACCTTTGCTCTAATTTATGCAATTTCAATGCCATTCTCGTCATATTACAATATTTCAATAATTACAGACAAATACACCACATAAAACAAAGATGGTTTTCGTTGCAATGTGCAACAAAGCATCGGCCAACATCTAGATATTCGTTTAAATATTAATATGTTAGAAAAAAATAGCGGAAATTTCTTTGCGGTGTTGCATAAAGCAACTCAAGCTTATCCTTCAGGACCGAATGGATGGGAGACTCAACACGCTCTGCAAAGGCAGAAAAAAATATCTACCTTGCTGTTTTTGTTTGATTTTTAACACTTTCGAAGAATATTACCGACCAACATAGACTGCTTACAAGCCTGGTAGCAGGTTTTAGGTATACGGGCCGTTACATTATGCAACAGTCACTGCACTTTCCCTGCTTGGTGAATGCAATATATAATATGTTTCAATTAGATAGACGACATATCATCGAACCAGGAAACCATTCTCACCAACAAATCCAGCCAATCATTTCCATATAAAAAAGCGTACTTTTAGGTAAAATATGGTAAAAGTAACTGGCAAAAGAATGTAGCTGTTTCACCCGTAACCGCGAGGACAGATTATGTTTTTCAGAAAATCCCCTAGAAATGCAGATATAGTTCCGGAAAATACCGATCAGGAAGAGTCTCCCCTGACCAAACTGAAAAAACAGATTGACGAAGCGAATCTCCCCCAGCATGCCCTCGACGCTGCCAATAAAGAACTTGAAAAACTGGCAACCACCGATTCCGCTGTCGCTGAATACTCGGTTGGTCTCAATTACATTGAGCTGATCAGCTCCCTCCCCTGGAACGTCTCTACCCAAGGAACTCTCGACATGGCCCGGGTGCAATCTATACTTGCCAGTCGCCATTGCGGGCTGGATCAGGTCAAGCAGCGTATCCTTGAATTTCTGGCGGCAAAAACATTACGGGGCAGAGACAAACAAAATATTCTTATTGTCGATGATGAAGATATCGCCAGGACCAATATGGCGCATATCCTCAATAAAGACGGTTACGCCTGCCAGACGGCTGAAAATGGCATTGCTGCTCTAAAGATCCTTGAAACAGGGGATGTGGATCTCATCATCAGTGATCTGAAGATGGATCACATGGATGGACTTGAGCTACTGACCGAAGTCAACCACAGCTACCCGGAGATTCCCGTCATCATGGTGACAGGCTTTGCCACCATCAATTCAGCGGTCCAGGCGATGAAGAACGGTGCCGCGCACTATCTTGGCAAACCCGTCAACCTTGATGAACTGCGAAAGACCGTCCGGCAGGTAATCGACCAGAAACTCACCAGCGACATCGGCAAAGGACCTATTCTCTGCTTTACCGGCCCTCCGGGAACCGGGAAAACTTCGGTGGGCCGTGCTATCGCTGAGGCCCTGCAGCTCCAGTTTATCAGAGTCTCCCTGGCTGGTTTGCGCGACGAAGCAGAACTCCGCGGTCACCGACGCACCTACGTCGGCGCCATGCCCGGGCGTATAATCATGGAACTGAAAAGAGCGGCGGTGAATAACCCTGTCTTTATGCTGGACGAGATCGATAAAATAGGTCAGGATTTCCGTGGCGATCCGGCATCTGTCATGCTGGAGGTTTTGGACCCGGAACAAAATGTTAAATTCATGGATTCTTACCTTGATATCCCGTTTAATTTGTCACGGATCATGTTTATCGCCACAGCCAATGACGTCTCAAAATTACCAGGCCCACTGCTTGACCGCATGGAGCTGATAGAGTTTACCGGCTATACCGAGAAGGAAAAATGTCAGATTGCCCGTGATTTTATCATCCCCCGCCAGCTGAAAGCCTCCGGCCTGAAGAATGTTGGTATTGATTTTTCTGCCGACGCTGTTTCCAGAGTGATCAGCGATTACACCAGAGAATCTGGTCTTCGTAACCTCGAAAGAGAGATTGCCAATGTCTGCCGTAAACTCGCCCTGATCTATCTCGATTCGAAGACGCCGGAAATCGAGACCAACATCAAGGCAAGTACCATCGCCACTCTTCTTGGCCCCCGCAAATTCATTAGAAGCATCGCAGAGAGCGAACCCAAGGTGGGCATAACCACAGGCCTGGTCTGGTCCGGATTCGGGGGTGAAATTCTCAGTGTCGAAACTGCTTCAATGAAGGGGACGGGCAATCTTTTTCTCACCGGATCTCTTGGCGAAGTATTGCAGGAATCCGCCCAGTCGGCCCTGAGCCTTATCAGAAGCAGGTCAGAAGAGTTCGGCATCGAAGAACATTTTTTCAAGGATATGGACATCCATATCCATTTCCCGGCGGGCGGTATAGCAAAAGACGGTCCCTCCGCCGGAATCACCATCTTTGCCGCTCTTCTGTCCCTGTTGACTGGACGCCCCGCTCGACGGGACGTCGCCATGACCGGAGAAATGACCCTCAGTGGACGTATTTTACCCATTGGCGGTATCCGGGAAAAACTGTTGGCGGCACAGAGGGCCGGTATAAAAACCGTGCTCTTACCGAAGGCTAATCAAGAAGAGGTGGAGGTATTGCAGGCAGACGTGCTGGACAACATTGAAGTGATATTGGTGGCTAACGCCGACGAAGTTATCCCCCAAGTCCTCCTGGCAGCGGAATAAGCGGCACATTTTTGTTGGTGGAACTGCATGCTCAACTCAGAAGGCTAAGTTAAGCTGTTGTCAAAAAATAACATGGCCGGAGTAATGCTCGGAACGGCATAAGGATCCGTAACGAAATGGATAAAAATAGCCAGGTTATTTCGTAACGGCTCCTAATCAGCTTTCAAGCTTATCGAGGCCATACCGTTTGATTTTTCGCCACAGAGAGACTCTGTCTATGTCTAATATTTTTGCTGCCTGCGACTTATTGCCTTCCGTTTCATCGAGGACATCGAGAATATAGTTCTTCTCATGCTCCTCAAGAGATGGCCATGACTGAATGGCACTGCGAGAAGGGCTCACGGAACTGCTCTGAAGATCTTCAACGAGATGGAACGGTTCAATAACTTCACCGTCACACTGGACCAGCAAACGCTGGGCAATATTTTCCAGCTCCCGAACGTTGCCCGGATACTCATATTGTTTGAGCTGTTGCGCCACATCCTGAGAGAGTCTGGGAACAGGTGACGAAGGCGGAGAATGTTTGGCAAGGAAATGATTGACGAGGATAGGAATATCCTCCTTTCGTTCGGCGAGAGCCGGAACCTTGATGGTTAGGACATCAAGCCTGTAATAGAGATCAAGCCGAAAGGCACCATTTTCTGCCTCCTTTTTCAAATCCTTATTGGTGGCCGCCAGGATTCGTATATCAACCGGAATTTCATCGGTCCCGCCAACTCGCATGAGGTTACGTTCCTGGAGGACTCTGAGCAGTTTTACCTGCATCGGCAGGGAAAGTTCGCCCACCTCATCAAAAAACACGGTGCCGCCTTCCGCCAGTTCCAGCAATCCTTTCTTGATTTGAGTTGCCCCGGTAAAAGCTCCTTTTTCATGACCGAAAAGCTCACTTGAAATGAGTTCCTCAGTAAATGCCCCACAATTGAAAGCAACAAACCTGCGGTTGGCGCGGGGACTAAATTCGTGAATTGTTCGAGCGACCAACTCCTTGCCGGTACCGGTTTCACCCTGAATCAAGACATTGCAGTCCAGCTGCGCCACCTGCATGATACTCTCACGCAACAGTTGAATCTTGAGGCTCTTACCCAATATCCTGGTGGTACCACTCTTTGAAGCAATCTGTTTTCTAAGCTCGATCACCTCCTGCCGCAGCATCCTTTTTTCAATGGCTTTTTGTACCAGGGCCAGCATCTCATCGACCTTGACCGGCTTGGCCAGATAATGGTAAGCCCCTTTTTGCATTGCCTCAACAGCTGTATCGACACTGGCATAGCCTGTGATGACGATGACTTCTGTTTCAGGCCACAATGCTTTACAGGCGGCCAGAACCGCCATTCCATCCTGTCCCTTCATGCGCAGATCGGTCAAAACCAGATCAACTTCACGGCTCCGAAGGATTTCAATGGCAGCCTGACCATCTTCGGCGGTTAAAACTTCATACCCGCCTTTTTTCAGAATATAGGCGACATTGTCGCGGGCAATCGCCTCGTCGTCAACGACCAGAATCAGCGCTCCACTCACGACAGCTCTCCACGATCATGGTTCATCTTGACCCGGCAGAATATTTTCATCACCCCACTCCTATCCACGCCTGTTGTTCGTGATCTTTGTGCTGCTCGGCCTCAAGCGGCAGATGCAAAAAGAAAGATGCACCTTTGCCGGCCTCACTTTCCAAGATTATCTTGCCACGATGCTTCTGGATGATGCCGTAGGCGATTGACAAGCCAAGCCCCGTGCCCTGCCCCTCGTCTTTGGTGCTGTAAAAAGGATCGAAAATACGATCTTTTATCTCATCCGGAATACCCATACCGGTGTCAGTTATTCTGATAACAGCTTCGTTCTGATCCCTGTCAACAAAAGCGGAAATGGTTATTTTACCTTCACCAACGATGGCCTGTGAAGCGTTGATAATCATAATGATCAAAACTTCCTGTATCCTCTGTACATCCATCGGCAGGAAGAGGTTTTCGGGCACATCGACCAAAATACTAATGGCGGAGGCTACCTGACTTTTAACCAGTACCACCGAACGGTTCACCACTTTTTTAAGATCTGCAGGATGCAACTCAAATTCTTTTACCCTTGAAAACTCCAGAAGTCCCTGGACCACATCTCTTGCCCGGTAGGTTTCCTGCTCAATATTCTTCAGCATCTTTTTTATAAACGCTGCCTCACCGGTATCAAAATCATCCAAGGCTATCTGGCAGGAGGTGGAAATATTATTCAGAGGATTGTTTAATTGATGGGCAACTCCGGCGGTGAGAGTACCGATGGATGAAAGTTTTTGCGACTCAACCAACTGATCCTGACGACGTTTCAGCTCATGCACCATAATATTGAAAGCCTCAATAACCTGCTGCATTTCATCTCTGGTATCCACGACTTCAATCTTGCTAAATCGGCCGTGAGCGATATCCTCTGCAGCCTCCTTAATAATTCGCAGCGGTTTAAAAATACGAAAGGACATGATCAGCGGCATAAATATACCAACAGCGAGCGCCACAAGGGACCAAAAGATTAGCCGCGTTACTAATTCATTTAAAATGATGCGAATCTGATTATGTTCAAAACTGACAAGTTCCTTGCTGAGCTCGGTCATTTCCTGTCCCTGGTAACGGAGTTCATCGGCCAACTCACCATGGGCAACTTTATTGCTTTCACTCGCTTTTTCTGCAAATACCTCCATACCCATCTGATAGGCAAGGGTGAGATTTTTCAGCCTGATGAGCATGGGATGGGCTTTAAATTTCGCCACCCTCCCGGAAATTGTCTCCACCGTTTCCAACGCCAACGCCAACTGCCTGATATTTTCCTGCAAAGCCTCTTCCGTCCCATAGAGAAGAAAATTCTTCTCATAACGGCGCACCTCAAGGACGATACTGTGCAGGCTGTAGGCAAGTTCAACCACTTCAAGTTTTTCTTTGGCGGTTTGTAGATCCTCCTGGGAAACGATAAACATAACCAGAATTCCAAAGACATAACAACTTAGAATAATCAGTATCTTAGAACTCAGATTTAGATTCGGCACATTAGGCTTCATTATTTTTCACCCCAGACATTCCGCGACACACCTCCATCAACTCAAAAACATCAAAGCCACAATTCCTCCGGCCTGCTTTGTAATATTTCCTGCACCTTGTTGGCTTGCTTAAACGGCAACATAATCCCTCATTTCATTACAAATATCAACATATACCAAGACGATAGCGAACACAACCAAATCGTTGGCACGCTGGAAATAGGCTGAAAATTGTCTACCGCCGACAGGTTTTATAATGTTTTCTACTCGCGACACTCGGTTCGCATTGAGTTGCACAAAAGAGTAGGTCTGGATTTTAGCCACGCCCCTCAAGAGGCTGGTAATTTTTTATAAATTGTTCTTTACGTAAACAATTCGTAAGGCACCAGAGATAATTGAAAATTTCTGGAAAAAACGGCAAAATCAATATAGGATATATAAAGATACTCTTTGAAAAAAGAAAACAAGGTCAGCTATAGCCGGAAATGTGTTGACAATACTCAACTAAATTTACAGCAGGATTACCGCAAAACGGTCTTTAAGGCGGGGCTTGCCCCATCACAATTATTAATGCAAGTAAGCGTAAGGCAAAACGAAATGATCACTTCTTTACTATCGATACCGACGAAAATTCAAATGAGGATTGCTATGAACAAAATGAGTCACACTCTTCCCTTTTATCGACTTGCCCCAGCCCTTCTGCTTTTCTCTTTTTTCATGGTCGGATGTGCTGGTTCTCCGTCAGAGATACGGTATGACGACAGGATGAAGACATACACCTCAGCTCAAAATGAAAATGCGACAGCAGAGTACGTTCTACGACCGGGAAATCGACCGGATTTCCAACCCAAAGCAAAACCGACAAATACACAAACCTCTTTGACAGTGGTCCCGAAAAGTCAACCCGCCTCTCCACCAGAGGCCCCGAAAACTCAACTCGCCGACTTGCAAATGGTTTTAGAGACTTCTGACGTTCTCTTTGCGTTTGATAAAGCGGTTATCAAATCAAACGTTATCCCCGAATTAGACAAATGGGCAACTTACCTCAATGAAAACCCACGGGTAACGGCCGATATCTATGGGTATACTGACAATACAGGCCCCAGCACCTACAACCTCGATCTTTCCGAAAGACGAGCCCAGGCTGTAGTTAACTACCTGACAAGTAAAGGAGTATCCCCCAAAAGGCTTACCGCCAAGGGTTTTGGCGAGAATCAGCCGGTAGCTCCTAACACTACACGTGAAGGACGGCAGAAAAATCGACGTGTGGAATTGAAGTTATAGTCAGAGAGTTTCTTGGTTAAGAGATTATTTACCACCCATACGCCTCGCACTAAAAGCGAGGCGTATATTGTTTTCATCATCGATAACTGAGTTTATTCGAGTTGCGGGGGGGACGTCGCTGAGACATGAAAAAAGCCGCGACACCAGCTATTACCAGCCCAACCACCAAGCCCAGAAAAAAGAATTTCCAACTACTGCCATTTCCTTTATCACTGCCTTTATCACTGCCAGCCGATACTGCAACCTCCTTCTGCTCTTCCTGGGACAAAGCCTTCTCAGGAGCAGCCACCACCGCAGTTTCAGTTTTTGCTGGAGCAATTTCTGACTTCATCACCGCGGTTACGGCCTCTGGCTTTGGCGGCACTAAAGCAAAACCCTTCGCCAGCAGCTCTTCCGCTTTTGCATCACGGACTTTACGATCCTTACTCCCCAGAACAACGGCAATAATACGAACCCCACCCCTTTTGGCAGTAGCCACTATGGAAAATCCGGCAGCTTGAAAATAACCGGTTTTAAAACCATCGCAGCCATTAACCCGGCCCAGCAAATGATTATGGTTACGCATTACAAAACTCCCATCCCGAATGGACCGCTCCTTAGCACCGGTATATTCAAATATCTCCGGATGCTTGACCAATTCGAGGCTGAGCAACGAAAGGTCATGGGCCGTGGTCTCATCCGTTTTTTGTCCCTTTGAGGGCGGCAGGCCATGCACTGAATAGAAATGGCTGTTCTTCATCCCCAAATCCTGTGCTTTTTTATTCATCAGGGCAACAAAGCCCTCGGTTGATCCGGCGACATGGATCGCAAGAGCGACAGCCGCATCATTTGCCGATTGAACCGCCAAGGCAAATAAAAGATCCTGAACTGAAAACTGCTCCTTTGGATCAAGGTAAACCTGCGATCCACCCATATGAGCGGCTTCTTTGGTCACTTGCACCATATCATTCAGTTTCACTTTCCCCTGTTCAACCTGTTCGATAATAATCAGCAGATCCATCAACTTTAAAACGGAGGCTGGATAGACCGTCGTCTCGGCATGGTCCTCGAACAAAACCTGACCCGTATTAGCATCAACGACCAAGGCAGATTTGTATGGATCCTCGGCAATGGTATCCACCTTCTCACGCGCAGCCCATGACATCTGAGCGCACATAACAAACACCAACACTAAGAGCGAAATCCGTTTCATATTCTTCCTTTGACTAATCTCATCACACTACTGTGGTTAAAAAAATAATCAGAGAGTACCGCCGAGATATTTCCCCCTTCAGCATTCCTGATTCCTGTTTTGTTCGGCTACATCTGTACTCATTTCGACAAATATCTGCAAATATTTCGCATCAAATTTCGTCGGTAATTTGATCAAAGATGTTGACTTGAACCATAGTTCATATGCGGATTTTTATTGCAAGATTATTCGCTGATGCTTGGTCAGAATTACACGATATGACAGAAATCACGAGCCAGATAAAGAACGGCAGCAAGTAAATAATTATTTCCATGACGAAAACAAATGCAAAATGCGAGAGACAACATTCGGAACCCTGGCCGATTTCGAAGCCATTTTTATGGTGCTGCTCGGCTGGATGGTCTTTGGAGAAAAACGTAACTCTCTGCAACTGGCAGGTTGTCTGGTTATTATTACCAGTGGGGTAGTCAAAGGATCATAGCTGAACTTCCAATACATCCAGCAGCGGGCATTTTTTTGTAAAAAGCAATAAGCCTGCTTAAACTCCGCAGGCTTATTGATAAAATCAGATAATAGGGAATTTCACTGCTGATCAAGGAGCAGCGCACTCAACCAGTTCAACTTCAAAGATAAGGTCTTTTCCAGCAAGCGGTGGATTAGCGTCCAAAGTAATATGGGTATCGGTAATTTCCGTCACCACCACCCTGAGGATTTCCCCATTTGTTCCGCCCATTTCCAGTCGCATGCCAAGTTCCGGCTTAAGATCAGGCGGAACCTGTTCAATGGGCGCCTGAATAACCAGCTCATCGTTACGCTCGCCATAGGCTTTAGCCACCGGGATTTCTAAAACCTTCGACTCACCAACCTTCATTCCGAGAACGCCTTCCTCAAACCCGGCAATGACCTGGCCACTGCCGACAGCAAAGCCAAGCGGCTCTCCACCCTCAGAGCTATCGAAAACACTCCCGTCTGCCAGCTTTCCGGTATAATGAACTTTAACGTTGTCACCTCTTTTAACTTCAGTCATCTCTCTCCTTCAAGCCCAACAGGCTCTGAATCTCTTTATCATTTATAATGTTCCGACTTCAACCGCAAGCGGGATCAGAAAATCCGACAAAAATGCCGACCATGACCTACTTTTAAACATCATTGATGATTTTTCAACCGAAAAGCCGGAGACTGTTTGACGGAATACTCAACAAAACTGGAGACATCATCAGACAATCCGTTAGGTTTCCATAGAGCGAATCTTTGTTCTTTGTCTTTTATCACCGCTAGGGTAGTGTCGAACCCAAGCAAAATGCTTACGGTAAAGAGACGTATTACATCTATCCCCCTAATAAAAAACCACTTATACCTTAAAATTTACCATGAACAAGTCAAAAATAAATATCTCCTCCAACAGGACGAACAGGATGGCTTCCCTATGACTCCTCATCAAACTATCGTCATCGGCGGCGGCGCTGCCGGGTTGATGGCGGCGGGTGCAGCTGCGAAAAAGGGCTCGAAGGTCCTTCTTTTGGAAAAGATGGCCCAGACCGGTCGAAAGATTGGCATCAGCGGCAAAGGTCGGTGCAACCTCACCAACAGTGCCGAGCTGGACGATTTCCTGCTCCGCTTTGGTAGAAACGGCCGTTTTCTCCGCCAATGTTTTCAACAATTTTTCACCCCCGAATTGATCGCTTTTTTCGAAAGCAAAGGGCTGCCATTAGTCACCGAGCGGGGTGGCCGTGTCTTCCCGGAAAGTAGCCGCGCCCTTGATGTGGTCAAGGTTTTGAACAACTGGCTTGCGGCAGAACAGGTTGTCGTGCGGAAAACCGCCGCGGCATCCGCTATCCTCGTTAAAAATGGCCGGGTGAGCGGCGTTGTCTGCAATGGTGAGACACTGAAATGCGGCAACGTTATCCTGGCCACCGGCGGAAAATCCTACCCGAGAACCGGTTCCACCGGCGACGGATACGGCCTTGCCGAGAGCCTTGGCCACATGATCGCAGCTCTCCGCCCGGCCCTCGTTCCACTGGTCAGCCCTGATCAAAGAGTACACCGGATGGCCGGATTAGATCTGCGCAATACTCAGGTGAGACTCTACCTCGATGGCAAGCGCAAAGCTCAGGAATTCGGCGAACTTTCCTTCACCGGCTTTGGACTGACCGGACCTGTTGTCTTGACCCTCAGCGGTATGGTTGTGGACGCGCTCGACAAAGGCCAGAAAGTGACAATGTCTCTTGATCTCAAACCGGCTCTCGACGACAAAAAGCTGGATAACCGGCTGATTCGCGATCTTACCAACCGCAGCGGAGAGCCAATTGACAGCATCCTCCGTGGCTTATTGCCGCGACAGATGGTGCCGATCTGCCTGGAATCCTGCAATGTGCCAGTTGATATCGATACCAAAAATTTCCCCGGCAAGATGCGTAAAAGCCTGGTTCAATGGTTAAAGGATTTTCGAATTGAAATTAGCGGCTACCGCTCCTATGACGAAGCAATTATCACCGCTGGCGGGGTTAGCCTGAAAGAGATCGATCCCGTGACCATGGAATCGAAAATCGTCGGCGGACTCTTTATTGCCGGAGAGCTCCTTGACCTTCAGGCCGATACCGGGGGTTACAACCTTCAGGCGGCATTTTCCACCGGCTGGGTTGCCGGATCCTCGGTCTATTGATCTTACGCTCTGATAATAAGTGGCTTAAAGATTCACCTTCCCCGCCAATTTTAATGTGGCGGCAATATTGCGAGAAATCGCCCGAATATTTGCTGCTGCTTGCGTTAAGGCCTCTTCCAAAGTGCCTACCCGATTGACTACGCTGAACACAGCATCAATGCCATACTCATGAACGACACTGACATCACTCGACAGACTGCCGGCAATGCCAATTACCGGCTTACCATACCGCTTGGCCACTGCCGCCACCCCAATCGGTGTTTTTCCATGAATGGACTGACTGTCGAGACGCCCCTCGCCGGTAATAACCAGATCAGCATCTTTCACCATGGCGTCCAGACCAACTGCTTCCACGACTATCTCAATACCTGGTCTCAGCTTCGCGCCAAGAAAGGCCAGAAGGGCAGCTCCCGTGCCACCGGCTGCACCAGCGCCCGGCACCGAAGCAACCTGCGCCTTTAGATCCCGACTGATGAGGCTGGCAAAGTGGCCAAGATTGGCATCCAACTGAGCCACCATTTCTGAGGTTGCGCCTTTCTGCGGACCGAAAACTTGACTTGCTCCGTTCGGTCCGGTTAAGGGATTATTCACATCACAGGCAATTTCAATACTACATGCTTTTATTCGCGGATCCATGCTGCTGGTATCGATTCTATCCAAATCTGCCAGACTGCCACCGCCAAAACCAATTTGCCGGTCGTGTGAATCCAGCAGTTTGACCCCGAGAGCCTGAAGCATACCCGCGCCACCATCATTCGTCGCGCTGCCGCCGATACCGATAATCAGGTGGCGCGTGCCCGCATCCAGCGCGGTCTTAATCAACTCTCCGGTACCAAAACTTGTTGTTTTCATGGGATTGCGGAGGCTGCTGGCAACCAAAGCCAGTCCGCTGGCTTCAGCCATCTCGATAACCGCAGTTTTGCCATCCCCGGTCAGGCCATAGCAAGCGGTAACGGGTTCGCCCAAAGGCCCGGTGACAACCACGTCCAGCAATGAGCCGCCAGTGGAAGCTATCATGGCAGCGACCGTGCCCTCACCACCGTCGGCCATGGGGAGTTTGCAATACTCTGCTTCAGGTAAAACTTGACGAAAACCGGCCTCAATCTCGTTTGCTACTTCTAATGCCGACAGGCTTTCTTTAAAGGAATCCGGGGCAATAACTATCTTCATAACTTATAGCCTTTCGTTAAGTAGCGCTTGATTTTCTTCTATCCGACATTTCGAAGTTCCACAATCTGTTGCATTGCCTCTATGGCATGATCAACGTCGGATATCATGTTGTACTGCCCCAGGCTGAACCGGACAGCTCCTTGCTCGCCGGTCCCTATCTTTTCATGCACAAGCGGCGCGCAGTGCAGTCCGGTCCGGACGGCGATATCAAAATCTCCGTCTAAAATGGTGCCGAGATCTTCCGGATTCAAGCCTTCGATATTGGCGGAAAACAAGGCAATTTGCCGACAATCTTCAAAGTGGCTATCACCTTGATCGCTCTTGGCATCGAGTGTCGATCCGCCGTATAAGTCCACTCCCTTGATACATTTCAAGCCCTGATACAGTCTCCGGGCAAGAATTATTTCCTGCTCATGGATTGTACTTATCCCTTTATCCATAAGATCATCAACAGCCAGAGAAAGTCCAATAATACCCATCAAATTATGTGTTCCTGCTTCAAGGCGTTGGGGAAAGGACTGGGTATGAATCATGCTTTTGGATTCTGTGCCGGTTCCCCCAAATTGAGTTGATCGAATCTTTAGGTCAGGGTGAAGAATGAGCCCTCCGATACCTGTGGGGCCATAAAGAGATTTATGACCGGTAAACACCAAGGCAGACACTTTCATTTCCGCCATATTAACCAGCACATGTCCGGCACTCTGAGATGCATCAACCAAGAGCGGGACACCATGGGCTTGACAGATTTCTCCGATCCGAGCCAACGGCTGGACTGTTCCCAGCACGTTTGACGCATGATTGACAATCACCAGGTCAACTTTCACACCGCTGTGAGAAGATGGGCAGAGAGCACGATCAATTTCACCAGGATCGATAAAACCCTGATCGTCAAAAGAAACAAGGGTGGTGCTGACTTCTTTCGTCTGTTGCAGATGATAAAGAGGTCGTAAGACTGAATTGTGTTCAAGGCGGGTGGTGACTACCCGACTGCCTGGACTGAGCAGACCGAAGATTGCTTTATTTAAACTGTCAGTTGCGTTGGCGGTAAAAATAACCCTATTGGGATCTAAGGCACCGAAAAAGGAGGCCAGTTTTTTTCTAGCTTTGTGAATAAATGCCTCTGCGGTCGCCGCTTGATCGTAGCTGCCTCTCCCCGGCGAGACACCAATTTCCATATACTGTTCAACCATTTCCTCGAACAGTTCTCGGTGTTTTGGCCAGGTGGTTGCTGCATTATCGAAATAAATCATAGCTCTCTAAATAGAGATGAAAGTACTGTTACAAACATGCTTTGGGATTTGGTAGGCCTGCAAGGCGCCGGGCACCCAGGCGAATGCCTTTTGGAAACAAAGCTTCCAGCTCCAGAAGCGACATCTTTGTTCCGGCCTTCAGGTCCTTGTTCATAGGGAATCGGCCATGATAAAAATAGTACTCCCGCATAAACCGGATCACCTGCCAATGCTTCTCATCCAGTTCAGTCATACCCATTTCTAAGGCAAGGGCCATGGCCACATCCTCGCTCCAGTCCTGAGGGTCCCAGAGAAAATCCTCCCAGTCAAAATAGATATCGCGACCGGCAATATTACGGAGTTGCCGGTCGCGGGTCGGTGAGGCACCATTATTGAGATTGTTTTTTGTCAATTGCCCTTATTTTTTTAGAGCTGCCAGAACTTTGTCCGGAGTTGCCGGAAGACTAGTGACCAAAACACCACAGGCATTTTGGATCGCATTGATCACTGCCGGAGCGGTGGAGAGCATAGACATTTCTCCCACGCCGGTTGCCCCCAGTGTTCCCCTGACACGGGGGGTTTCACGAATGACCACAGCCATATCAAATGAGGTTTTCATGGTGGGAAATTTAAACGTTCGCCAATCCTTGGTTTCACCGGCAATATACTCTTCACGAAGGGCGTAGCCGACGCCCATATCCATCCCGCCTTCCAACTGACCTTCAAAGTTGTTGGGATTAATCACAGGACCGGCATCCACCGCAGTGGTCATTTTAATCATCCTGACTTCGCCTGTCTCGGTGTTCACCTCCACCTCAGCCAACTGGATTGAATGAACGTCTGATTCAGTCGACGGTCCCTGACCGGTTTTCGGATCCAGTGGTGCTGTTTCCATCATAGTTTTAGTTCCAACGTAACGGGTTGGGCAATCGGCATCTTTAAACGCCTGATAGCTTTTCGATCCCACCTTGTTCATGGCTTCTTTCAGCTGTTTCAATGCTTCTACGGCTGCTCCACCGATCATAAAGGTCACCCGGCTGCCGGAAGCCGGCCCACCCGCTGCGGTCTTATCCGTCGTTCGGCTGACAGCCCGAACCTGGTCCAAAGGCATCTCCAAAACCTGAGCGGCCAGTTGGGTGAGCATGGAATCGTTGCCCTCACCGGGATCAGCAGCCGCAGCATAGACTGTTACTATATTATCCTCACCGAGCTCGACGGAGGCCATCGATTTGTCACCGGGAAAGCCAATACCAAAACCCGCAGCCCCCAAACCAACCCCTCGCTTTAATGGACCCTTAGTACCAACCACTGCTTCTGCCACCGCACGATCATAGTGTGGTTTGATGGCATCACAGACACCTTCGAAGGCCCACTCCACCACCGGATGGCCAGTGGCTTTGGTTTGACCAGGTTGCAGAGAGTTGCGTTTCCGGAACTCCAGGGGATCAATATCAAGCTTTTGGGCCAGCATATCCATGGCGCATTCCAGAGCGTAGTGCATCTGTGGAGGTCCGGCACCGCGGGCGGCACTGCCCCATGGATTATTGGTATAGAGCAGTTTCGAGCCCACCTTAATGTTCGGAATATAATAGGAACTGGAGAGCATATGCAGGCCACGGTTAATGACAACGTTGCCGATGGAATTGTAGGCACCGTTATCAACCGTGATATCCATGGCCAGGGCCGTGACTTTACCAGCAGCATCCGCCCCCAGCTTGATTTGCATATCAAAAGGATGACGCTTACAGGTCATCAGCATTGATTCCGCCAGACTTGGCATATACCGAACCGGTCGCTGAAACTTCAGGGCTGCAGCTCCAGCGATAGCCTCGGTGAAAATCTCCAGTTTAATGCCGAACTGACCGCCGGAAAACGGTTCTTCGTACCGAATATTTTCGTAGCCCAGAGCAGCCTGAAGGGTAGCCATATGCAGATGAATGTTGATACTGCGGCCCATCACCACCAGAACATCTTCATCATCGCCATCACCTTTTTCCATATAGGCAATGCTGTTTTCCGGCTCCATGGGGGCCTGATGGTTGATCTGGGTGGTGAAATGGTTTTCCACCACTGCCGCGGCACTGGCAAAGGCCTGATCAGCATCTCCTTTGATAATAGGCTGACTGAAACAGAGATTGTCCCATTCCTGATGTATTTTTGGTGCATCCGGGGCTAAAGCTTCTTTCGGGCTTGAAATCACCGGCAGTAGTTTATACTCAACTTTGACGGCGTCGACTGCGGCCAGGGCCTGTTCCCGGGTTTCAGCGACCACGACAACAACAGCGTCACCCAGAGTACGCACCCGGTCCTCACAGAGCACTGGGCGATCCGCGACAACATATTTCAGGCGGTTAGTGCCTTTGATATCTTTTGCTGTCATTGTGCCGATGACACCGGGCATGGTTTCTGCCGCAGAACAGTCGATCCCTATGATTTCCGCATGCATATGCGGGCTTCTGACGACAGCAATTTCCGCGGCTCCCGGCATGGTGATATCAGCGGCAAAATGTGCCGTTCCACACGCCTTAGCCAAAGCACTGGGACGGGGATGAGAAACGCCCATTTTAGCATCGGTTGCTTTCGGTCGAATTTCTTCCGGGGTAATCTCTTTCCGAATGAACCGTCCAGCCAACTTGACTGCTTCGATTATTTTTGCATAGCCAGTGCAACGGCACAGGTTACGACGCAAAGCATGCTTGATTTCCTCCGAGCTTGGGTCAGGGTTACTGTCCAGCAATACTTTGGCGGCCATAATCATGCCGGGCGTACAGAATCCGCACTGTATTGCACCAGAGAGAACAAAAGCTTCCTGAATAAAATGAGGATTGTGCGGTGTGCCCAGGCCTTCCAGGGAAATAACATCGGCCCCTTCGAGATTTTCGACTTTGGTCAGGCAAGAAAGCACTGCTTTGCGGTTAACGATAACCGTACAGGCACCGCATTGCCCTTTTCGATCACAGGACTGTTTTGCACCGGTCAGGTGTAAATGTTCCCGAAGCAAATCAAGCAGGACCATTTTATCATCCACCACCACCTGTTTGGCACAACCATTGATAGATAAATTGATTTTCTTCAAAAGTGCTCCTTATATTCTTTTGTTTTCAGGAAAAAACAATCTCGCATAAATGTGCAAGCGAGTATATTCAAAAATAGTTTTTCCCTTAAATATCGTTGCAATTGTAACAATTAATTCCGCAACTATTGAATCAGTGTTTCCGTCAATAATTCTAACTAACTCAAGCGAAGGAGCCCACAAAAACTTCTCTTTTGTTTCGGCAATTACCATATCTGACAATAAGCAACAGTTGCCGACCAAAATCACCCCGCTGACCATGAAAATAGTTACCGTAAACTATATCTGCAGGTGTATAGAGCCGAACTTGAGGGATAGTGAAAAAAACTAAAAGAGGGTTGAACTGAACTCCTCGAAGACCTTTTCAATGGGGATGGCAAAACCTATTCCTTCCGTATCTCGAAGTATCATGGTATTGACTCCGCGGGCAAAACCGTGTTCATCAATCAGCGGTCCGCCGCTATTTCCCGGGTTAATAGCCGCATCTGTCTGCAAATAAACCTGACCATCTGTTCCCTGCTGACGATAACCTGAAAAGATACCTGAAGTTACAGTACTCCGCAGACCAACCGGACTACCGATTGTATACACTTTATCGCCCTGATGCATGCCACTGGATTTAGGAGGTCGCTCTATATAGGTCCAATCACCCGAGAAGAGAGAAAGTAAGGCCAGATCACAGGTTTCGCTGACCAAAAGATAATTAGCCTCCTGTTCACTGCCGTCGGCAAATACAATCTTAATATCTGAAGGCCGAACCTTTCGATCAAGTTCCTCAAGACGCTTGTGGCCTGCCTGATATTGGGGAAGAACTTTGTTCAGCTCCTCCTCACGATTGGCAATAATTATAGCCAACTGACTCCGGGACGGCCCTTTCGGCAATTGTCGTAAAGTGCGTCTCATCTCATCGATTTTTTGCTGCTCAAGCTCAATCAATTTACGTGTGGTTTCAATCCTACGCTTGAACTCTGCCAGTTTAGCTTCATCAAATTCGACCACATGGCGATTGGTGACAATATAATTTTTATTGACGAAAAAACCTGAACCAGTTCCCCAGGGAGTTTCGATGGAAACGGTAGAATTTCTTGCTCTTTCAATGACATTATATCCAGCTTGTGCAACTTGCCTTAAAGGTTGTTTGGGTTGTGTAGTCTCCTGAGTTGCCTGCCGGGTCATCTGAACCGGCGCAACGGCAGTGGTGGACGACGGTTCAACCACCGGTTGCCTGGCCACCTCCGGCGTACGATAGCCGGTGAAGTAATAAGTGGTTGCCGCGACGACCACAACCAGCACAGTTACCTGTAGTATTTTCAGACCGTTCCCGGATTTTTGTCTTTTTTCGGCATTTTCTTGCTCGATTATCTTTTCTGCCTTCTTTCGCTCCTGTACCAAACGGTATTTGGCAAATATTACCCCACAGGCTTCACATTCCTGAAGCGACTTTTGTTCGTGTTGACATTTAGGACATCGCATTTAACACCTAATATTATTTAGTTGACAGAGACCAATGAGCCTTTTCAGTTACTGGAATTTTCGTTCGAAATTAAAGCGAACGTAAAATATAACTTCAAACACCAGCCAGATATTTCGATGATTATCTTTTGCAAATAACGAAGAAATCGGACAAAAATGCTGTAAATGAACTGGCTCATCTATAGACATTAGCGTTTCATCCATTTATGATATCAGCATAAGTTTTCATCTTCAATGCGTTGGCTCTATAAAATTACTTTTATTTCTTTTTCACAACTACTGACATGGTACTTCCAATCAGCAACACCGTTTCCATTCCTCTCCATGAAATTACTTTGATCCCTATCCGGGCTCAAGGTGCCGGAGGCCAAAACGTCAACAAGGTATCAAGTGCAATTCATCTTCGCTTTGACATCCGCAACTCATCTCTTCCTGAATTTTATAAAGAGCGACTGCTTTCCCTGCAAGATAGCCGACTGACCGCCGATGGCACCATTGTCCTCAAGGCACAACAGCACCGAACCCAGGAAAAAAACAGAGAAGACGCCCTGGTGCGCCTTGCTTTGCTTATCCGTCGGGCAGGTCATACCCCCCAAAAAAGAACGCCGACTCGCCCATCCGGATCGGCTCGTAGAAAACGGGTGGACACCAAAACCAAGCGAGGAAAAATAAAGTCACTCCGAAAGAAAGTGACGGACTCCTGACTCCTTATTACACACTTTTAAAGTCCTTAAATGGAAGTTATTAGCAGGCCATATCGCAATGACAACAGTCTGTTATTTCTATTACTTCTCCACAACCTCCGTCTGATTTTTCTATAAAGACACCCAAACTTCAATCTCTGGTTCCGAAAATGACCAAAGATCAATTCGATAAATACATTGCATTTTACCCACGGGCTTGTTAAGGTATCTGTTTTTTCGTGTTAGTGTCAGACCAGAGCATAGATTTTTGGGGAAGTTGCGCAAAACTGGACAGACACGAACAGATCGGCCACTGACAACCATTGGATGGTTTTCATTTATTGGGAGGCCGGTTTTTCTTTCCTGGGCAGGCTTTACGCAACGAGTTTTCTTTTGGAATCAACCCATTTTATCTATAGGAATTTCTATGTCTTCTGAGTATGAATCAACTCCGTTTTCTTTTTCTGAATTTGGCCTTTCCACCCCCCTTCTTCAAGCCGTTAACGATGCCGGGTACGAAACCCCGACTCCAATCCAAATTGAGATGATCCCCCATGTCCTTGCAGGTAAGGATGTGGTCGGCCAGGCTCAGACCGGCACCGGCAAGACCGCAGCTTTTGCTTTACCACTTCTGTCACGCCTCTTACCCGGTAAAAGCCCTCAAATTCTGGTACTCGCACCAACCCGGGAACTTGCCATCCAGGTGGCGGATTCCTTTACAGAGTACGGCAAGCATCTTAAAAACTTCAGCGTACTGGCGATTTTCGGGGGACAGGATTACAACATCCAACTGAGACAACTGCAAAAAGGCGTCCAAGTCGTAGTCGGCACCCCCGGCAGAGTCATGGATCATCTTCGGAGAGGTACGCTCAAGCCTGCCACCATCCACAGCCTTGTGCTCGATGAAGCGGACGAGATGCTGAGAATGGGCTTTCTCGACGATGTTCAATGGATTCTCGACCAGCTCACAGGCAGGAAACAAACCGCACTTTTTTCGGCGACAATGCCTCCCAATATCCGCAAGATCGCACAGAAATATCTGAAAGATCCCGTCGAAATTACCATTAAAAACAAATCAGTTACCGCACAGACCATAAATCAGCGTTGCCTGATCACAGCCGGTGGTTTTGCCAAAAAAGTTGACGACCTGGCACTTATTCTCGAAGCCGAGAACGTGGATGGCATCCTGGTGTTCGTTCGTACCAAAATACAAACCGTCGAAATTGCCGACAAACTGACGGCCCTTGGCTACTCGGCGGCACCGCTTAACGGTGACATCCAGCAAAGTCAGAGACTGCGAACCGTTGAACAGCTTAAAGCCAAAAAAATTGACATCCTGGTGGCAACAGATGTTGCTGCTCGAGGCCTTGACGTTGAACGTATCAGTCATGTGATCAATTTCGATATTCCATTTGATACAGAATCATATATTCACCGCATCGGCAGAACCGGACGCGCAGGACGTAGTGGAGAGGCCATCCTCTTTGTCAATCCAAGAGAACGATCGATGCTGCGGTCTATTGAACATGCAACCAGGCAAAAAATAACCATGATGGAGTTGCCATCGATTGCCGACATCAATAAAAAACGCATCGAGAAATTCAAAGAAAAAATCACCGTCGCGCTGGCGGAAGATAATTCATTTTACCAAGGTCTCATCGAAGAATATCTTGAAGAAACCAAAGTGGATCCCCGCCAATTAGCGGCAGCACTTGCCCAACTCACCCAGGGCGGCACACCTCTTCTTAAAGCTGAGCCAAAATTTCGCAGTGCTCCGGTCCCTGAAAACCGTCGTTCCACTCCTGCCAGATCTTACGATAAAAAGTCTAAACCGCGTAAGAACATGGCACTGCAGCTACCACCGGATGAAGGCATGGAACGCTTCCGTATCCAACTCGGCAACAATGAAGGTGTAAAACCGGGAAATATTGTTGGAGCCATCGCCAATGAAGCGGATATCAGCAGCAAGTATATCGGCAGGATAACTATTTTTGACAGCTATAGCACCGTTGACCTGCCTTTTGGCATACCGGAAGATACCCTGCGTGTCCTCCAACGAGCCCGGATAGGCAACAAAGCCATGAAGTTGCAAAAAATCGGAGAAGCTTCCGCTAATCCACAGACATCCAGTCCACAAAAAGCAAAAAGACGAAATATCGAAACCAAAAAGAAAGGTCTTCCTTCGAACGCAGCTCTTTAAGAGCTACCAAAAGGAACACTTTTATGTTGCAGCACACCTTCTGTCACATTCCAGGCATTGGAATAAATACAGAGAAGAAGCTTTGGAAGGCGGGAATTTCTCGATGGAAACATTGGGGAAATCCATCCCGGGTTCGGCTTTCTGCAGCCACTAAGTTTGACGCGACCAGGGTGCTCGAATCTTCCCTGGTCGCCCTTGAAAATGATCCGACCTTTTTCACAGAAAAACTTTCCAGCACCGAGTCCTGGCGAATCTTCCCTCATTACCGGAATCGCATCGCCTACCTGGATATTGAAACCACTGGACTGGACGATTTTGCCGAGATAACAACCATTGCGCTATACGATGGTAAAGAAATATACACGTACATCAACGGCAGAAACCTTGATGATTTCGCCCAGGACATCCAAAAATACCAGGTATTAGTCAGCTATAACGGCAAAAGCTTTGATATCCCCTTTATCGAGCGATATTTTCACCTACAGCTGAATCAGGCTCAGATCGACCTGCGCTATGTCCTGGCCAGGCTTGGCTTTAAAGGCGGTTTAAAGGGATGCGAAAAACAGTTTGGCCTGAGCCGTGGCAACCTCGATGGGGTAGATGGTTATTTTGCCGTGCTTCTCTGGCACCAATATGTAAAAGAAAACGACGAAGGTGCCCTGGAGACCCTTCTCGCTTATAATATAGAAGATACAGTCAACCTTGAGAGACTAGCCATTGAAGCATACAACCGCAATGTCCTGACCACCCCTTTCGCAGACCAACTCGTTCTGCCATTCCCTACTCCACCGCCCAATCCTTTTATCGCCAATTACGACTGCATCGAAAGAATAAAACGGGACCTTTCTGCACGAAGTTTTGGCAGCCATATTTGACAAGACCCAACATTCTCAGAAGTCGATTTCCATACCCTCCCGGGCAAAAAACACTTCAGTATCACCAAATTTACCTGGTTCACAAAATTTCCTGGCCAACTCATCAAGGGCGGCATCAGTCCTGTCAGGATCATGATGAAACAAGGCCAATTTTTTCACCCCCGCCCTATTCGCCGCACCGATCGCATACTCCATGGTCGTGTGCCCCCAGTTAATACGTGAGCTGTACTCCGCATCGGTATATTGTGCATCGTAAATCAGCAGGTCCGCCCCGCTAAAAAACTGCTCAATTGCCAAGTTCTGTTCAACCGCAACTTCATCACCCTCGAAGGCCATTGCCTCGTCATAGGCGGGATCAGTAGGATCAGTAACAAAGAGGTTACGAAACGGTTCAGTATCATAGCAAGTACAAACGACAGATCCTTCATACTCAAACCGATACCCTAGAGCAGTAATGGGGTGGTTCAATAATTTGGTAGACAGGCGTAAACCTTCACCCAAATCAATGTCCGGATCTTCCTTTAAACGAATATATTCGATTTGCGAAGCCAACTCGCCTAAATTAATTGGAAAATACCGGTACTTCATCTGCCCACCGACAACCTCTCCCAGTGGCTCATCCTCAAAAGACACAGGCCCATGTACTTTCAATATGGTTCCTGGAATATAGATAGGTGTAAAAAACGGATATCCCATGATGTGATCCCAATGGGTATGAGATAAGAAGATGTCCGCTTTAATTGGTCCTTTAGGAAGGTCGTTTGCCATAATGGAATTACCTAGCGCGCGAATCCCGGAACCTGCATCAATAATAATTAACCGGTTATCGGCCCCAACACGCAACTCAATACAGGCGGTATTTCCACCGTATTTCTGGGTTGTCGGGCCTGGGCTGGGGATAGACCCTCTGACCCCCCAAAAACGAACCTTCATATCTGCTCCAGTTTCAAAAATCACTCAAAGGCACCACAAAAAGTGATTTAACAAGGTTATATTTGTAAAAAGATCTCTGCTTTGTGTATTTCTTCGACAACCCTGTCTCCAATGCCGCAATATTCATCCCAGGAAAGACCGACAATATCAAGCAGGCGTTGAATATCCTTTTCCTCAGGAAAAGGATTTCCGGCGTAACCGTGATCCAGAATATTGGTGTAAATATTACCAAGAGCCACTAAAGCCACCTGATTTCCTTGTTCGCTGGAAAACGTATCCACCTCGTGATGACTGCCAATGCAGCTACTTATAACAGGATTGAGTTTCCACTTTTCTGCAATCATCAATCCAACTTCCTGATGATCAATCCCCATAACTTCCAGCTCTACCATATTTAGTGGTCGTTGATCAGTCTTGGCAATAGTCAGAACTTCAATATATTCATCACCAAATGGGACCTTGCCGAGATCATGCAGGAGCCCGGCAAGAAAAAGCTCTTCCCGCTCCATAACAGCCATCCCTTTTGCTTCACCCAGCAGTTTGGCACTCACTCCCGCCCCGATTGAATGGGCCCAGAACTTGGTTGTCGGCAGGGCTCTGGATTTTTTTGCACCTTCAACACTGCGAATAATGGCAGTGCTTAAGGCCATATTTTTTACGGTGTTGATGCCGAGCATGGTAATCGCTCGAGTAAGGGACGTTACTTTGTTAACCAGGGAATAATATGACGAATTGATAAGCTTCAAAACCTGTCCGGTAAGGACAGGATCAAGGGAAATAACCCTATTCAATTCATTGGGAGACGCATCTGTTCGGCTACAAATCTCCATAACCTTACCGACACTGGTCGACAGACTGGGCATCCTACCGATAAATTTCTCTATTTCCCGCCTCTGACGTTCTCTATCAATAGCCATATACTCAAAAGTAAAAATCGATTTTCTGGATAACTACACAATTAAACCAATACTAAGATAGTCTATAGGAAGCAATCGACGAGGTCAAGATTTGGAGAATAATAATTAACCAGTCCTGACACTAGGTACTCAGCCAACAATTCTACTGCTATACGTTCGATATTCTTATTTATGGACGACAAAATGCGACAGCATCGCTATACTTAAGATTTTTTCCGCCAAAAATATCCAGAGCACTGCCAACAGTCCCATCAAGTCTATTCTTACCAGCATCTTGTAGCAGTTGCAGATCCCGCAAATCCCTGATTCCTCCTGCGTAGGTGGTCGGAATCGGGCTCCACTGGGCCAGTTTTTCAACCAGGTCAGATTCTATGCCGGAGCATTTGCCTTCTACATCCGCCGCGTGAATAAGAAATTCATCACAAAAACCGGATAATTGCTCAAGAACTTGCTCGGATATGACAACATCTGTAAATTTCTGCCATCTGTTTGTGACTATATAATATTCATTATCTTTTTTTCGACAGCTCAAATCAAGAACAAGTCGATGGCGGCTCACCGCGCCGACTAACTTTTTCAATCGAGTCATATTGATTTTGCCATCTATAAAGACATAAGAAGTGACAATAACATGCGAGGCACCTAAATCCAGCCATCCGCCGGCATTTTCGGCAGTAATTCCACCACCCAGCTGCATCCCGCCTGGCCAGGCGGACAATGCCTCTCTGGCGGCATTGTCATTGCCTGGGCCCAGCATAATAATGTGCCCACCAGTTAAATTATCTGTTCGATAGAGATTCGCAAACCAGGAAGGCGATTTTTCAGCTATGAAGTTAGTTTGAACCTCTTCCGGCGCATCATCTTTTAATGTCGAACCAACAATTTGCTTTACCACTCCGTTATGGAGATCGATACACGGTCTGAATTTCATGTTGCTCACCTCAATACAACAAAAGCGGGATGCTTATTCAGCACCCCGCTTTTATAGTATACAATTATTATAACAACTAACCCCGATAAACAGAAAATGAGCCGGGATAAGTGTCTTCACAGCCTTTAGAAAGGTATTTCCACTTACGTGCCTTACAAATGACCCTCATGCTTTCTCAATGGCTATTTTGTGCGTAATATTTGTCCGGCTTAGCCCTGTTTAATGAGCATGGTTGAAGGATCCAGCATGAGAATAGAGCCGGGATCCACCGCACATGAATCACACTTAAGAATATTGAGCTTCATGGAATCACCCTCAGGTTTGATCAGCAGCACAGTATCAAACAGACTATCTAACTCATGACAGGGAGCAGGAACACCATCCAGGCTAACCCGTTTATCGTCACGATGAATTACCGCTGAAAACCAGATCATTTTCAAACCGCGAGTATTCATAAACTCGCGTAATTCCTCAAGAGATTCTTTGTCATTATTGTCAAAATCGTAACCATCGATAATCAGACATTCCGGCTTATAGACATTTTGCTGCACCAGATCGTCCAATCTTTCTTCAAGCAAAGCTTTGGAAAAAGAACTCTCCTTAAAAGTCATGATCATCCTATTTTTCATGACTTCAGGGATTGACTCGATTTTCTCTCCATCGGTCAACAAAGCAAGAATATCATCATACCAAGCCCGCGTCTTATTGACACCTTCACCAATGGACACATGCAGTACTTTATTACCAAGCAGCATGCAATCCAAAGCAAATTGTACCAAAATAGCAGTCTTACCAAGCCCAGCCCGCGCCATGACCAAACCCATCATAGCCTGCTCAGCTCCAGCCGCCTTTTCCTCAAGCCCAAGTGCCCGAAGTGGATTATTAACTATCAAATCATTTCCCATGGCAGTTCACCTTTTTCCTTTTCAACCCACATCATTCATGCAGTTATCAGTATATTCCTGGTCTCTAGAACCATGCTCCTTTCCAGAAACATAATTCTTTAAATGCATTGAGCCCAAAATGAGATACTGAAACGAGCACTCTTTAAGGAGCAGTATATCGAATCCCGCTTACCGCGGTTAGTGTTTTGAACAAAATTGATGGTATCAAAAAAACTATTACTCTACTTCGCTGTGCACCCAAAGAATTGCCCTTGAGTTACAAATCTCACAATTATTACGGCACACTCAGTATACCGTAATAATGACAAAATTTATATGACAACAGATAATATTTTTTACTGAACCATCACCTTTGTTAGGTTGTAACAAGAACAATAATTCTATTTGTAATATGAAGCTCAGAGATTATCAACTGTTCTTCCGCTCGTCCTGATATTTTTTAACCAACTCCTCGCTGACACTCTTTGGCACTGGCTTAAAGGTGGCAAACTCCATAGTAAACTCAGCTTTTCCTTGAGTAAGAGAACGTAAGACAGTGGAGTAACCAAACATCTCAGAGAGAGGGACTTCCGCCTCGACCACTGAATAGTTACCTTCTTCAGTGGTTCCAATAATCATACCCCGGCGCTGATTAATTGAGCCCATAATGGAACCCTGAAACTCGGAAGGTCCCTCAACGGCAACTTTCATTATGGGTTCCATAATAGTCGGTTTAGCTTTGAGATATCCTTCTTTGAAAGCACCAACAGACGCAAGTTGAAAAGCAATATCCGAGGAATCCACCGCATGGAACGCACCATCATTAATGACACAGCGCACACCGGTGATCGGCGCCCCGCAAAGAGAACCTTTCTCCAAAGACTTCTGGAAGCCTTTATCACAAGAACCGATATATTCACGGGGAATAACACCACCGACAATATTGTCGACGAATTCGTACTCGCCTTCTTCCAGCGGTTCCATATACCCTGCCACCCGGCCATACTGACCAGATCCACCGGTCTGCTTTTTGTGGGTGTAATTGAACTCTGCACGTTGAGAAATAGTTTCACGATAGGCAACTTGAGGTGCGCCAACCTCAACTACAGCACCGTACTCGCGCTTCATTCGCTCAATGTACACTTCAAGATGCAACTCACCCATACCGGAAATAATGGTCTCGCCGGTCTCATGGTCAACAAAAGTTTTAAAGGTTGGATCTTCTTTGGTAAAACGATTGAGCGCTTTGGACATATTGACCTGCGCTTTATTATCAGAAGGAATTACTGCCAAAGAAATTACCGGCTCCGGAATGTGCATCGAGGTCATGGAGCAGGAGATGTCTTCAGAGGTAAAAGTATCACCGGATGCACAATCGACGCCAAACAAGGCAACGATATCACCAGAACCAACCGACTCTATCTCTTCCATTTCGTTCGAATGCATCCGACAGAGACGACCAACTTTAACTTTTTTACCGGTCCTTCTGTTAAAAACGGTATCGCCTTTTGTTAATTTTCCTTGATAAGAACGAACATAGGTCAACTGACCATAACGACCGTCTTCAAGCTTGAACGCGAGCATGATAAGAGGATCGTCAGGATTATTGCTAACCGGGAATTCCTTTTCTTCGTCTTTCAGGTCAAGGGCCATATTAACAACGTCGGTGGGGCAAGGAAGATAATTTTTGACCGCATCGAGCAAAGACTGAACACCCTTGTTTTTGTATGCTGAGCCAACCATGACAGGCGTGAATTCGAGAGACAGTGTCCCTTTTCGAACGGCTTCATAAACCAATGCCGTATCAACCTCACCACCCTCCAACAGAGCTTCCATCAGGTCTTCAGAGAACATGGAAACTTCTTCCAGCAAAGCCTCATGTCTCGCCTGGGCCTCTGCCAGCATATTTGCCGGAATCGCCTCTATACGAATATCCTCACCGTTGGGGCCATCAAAATAAACCGCCTTCATGGTGACGAGATCGACAACACCTTTGAGATCATTTTCCAGGCCAATCGGCATTTGCATCATATGCGCATTCAGGTCGAGTTTTTCCCGAAGTTGCTTGGTTACTTTCTCAGGATTAGCACCGGTACGGTCACATTTATTAATAAAAGCGATACGTGGTACGTTGTACCGAGTCATCTGCCTGTTAACGGTGATTGACTGAGATTGCACCCCGCCAACCGAACAGAGAACCAGCACTGCTCCATCTAAAACCCTGAGAGCCCTTTCGACCTCGACAGTAAAATCTACGTGGCCTGGGGTATCGATGATATTGATGTCAATATCTCCCCAAGAGCAATATGTTGCGGCAGACTGAATGGTAATACCACGTTCCTTTTCAAGTTCCATGGAATCCATCTTCGCGCCAACGCCGTCTTTTCCACGCACCTCATGGATCGCATGGATCCTTTTGGTATAAAATAGAATACGTTCGGTCAAAGTGGTCTTTCCCGAATCGATATGGGCACTGATACCAATATTTCTTACTTTCGATAAATCTTTACTCATGGCTGCTGTCCTCTGCAACGTTGCAACCGGCTTCCACCCGGCCTCGCTTATAAAAAGCTTTGGGAAAATAAAAAAGTAAGGAGTTGCAGCAAGCTGCAACTCCTTACTCAACAGACTCGACTGGTACTATTAGTACACAAAGGGTATCAGAAAAGACACCCCTTTACTCTTAATTGATTATGAATAACCACTCTTAGTACATTAAGCATCATATAAAAGCTACATAAAAATTTAAGTCTATCATCTTTATATTACGCCATTCTTTCATCAGATCGCCCAATCTTAAAGAAAACGATGGGTATTTTTTGTTTTTTCCAGAAGTTATCAGAGCAACCACGTCCAAATCAATTCCAAGGCAACAAACGACGGAGAATGGTGAACTTAGAGAAAAAAATCATACACACTTACTACACTTTTGACTGAACAGAAGCATCGTCAAATAGATTATCTTCTTGCCTTACCCAGCTCCTCAAAATGCGGCGTGGCTAAAAACTGTTGGCAAAAATTCATTGACAGGCAAAAATCCTTGCTGTAAATAAGAATCATTATTCATTAAGAAAATATCCTGCTGTGTCGCAGAGACACAGTCCCAGAACAACCCAACCCTTTTATGGAGGTTTAGATGAGCAAAACCATTGAAAACTTGAAGGCAGCATTTGCAGGTGAATCACAAGCCCGCAATAAATACACATTTTTTGCAAAAGTAGCGCGCAAAGAAGGGTATCATTATATAGCGAATATCTTTGAAGAAACGGCTTTAAATGAAATGCGCCATGCAAACGATCACTTTAAGCTTCTAAATGGAATCGGCGACACCATCGCTAACCTTAAAGAGGCAGCTGATGGCGAAAATTACGAAACGGAAATCATGTACCCGACTTTTGCCAAAGAAGCAGAGGAAGAAGGAAACATGGAGGCCGCCATGCTCTTTAAGCAGATCGCCAAGGTCGAAGCTGAGCATCGTGAAAGATATAAAAAACTTCTTGCGATGGTAGAGAGCGGCACAGTTTTCACGCGCAAAGAGCCTATCAAATGGAAATGCTCTCTTTGCGGATACAAATACACCGGGACTGAGCCACCACCAAAGTGCCCGGCCTGTAAACACCCTAAAGAATACTACGAACCAGCCGACATGGATCTGTAAAATTTACTCCCGACTGTATTTCTCGTGATACAGTCGGGATTTTACAACCTTCCGCTAGAACAATTTTGTATCATTTGGTTCAATTCGGTCGCCAGAGATATACCGAAAGATCAATCCTGCCATTTTCCTCAAACACGACGCCTTCCTCCTCAAGGAGCTGTCTTTGAGACAAATGCCCCATTGATGATCTGGGCGAGATTTCCCCATTCCTGTTGACGACCCTATGCCACGGCAGTTTATATTTTTCTGAACTTGAAGAAAGAATCCGGACCACCTGCCTGGCACCCGAGCGATTCCCCGCGCATTCGGCGATAAGTCCATATGTTGAAACCATGCCAGGAGGGATCCGGCCAATGATATCCCTGGTGCGGCTAGTGAAAATGTCAGTCATGGATTCCCCGGCAAGGTCTTTACGAGGCACATATTCTTTTCACTCTGCCAACCAACCCGCTTTCTAAGCGGACCTTAATGCCATGGGGATGGGTTGGTGAATTCGTCAGAATATCTTTTACCTTACCAGATGTCAGAACGCCTGTCCTCTGATCCTTTTTTTGAACGATTTCAACTTGGCAACCAGGCTGAACATCCGCTCGTTTTTTACCATCCATAGTCATATGTCTTCCAGTTATTGTGTCGTTGCGATCAAGATATTGTGATACCTCGACCAACCTTTTTCAGTTAGCGTTTCTTTTTGGGAACAGTACTTCGCCTGTGCCTCTGCCTTGCGCCATCTCCCGCAGTTGCCTCCTTCTGCGTCTTCATATCCGGAGGCTTGCCACCAGTTCTCCGGCCACCAACTGGCATCTGTTCCGGGTCTGTTGTTGTTTTTTTGGGTTTCTTCGGTTTTTTGGGCCGCACTTTCATATGCCGGGTAAGCGGAACGCTGTGCCTTGGAACAAAACCAGTCTCAACTTCACGAACCAAAGTCTGGCTAATAAGATTCTCAATCGCTGCAAGAAGCTGAACCTCATCGGCACTCACCAGCGATATCCCTTCGCCCTGCAAACCAGCGCGCCCGGTACGGCCAACACGGTGAATATAGTCTTCAGGAACCTTAGGTAAGTCAAAGTTAATTACCAGGGGCAGTTCATTGATGTCAATACCCCGGCTAGCGACATCAGTTGCAACCAGAACACGAATCTCATTGAGCTTAAATGCCGACAGGGCGCGAGAACGATCACCCTGCCTTTTATCTCCATGGATCGCCGCTGCACTAATGCCATCTCGGTCCAGCCGCTGAACCAAACGCTCCGCACCATCTTTTGTTCGGACAAAGACCAGCACCTGCTGCCAACCTTTGCTGATGATTAAATGACTGAGCAGTGCCGCCTTCCTGGTTTTATCCACCTCATAGAGACACTGTTTAACGCTCTTTGCTGTGGAATTTTTCGGGCTGACCTCTATTTTGACTGGATTTCTAAGCAGACTATCTGCCAGCAGACGAATTTCAGAGGAAAATGTAGCTGAAAAAAGAAGATTTTGTCTTTTTTGGGGGAGTAGTGCCATTATTTGTCGGATATCAGCGAGAAAGCCCATATCGAGCAGTCGATCTGCCTCATCAAGCACCAGAGTCTCCAGCTGGGCAAACTTCACAGCATTCTGACTGAATAAATCAAGTAAACGCCCAGGCGTCGCCACCAGTACATCAAGCCCACCGCGTAGTTTCATCATCTGTGGGTTTATCTTTACTCCACCGTAGACCACGCCCGACTTCGAGGAAAGATATTTGCCGTAGTGCGCAACACTCTCGCCCACCTGCACCGCCAACTCGCGGGTTGGCACCAAAACCAGAATCCGAACATGGTTAGCTCTCACCTTTTCGCCACCGGTAAGACGCTGCAACAGCGGTAGAGTAAAACTGGCGGTTTTGCCGGTACCGGTTTCGGCTGCGGCCATGACGTCTTTTCCTGAAAGAACCGCGGGAATAGCTTTAACCTGAATCGGAAAGGCAGCGGTATAGCCTTTTTCGGCAAGGGCACGAAGAAGAGGCTGGGATAATCCGTAAGATGAGAATGGCATAAGGTATGGTTCTACAAAGAAGAATGTTGATCTTGGTTACAAGCTTTGACCTTGCTTAACAGTCAGCTTACTTGCCCCAGGGAAGAATCGTTTTTAGCAACTGAATGGGTGATTTGACCGTCCGTTCGGCGAGATTATAGAGCCCCGAACCAACTGCCGCAACCGGCATGACCTCGACCTTGGGCTCGGCAAGGGCTCCGGTAATATTGATCGGGATGCTGACCAGGGTGCCATCCAAAAGGTAGTTCAGTCCCGGGAGGTGTTTGACCACAGTATCCATGGTCTTGAAGGGCGAGGCCAGTAACTGGACGTCAACGGTCTTTTCCTCCAGACCAATTTCGCCTTTTCCGACAAGATCCAGGGTATCACCATCCATATAATATTTATAGATGAGTAACTTACCATTTTGAAACTGGCCATCCAAAGTCATCGTACTGTAGCCAAGACCAGTGCTGCTAAGATTCGGTAATCTCCCCTGAACGACCTGGGCGATATTAATCACCTCCAAAGTTCTGGCAAGCATTTTGCTTTGGGTGACCACGCCGTTGCTCATGGCCATTGATAAAGGCCCTCGCAGGTTGGTGATCAGTTTGTTCAATTTTCCCTCGGCGGTTACATGGCTGGAGAAATCGAGAAGACCGGTCGCCTTACTATGGGCCTCGGTCAGACAGGTATAACTGCTGGCAGCGTCAAGATTTTTCCCTTCTAGAGTGAAATCAAGTAAGATTTCATCCCCGACAAACGAAACCACCCCAGATGAATTGATGCCGCATAACTTGGCTTCGGCGAACTGTACATTGGTCTTGTTATGAAGAAACGAGACCACAGCTTTAACAGGTTCCCAGGTCAGACCATTCAAGACAAGCTTCGTTATATCGACATTAACCTGCGAGCCATCTGCCTGCAGGCCAACCTGTTCAATATTCAATGGTTCCCCAGATGGCAAACTGAGAGCCAGGTCATTGCCACTCAATTGTCCCTTGGCGGTGATCCCAGCTTTTCCGATCTGCGGGACAGACACAGCAAGGTCCCCCTCCAGTCGGCCACTGTTAAATTGATTATCAACAAAAAGAGCTTGCAGGGTTTCATGCTGAAGTTTGCCAGAAAACTTAAAATCATGCTGATTTTCCCTGAGATCCATAACCATGCTGGCATCCGAATACTGGTCTTTGATGGTCAGGTTATGAACCTGCAGCTGTTTCAGATGATAACCGACATCAGCCGTGACTGCGGGACCTTTGGCGATGGCTACCTGCCCGTTAAAGGACCAGGTAGAGTCCGGCTGCCAGGAGACCTGCACCTTATTAAGACTGAGTGGGGCACGGATTTTATAGCCCTCCGGGACCTTGATTGCATCCGAGAGCCAGCCAACAGATTGTGGGCCCATTTGACCATCGAGCGAGAGTTCAATATTGATACTTTGCTGCAAATAGTCTTTCAGGCTACCGGACAGGATTAGTTCTGCATCCTGACAGGTGGTTTGGAGTTTTTCCAAGACTAACTGCTGCGTATCAACCGTAAAACCTCCGCTGGTGAAATTGATGGGATCCGGTAAAAACTCCGTGTCGAGGGAGAGGTCTTTCACGACTCCGGTCAAAGCAAACTGCCAATCAGACGGCTTGTCCATCATGCCTTTAAGCGCCAGGGTAGACACGTCGATTTGCCCCGCCACCCGCTTGACATCTTTCAAGTGCTCACCTAACCCTGGCAAAGAAGCCAGCCAGGGAGAGAGCTCTGTCATGTCCAAATTCAACTGCCCGGAACTGATATCGAACGAGAGCCCATTGTTCCAGAGGATTTGACAGGAAAGATCTGCAAAATTCGATGCCCCCACTGCACCGCTGAACTTGACAAGATCGATCTGTTTTGGGTTGAAAGTGAATCGCCCCTGGCTAATCGTGATCGGCCAGGGCACCCGCTGGTAGTTGGCAGATAATTGAACTTCGCTCGCCTCAAGCTTGGCGGTTATATTGTTCAGGCTGTCTCCGAGGATTAGCCGGCCACGCCCCGTGCCCTTCAGGTTGGTGATCTTTGCCATCTCCTGTGAGAAAACCTGGTCAACGACCAGGCGCTGTAATATCGGCTGTGTTTCTGCCAGATTCGCATCCAGCAGAAGATCCAACTGAAACAGGTCATTGCCATTGACCAGGCTGAGTGCCAACGAACCATCTTCGCCCGTAGAGCTATCCAGACGGGTTGACAAGTGGGTCCCCTGCAAAATTCCCTTGCTTATGGCCACATCCCCCCCAACCTCGGTCAAGTCGATTTTCAGGGTCGGGATCGAGACCTTACCGTTCTGCAATTGTCCTTTTATCAGGATATTGTCCAAATCTCCCAGCTCTGACAGGCTCTCGCCATGAGAGGAAAAACTGATTTTGGGCACCAAACCACCGCGCAGATAATCGAAGATCTCTTTGATGGGAGTTGCATCACCCGCCAGGGCCAAAGCAAAGTTACGGGTCGAGTCGACATCAATGTTGCTGCCGGATACGTTCAGCGTGATGCCCGGTGCGGTTTCGGCCAACGTCAGGTCTCCGGCTAATTCAATAGCCGGTTCGGCAAGGGCCAGTTGATCGATTTTCAAGGCCATCTTATTGTGCATCATTGCAAGACTGCCACGCAGACTGATGTCTTTTATCGTCTCGGGCGGGCGATTTCGATAGATGGTCAATTCTGAAAGTTTTGCCTGCAGCTCGGCGTAAATTGAGTGGGGATCGGTTTCAGACATGGACAACTGCAGGCTCAGACCGGCAACTGCTACGAGCTTTTGTGTATTCTTTGCGATCGTCAATTGACCATTGTTCACCCACAGTTCCAGACCGGGTAGTACCTGGTGGAGCGCTTCGAGCGGCTTCGCCAGACTCTTTTCAAGGGCGACAGACGTAGATGGTCCTGCAGCAACTTCCTTCGTTTTTTCGTCAGTCTGCTCCAGCTTGAATTGTGGTGACACCAAGTCCAGTCGGCTCAATTGCAGTTGGCCGGTGAACAAAGGAATAATTGCCGGCGAGAGGCGGAGAACTTCTATAGTACCCTGTGCCTGATCAGGAACAGACAAAGTCACCTGCTGCAATTCCAGGGCAAGTTGAGGAAAATAGGAGACACTGAGCAGCTGATAGTCAAACTGGCCACCCACCTGCTTGGTCACCGCGGCCTGGATTTTTTTCTTTATCGCCGCAGAGTCGATCAATCGTGGTACGACCAGAACAACCGCCAATATCAAAACCGACAGCGTAATGAAGATGCCATACAACCAGATACGAACCGGTTTCCTTACCGACTGGGGGGACTGCTGATCCAAGTGATCGCCTTTTTGCATCGAATTCTTCGAATAGGAATTATTTGTACCTCAGACCTTCGGACATCCGTTTTTTTTGCAACAACTCAACAGGGATGTCACCTCACGACCCAATACTGCTACTTACAAGAGATACATCAGACAGCTTTCTAAAACAATTATCAAACCGCATAAATCTCATTTAAATTTTTCAAAACCTACATTAAAGCAAATAGTCCTTGACCACCAATCGGCTCTTTTGTAATCATCTTATTTGGATGTAGCTTCTAAAACCGTATCTGGTAACGGAATTAACCCCACCACCTGAACCGTCTTTTTTGATTCCGCTTACCCATATTTTCACCTAGGACGTGCGGCATGATCATTGGACTCGATGTAGGCGGCACCCATACTGACGTCATTCTTCTAAACGGCAGGCAACTTGTTCGGGAAGTAAAGATTACCACCGATCAGGACAATCTCTACAAGACCTTACAGACCGGTCTTGATTTCATAACCGAAGGCATTGACCCGAAATCCATCCGGCGTGCTGTCCTTAGCACCACCCTGGCCACCAACCTTGTGGCCCAGCAAAAGTTACCCGAGGTGGGCATAATCGTGGCAAGTGGGCCGGGCATAGATCCCCGCTATTTTCGGACGAATGATTTCTATTATACCGTAAAAGGGGCCCAGGACCATCGCGGCCGGGAGACCCAACCTTTAGACGACCAGGAAGTGCTTGCCATAGGCGAGGAGCTGAAAAGCCAGGGGATTCGCTATGCCGGCGTAGTCTCCAAGTTCTCGGTGCGCAATCCAAGGCAAGAAGAAAGGATGGCCGCACTGCTGCAACCCTATTTTGAGCGCGTTTTCATGGGCCATCAGTTTTCCGGCCACCTCAATTTTCCCCGTCGCATCGCCACCACCTACCTCAACTGTGCGGTCTATCCTGTTCATAAGAAATTTTTTACAGCAGTCCAGGAGTCGCTGGCTGAAAAAGGCTTGACCATGCCCATCAGTGTCCTGAGACCTGACGGCGGCAATATGAATATTGAATCGTCGGTGGACTTTCCAGCGCAGACCATCCTGTCGGGACCTTCTGCCAGCGTCATCGGTGCTATTTCGGCGGCCCCGGCGCAGGGTACCTGCCTGGTTTTAGATATCGGCGGAACAACCACCGATATGGCGGTGTTGATCGACAAGGCTCCCCTGCTTGCTCCTCTGGGGATAGAGGTCGGCCACTACAAAACCTTGATCCGCGCTCTGCAAACCCATTCCATTGGCATTGGTGGTGACAGTGCGGTTCGCGTCATCAACGGTAAGCTGACTGTGGGTCCAGACCGCATCGACAAGGCCATGGCCTACGGTGGTTCTGGGCCAACGCCAACCGATGCATTCTATGCGCTCGGCCAGGGTGGTGATGGCAATGGTGATGCAACGCGGTCCAGAAAAGGCCTTGAACCAGTGGCTGAGGCTCTGAATATGACCATTGATCAGGCGGCAAAATTAATATTTGACACCGCCTGCCGGACCATTCTCGATGGCGCAGCGGAAATGATCGACACCATTAACCGCAAACCAGTGTACACCGTGCACGAACTCTGGGAGGGTGCCCAGATACGACCAAATCACCTGCTCATTCTCGGCGGCCCGGCTCCGCAATTTGCCAGTCAGCTGCAGACCATGTTCGACGGCAAGGTACAGGTCGTTCCCAATTATCAGGTGGCCAATGCCATCGGCTGCGCTCTGGCCCGCACCACCTGTGAGGTGAACCTCTTTGCCGATACTGCTCAAGGCAAAGCTAGTGCACCCTGCGAGAGTTTTAGCAAAGAAATCAACGCCAATTTTAACCTCAACGACGCGCGCATTCTTGCCAAAGAACTGTTGTGTAAAAAAGCAATTAAAAGAGGTGCCGACCCGGAAGATGTGGAAACTGAGATCCTTGAGGAAAATCAGTTCAATATGATCCGTGGCTTTAGCACTATTGGCAAGAACATCCGGGTGCGGATGCAGTTAAAACCCGGTATCATCAGTGATTAATACTCGATTGCCTAGGAGCCTGTCGGATTATAGCAATTTTTTCTCAGATTAAGGTAATTTGAAAAAATCAAGCACAGCCATATAGTTGATATTGCGAGCATTGATTTTTTCAAATTTACGCAGAGATGGGGGAAAAGTGCATAATCCGACAGACTCCTAGAGCTACGGCCCCCCTTTAACAAGGGAATACAATAAAGACAATCAGGAACCAGCATATGCTACAAGCCAAGAACAAAACAGGTCTGGTCTTCTTTCCGGCTTTTGACTGGGCCATCTCCCCTACCCATCCTGAAAGAGAAGAACGTCTACTCTATACACAGGATCAGGTGAGTGAAGAAGGACTGTTTGATATCGATGGGATTGTCGAGTTTAAACCAGATCTGGTAACCGTAAACGACGTTCAACGGGTCCACTTCTGTGTTCCCGACCCCTGGGCGGTTATGACCGAGTCCCATTTCATCAGCGCCGGTGGTGCCAAAACCATCGGCATGGCGGTGATGGACGGCACTATCGATCGCGGCTTTGCCATGGTGCGCCCTCCCGGCCATCATGCCGGCCGCGTCGTCCATGGGACCCGCGGCTTCTGCAGCATCAACACCGAAGCCATTATGATCGAGTACCTTCGCCGCGCCTACGGGGTGAAGCGAATCGCCATTGTCGATACCGACTGCCACCACGGCGACGGCAGTCAGGACATTTACTGGCATGACCCCAACACCCTGTTTATTTCTCTCCATCAGGACGGACGCACCCTCTACCCCGGCTCAGGTTTTCTAGACGAGATGGGTGGCCCCAATGCCATTGGTACCACCATCAATATCCCCCTGCCGCCCAACACCTCTGATGAAGGTTTTCTCTATACTATAAAGGAGATGGTCCTGCCGATCCTCGATGATTTTAAGCCAGAACTGATAATCAATTCGGCGGGCCAGGACAATCATTACTCCGACCCGCTGACCAATATGAACTTTTCCGCGCAGGGCTATGCCGAACTGACCACTCTCCTCAAACCAGACATAGCCGTGCTGGAAGGCGGTTATTCCATCGAAGGTGCACTTCCCTACGTCAATACCGGCATAATTCTGGCCATGGCTGGCTTAGACTACGACCACCTCAGCGAACCTGACTTTAATTTTGAAGCATGCAGGCAAAGTGACGAAACCACTGACTATATCCACCGCCTGGGACAAAAGGTGCGAAACCTCTGGGACAAACGGGAATCCCTGGGAGAAGCAGCTCGCGGCAAGGCTCAGACGGCCCAACGTTCTCGCAGTATCTACTATGACACAGATAACATTCAGGAAAACCAGGACGAGACCGTTCGCATCTGTCGCGACTGTGGCGGCGCCCTAAGAATCGAGTCCTCAGCCAACAGACAACAACCTATCCTGGCGATTCATATCCCATTCAAGGCCTGCAAAGCCTGCCAGGAGCAGGGTCACGCGTGGTTTGAAGCCGCCAACAGAAATCAATTCGCCAACATCTTTCTCCAGGACCGCACGACTGATCGCTTTCACTCTGCCAATAAAAAATAATGCCGACCAAGTCCCTGCCCTAGACCACAGGGACTGCGGCGACTGCTAACTCTTCAGCAATCCGCACAATATTTTCTCTTTATAAAATGTAAAACAACGAGTACATATATGTAACTTTTAGCAGATCCTAAGTGCAATATTGTATTAAAATGTGCAAACTCTTCCAGCTATTCTTTTCATTACAGGTTTCCGTCAGAGTACCTTTTTATAAAATCATTCAAAAATAGACATGCGGCTTAGGTCTCTTACTCAATCACCGGCAAGGATCTGCCAGCAGGATCCTCTTTATCTGGCCAAATCCCGGCTGAGTCTCCACTCCTCACGCCTTCCATGGCACATTATTTGCTGAAATTATTTGTTGGTGGTTGGTAGCAATTGAAACAATGAGAAAAAAACAACGTTCCTGTAAAGATAAAATGCGAAATAAATTATGACAGATACACTTTGGATAATTGTTGCGGCAACGTTGGTATTTTTAATGCAGCCTGGATTCATGTGTCTGGAATCCGGACTTACGCGATCGAAAAACTCCATAAACGTCGCCGTCAAGAATCTTGCTGATTTTGTTTTCTCGGTTCTGCTGTTCTGGGCTGTGGGCTATGGCATAATGTTTGGCGCTACGCACGCGGGGCTTATTGGCACAGCCAATTATTTCACAGAGTTAGGGGATAATTATAAGTTAGCGGCATTTTTCTTTTTTCAGATGATGTTTTGCGGCACAGCGACAACCATTTTTTCAGGCGCGGTTGCTGAAAGGATGAAGTTTTCTTCCTATCTCATAGTGGTCATTCTTCTTTCCGCATTTGTTTATCCTCTCTTTGGTCACTGGGCATGGAATATTGCTGACACTGGCCTCCCCGCGGGATGGCTTGGCCGCAATGGTTTTATTGATTTTGCCGGCTCAACGGTTGTACACAGCGTCGGCGGCTGGATAGCTTTGGCAATTTTGCTGGTCATCGGGCCAAGATTAAACAGATTTGACGACAATAATAATTTTTATGGTTTCAACGGCAGCAACCTGCCCTTGTCTGTGCTGGGCACCCTGCTGTTATGGATAGGCTGGATAGGTTTTAATGGCGGCAGCACTCTGGCGATGAATGACAGTGTGCCAAGAATTGTCGCTTACACCACACTGGCCGGCGCGGCTGGCGCATTTTCCAACCTCATGATTGGTTATTGCGTTACCAAAGTCCCAAGGGTGCCATTTTTGATCAACGGTTCACTGGGCGGCCTCGTGGCCATTACCGCCTCCTGCCATTGCGTTAATGGCATAGGTGCCGTGGCCATTGGCATTTTTGCCGGCATTATTTGTTTTGCATCCGAGCTCCTTTTGATCCGATTTAAAGTTGACGATGCAGTCGGTGCTATTCCGGTACACCTTGCTTGCGGTATCTGGGGAACCCTTGCGGTAGCCTTTTTCGGCGACCCTGAACTTATTGGTACCGGGCTTTCATTTCCCTATCAGTTATTGGCCCAGCTCAAAGGAATTATTGCTGCCTTTTTTATATCTTTCTTGCTCCCCTATCTGGTATTTCGGCAAATAAACAGGTTTTTCCCGCTGCGGGTATCGCCAGAAGATGAGCACAACGGTTTAAACTATTCTGAACATGGCGCAACCACCGAGTTGGTGGAACTCTGCCACGCAATGGACCGTCAGGTGGAATCCCGTGACCTTTCCATGCGGATGCCGGTTGAACCTTTCACCGAAGTGGGGTTGATTGCCGCCCGTCACAACCAGATCATGGACTCCCTTGAAGCAGCTCTGTCTCACACTGAGGCCATAGTCAATCTGGCCAAAGATGCGATCATCACCTTTGGTCGCGACAGTCTTGAGATAATCAACATCAATCCGAGCGGCAGGTTGATGTTCGACCTCCCCGTATCGCAAGGCAACACTAGGGTCCATATATCTGATTTATTTCAAAGATTCGATCGCCACAATGAACAAATGCGATTGTGGAACGGTGAAACAATAGAGACAACCGGCAAAAGAGCCAGTGGTGCACTCTTTCCCATGCAGGCTGTGATTACCGAGACAGGTAAAGGGGAAAACAGCTTTTGTATTGGCACCTTCAGAGATGTTACCGATCTCAAGGAAAAAGAGAGATCGCTGCGAGAGTCAGAACTGAGGTATCGCGATCTGTTTGAAAATATCGGGGTTGCCACTGTTATGATTGAGGCTGACACCACCCTCGCCATGGTCAACCACGAGACAGAGTTGCTTTGTGGCTATTCTACAGAGGAGCTGGAAGGCCAAATGAGCCTTCTCGACCTTCTTACCGAATCCGAGAAAGAACAGTTTTTGCAATACCATTCTCTGCCCAAAACGAATCCCGCTCGCACCGTCCATTCCTATGAAAGCAAGCTTGTAGACCGTGAGGGCCGTGTCAAACCGGTCTACCTGAACTGCTCGGCAATTCCCGGCTCAGAACGGATGGTGGCGACAATTGTCGACCTCACCGAGCTTCGTCTCACCCAGCACTCCTTGACCAGGCAGCGTGCCTTCTTTCTGCAACTTTTTGATGGTTCTTCCCAGGCAATAGTTGCCCTGGACCAGGAACGGCGGATACTCAATGTCAATAAGGGTTTTGAACAGCTTTTTGGCTATCAGGAACACGAAGTTAAGGGGCTGTTTATTGAGGATGTGGTGGTTCCCGGAGACCGCGAAGAGGAAAGCGATGTCATCGATAAATCGGTGCTTGGTGGAAATTTCATAAAAAAGGAAACCCGGAGACTGCACAAGGATGGCAGATTAATCCCGGTCTCTCTCCTTGGTTTTCCTGTCAAAGTGGAAGATGCCCTGGAAGGGCTCTTCTATATTTATGAAGATATTTCTGAACGAAAGGCCTTCGAAGAGCAACTTTTCAAACAGGCATTCTTTGATGGACTTACCACTCTACCCAACAGGATTCTGTTCATGGAACGACTGAGCCGTGCTCTTGAACGTTCCAAAAGGAGGAGCGACTTCTGTTTTGCTACGCTTCTTATTGATTTAGACCGGTTCAAATGGGTAAACGACAGCCTTGGCCATCTGGCCGGCGATGATTTGCTGCAGCAGATTTCCGGGCGGTTTGCCTCCTGTGTCCGATCCGGAGATACCGTTGCCCGGCTTGGTGGCGATGAATTTGCAATTCTGATCGAGGAATTTGATAAGCCATCAGAAATAATCGAGATTACGAATCGCCTGCAGCAAGAGGCCCAAACACCATTTTCGATCGGCAACACGGAAGTACATGTCAGTGCCAGCATAGGGATAGTACTCAATACCGTCATTTACGAGACCACAGAAGGCATCCTGCGTGATGCTGACATCGCGATGTACCGGGCCAAAGAACTCGGCAAGGCACGCTTCCAGGTCTTCAATCGCAGGCTTCATACGCTGGCATCAGAGGCCCTCCAGCTTGAAAAAGATTTACGTGAGGGAATAGCCGCTAAACAGTTCCACCTTTGCTACCAGCCGATTGTCTCCATCCCAGACAACAAACTCCTCGGCTTTGAAGCACTGGTACGATGGATTCACCCTGAAAAAGGCCTGATTGGACCCGATAAATTTATTCCGATAGCTGAAGAGACCGGGCTTATTATTTCTCTCGGAGATTGGGTGCTGGCAGAAGCCTGCCGACAAATGCAGCAGTGGCAAACCACCCTCCCAGCAGCTGCCAATTTAAAAATAAACGTCAATATCTCAGCGAAACAATTTCTCCAGTCCAGCCTGGTGGCCAACGTCCTGCAGCATCTTGAGAATACCGGACTGCCTCCCCACTGTTTGAAACTGGAATTGACAGAAAGCACAATTATGGAAAGTGGCCGTCTGGCGGTAGAGAGACTTAATCGCCTGAAAGAGACCGGGATACAACTGGCAATCGATGACTTTGGCACCGGCTACTCATCTCTTTCCTCATTGCAGCAATTGCCTATTGACGAGCTCAAAATTGACCGTTCGTTTATTGACAAACTTGATCAATGCGACCAGAGCAAGGCCATCGTCCGAACAATCATCGCCCTTGCCCGGACTCTCAATTTAGCCCTGGTTGCAGAAGGCGTTGAGAGACACACACAGCTCACTTGCCTGGAATCCCTGCAATGCGATGCGGCTCAGGGATATTTGTTTTCTCGCCCCGTTGAGCCTGACAAGGTAGTGGCAATAATTAATCAAACCCGTCTCCTTTGAGTTTGCAGCAGCCTTTGATTTCATTTGTGTCGAAATACAATACCGTTGCAGACGTTTCATTTCCTTTAAACCTAGCAGATACAATATTACAGAAAAGTGACAGAGAAGGGGATTTCTGTTGTCTTTATGCAGTTGTCGATATATCCTTATAAATAATTTTGGGAACGACTTGCCATACTACCAAACATAAGCGGCAATCGTGATCGTTATTAACAAAAAACGATCCACACCACAAACTGCATCTCTGATGCTTTTCGTTTCAATGAGGAATAGTGCATTATGTCGAACGAATACAAAACAATCCTGTTTACATCAAATCTCTCCACGGCCAGCCGTATTGCTTTCAAACAAGCGACCTTGTTGGCAAATGCCTTTGGCGCAAAAATTATTTTGTTCCATATGATGGAAGGACCTTCCAGCAGTTATGAAGGGTATGTATCCAGCCTCTTCGGTCAGGATAGATGGCAGAAAGTATTAAAAAACAACAGGGAAGAAGCCAAGCACGCACTTGTCGGCAAGGTAACTCCCAAACAGATGGTGCGAACTGCTCTGAGCGAATTTTGTAAAGAAAATAAAGCAGATGATCAGGGCGACGTAATCCCCGATTATGAAATTATAGTCAAAGAAGGAGATGATGTCGTGCCGGCAATCCTTAAGCAATGCGCTGAATCTCAATGCGACTTGATTATCATGGGTGCAAGTGAAGGAATCCTGTCTGGATTTTCTGTCGGTACCAACATCAAATCGGTACTGAAAAAATCCAAAGTCCCGGTTTTGGTTGTACCGACAAGTCGTAGTTAAAGAACATTCCGAAGCGCAAATATTTTAAAGACACTCTCTTTAACCTTCCTCCCCTTTTTATCGTTGGGGAGGAAGTGATTTTCACCTACCGAAAACAACATGCGGGTCTTTCGGACGAAGATTCAGGACGAACTCTCAGATGCATTCTTATCTCTCTCCCATATCCGCCTCGGCCAGGTTACGCTAAATATAAGCCCGACCACGATTCCGAGCGAGACCTCAACAAACCGATGAATTCCAGTGATCCATGCCGATTGTGTTCGTGCGATGAGCATGACAATAGTGAGCGCAATGCCGGCAAATCGATAAGCAGCCTGGTCGAGACGGAGAAGGCCGCAAATTATCCCAAGAGTGAAGATTGCGACACCGTAGACAATCATCCCCGGAGTAAAATAGCTTGCGAGCAGTGCGCCAAGTGCAGCACCCATCGCCGTACCAATAAGTCGCCGTTTCGAAACGGTCCATGCCGCGCCTAGTGATGATTGCATAATAACGAGCGTCGTGATCGGCGCCCAGTAGGCCTCCGGCATCTTGAACAGACTCGAAAAGGCAAAAGAGACCGTCGCCGCAAGGGCAGTACGGGTCGAATGCGTCAGCTGACATCTTTTCGATGCGCGGCTAAGAAGATATATTGCCCTCTTCAGGCAGTTTTCAGACATTTGATCATTAAGTGGGTTCAGTGTATAGGGACAGACATCTGTCAATTTTTAAGAAAAGGCGTGGTAAGACAGGGACAGGAGGTGAATTGAGGAGCGAAAAAAGAAACCGGATGTGACAAAAAGCATGTATCACATCCGGCATGAAACAATGAATATAAAATATTAAAGAGTAGCTTCACTCTCCATCTTACCGTCAATGCCCTCATCTGGTTTTGCATATACCATAAAAAGCACAAAAACAACAATAGCCACCGCAACACTGGCGATATTTGAAGGAATGGCAGCCAGACCAAAACCAATTTGTGCCTGCAGAATAAATGCCGTCACAACTGCGGTCATAAAAGTTGCAGGCAGGGTACATATCCAATGACATTTCCCTTTCTTGGCAAGGTAGATTGCCGCGCTCCAGAGCATCATCATTGAGAGCATTTGATTGGACCAACCGAAGTAGCGCCAGATAATTTTAAAATCCACCTGGGTGATAAGAAAAGCAATGACAAAAAGCGGGATAGCTATCAGCAAACGTTTTGCGGCTTTCGACTGATCCATCTTAAAGGTTTCGGCAATAATTAAACGAGTGGAGCGAAAAGCCGTATCCCCACTTGAAATAGGCAGAATAACAACACCAATGATAGCCAGAAAACCACCGACAGGGCCGAGGAGGGTATTACAGGCCTCATTGACAACCGCGGCAGGTGAACCTGAAGCAATAACAGCATTCATCGCCTCGGGGCTATTATAGAAAGAGAGACCAACTGTGGCCCAGATGAGAGCAATAATACCTTCGACAATCATGGAACCGAAGAAGACCTGACGGCCACGGTTTTCATTTCTTATACAACGTGCCATAAGGGGAGACTGAGTCGAGTGAAAACCACTGATGGCACCACAGGACAGGGTAATAAACAGGAGTGGCCAGATAGGCTTCTCACCTGGATGGGTGTTCGTGGCAAAATCGAGATTCGGCAGGATTTCGTATCCATGATAAATAAGACCAACCATAATACCAACAGTCATAAAAATAAGCAGAGCACCGAATACAGGGTACAGTCTGCCGATAATCTTATCGATGGGGAGAATGGTTGCAGCGAAGTAATAAATGAAGATACAGGCAACCAGGATCTGCACATTAAACCCTGTAAGATTGCTGAGCAGTTTGGCCGGGCCAAGGATAAAAACCACTCCAACCAGTAACAGTAAAATTACCGAAAAAATGCGCATTGTCTGCCGTGCCGGCATGCCCATTAAATCCCCCACAACCTCTGGAATGGATTTGCCATTACTACGGACAGAGAGCATGCCGCTGAAATAGTCATGAACCGCACCCCCGAAAATACAACCAATGACGATCCAGAGCAGCGCAGAAGGACCATACAATGCACCAAGGATTGGTCCAAAAATCGGCCCGAGTCCGGCAATATCAAGAAGTTGAATAAAAAAGACCTTCCATGTCGGCATAGAGATATAATCGACGCCGTCCTCATTGGTCACGCAAGGTGTGAGTCGCTGGGAGTCTATCCCGAATATCTTCTCAACCACTACACCATAGGTGAAGTACCCAAGTATCAAGAGCCCCACACAGGTAAGAAAGAAAACCATTTTGCATCCTCCATTGAAAATTGAATAATATACGCTACCCTTTGCTTACATATTGGGAGCAGTGTATCCAATGCAGGACGGGGTAACTATTTATTGAGGACGAGATGTCTTTTTGTTGGTCTGAGAGGTCACTGGCTGTGGTTGAAATGCATTGGTACCAGTCAACAGGCAACGCTAAGGGCTAATTCCTGTAAAGCTGGAATCCGAAAGGCGATGCTAGTCCCATTTCGCGGCGAGCTGATTATCTCCATTTTGAATTCTGAACCATATATCTGCACCAATCGCTGATTGGAATTTCGTAAGCCGACACCCTCCGCATGTGACTCAAGGTCCGGTTTCGTCAGCAGTGATGCCAGGATCTCACCTGGAATGCCATCGCCATCATCGGCCACCGTGACTTCAAGCATGTCCAGATTCCTGTAAATAGTGAGAGCCACCGTTCCACCACCCTCCCTGACTCTGATGCCGTGTTTAATGGCATTTTCCACCAATGGCTGGATAATAAGGGAAGGAATAGGCCAGTTTTCACAACCAGGCTCCACATCTATCTTGACGTTTATGAGATCACCAAACCTGGCCTTTTCTATCGCCAGGTACGAGTTAATCTGCTCCAGCTCCGAGGCAAGATTGACAAAGCCCCGGCTGGAATCGAGGTTTTTACGCATATAGAGCGAGAGATCCAGGATCAGCTCCCGAGCTTTATTTGGTGCAGTCCGACAGAAGGAGGCGATGGTATTCAGTGAATTAAATAAGAAATGTGGATTTATCTGGGCCTGAAGGTGCTTGATTTCAGCATGGGCCAATAATTTATCCTTGATCTGGATATCTTCCAGCTCTAACTGAAGAGAAAACAGGTCGGTCAGCCCCTTGGCAATTTCAAACTGAATACGATTGAGTTCCAGCTGTTTCGAACCGTAAAACTTGAGAGTACCGACAATGGCACCACCTTTTTTCAGTGGCACAATAATCGCCGAGTAAAAGGGACATGCCTGATGATGACAGCCGATATGAACAGGTTTTTGCAGAAAAATCGGTGTCCCCTTTTCAAGAACCCGGCGGGTAGCGGTGGTTTGAATCGGTTTACCGGCAAGATGATGATCGTCTCCCTGGCCAACATGGGCCAGCACCTGTGATGTATCGGTAATTGCCACTGCCGCCACAACCATTCTTTGCTGAATAATTTTCGCCGTGGCAAGGGCGGTCTCCATACTCAAGCCCCCACGGAGATAGCTGACAGTATTGTTGGCAATATCAAAAATCTGCTGGACTTGAGTCGAGTCCTTTTTTTCCCGAAACTGATCCAGCATCTTGATAACATGAACAAAAAGTCCTGCACCAAGAGTATTACCCAGGACCATTGGCAGACTGATCACCTTGACCAACTCGACAGCCTGGTCAAATGGGCGGGACAATAACAATACCAGGCCCATATGGATAATTTCGCCACTAAAGGCGATAAGCATGGCCAAGCCCCAATCCATGCTTTGCTCTTTACAGCGCAAAGAAATATAACCGGCGGCACCACCTTCCAGGATAGTTGCGAGTGAACAGGCAAAGGCGCTGAAGCCCCAGGGATCGATGAGAAATCGATGTCCGCCGGCGATGAGCCCGGCGCCAAGGCCCACCAGCGGGCCGCCAAAGAGACCCGCGGTCACCACCGCCATGGCCCGCAGGTTAGCAATGGAATCAAATATGGCATTCCCGCTATAGGTACCGAGAATCCCAAACAGTCCAAAAAAAATTATTAAAAACAGAGTATTATAGATACTATTGCGTTTAAAATTAAGCTCCTGCACCGGTGAAAAGGTCAGTAACACAAAGGCGCCGGCGACCAAAAGACCGACATGTTTGAGCAGGACTGTAACCAATACGTAAATTGACATACTATTAAATCCCCAGCCGTTGCTTAAATGCCTTCACCCGGGTGCGGCTGACAGACAGCTCCGAACGTTGACTGTTATTCATAATCAGGTTGTATTTTCCGTTAAACCAGGGACTAAATTCCAAAATAAAGTCAATATTCACCAAAACAGCTCTGTTAATCCTAAAGAACGAGTGCCCGGCAAGATGGTCTGTAAGTTTATCGAGTGTGGCAATACCATACAGGGGAAGAGCTTCATCCCGGGTATATATCATAATCCGTCCCGATTCATACGAACTGTAGACAATATCTTGTGGCGAGAGAAGATGAATCCGACCATTCTTTTCCACCGAAACTTTAACAACTCCACCAGACGATTCTCTCTGAGAAAGTAAGGCCAGGAGTTTATTTTCAAGACCACCGCCAGCTTCTTCGGCAATCTTTCTCCGGATTCTCTGGAGGGTAGAATCCAGCCTCTTTTCCGACAGTGGTTTCATGATATAATCAACGGCACTCTCCTCAAAAGCTTTCACCGCATAGTTGTCATATGCCGTAGCAAAGACAAACAGTGGAATTTTCACCATCCCGGATAGTTCTTCAATAACCTCAAACCCATTCCTGCCTGGCATTTGGATATCGAGAAAAACAAGATCAGGTAAGGACTGGCTGATAATATTTATGGCCTTACTGGCAGAGTCGGCCTCACCAATTATTTCAATGTCACTATAGCGGGAGAGCAGATAACGCAGTTCATCCCGGGCAGGTTGTTCATCGTCAACGATTACACATCGAATAGTCATAGTGAAAACACTTCAGAGGGGATGCTTCTGTATTGCTATGCGACAATTTTCCGCGCAAACTCCGCCGCTTTTGCTTTTACCTCATCACCGAGCTTATCGGGAGTTGAGCACCCCCCGATAAAAAGTTCCCCACTGTGTATTGCCATATGGGGTTTTTGAAGTCGGCCGAAGGCGGTAAAAACCAGTTCTGCGTTATTGTCGTATGGGCCGGCACCGGTGACCAGAAGGGCCTGTCGTTGTCCTTTGACCAGAGAATGATGATCGGGCTGATGATAGTTTGTGTAAAGACTATAGGTTCTATCGATGAGCGACTTGAGCGGTCCGGTAATTCCCCAGAAATAAAGCGGAGAGGTGAACAGTACCAGATCGGCGGCTGTCATTTGCTCGAGAATCCCAAGGGCGTCATCTTTTTGAATGCAGGCGACGCTATCACTCTTTTCTTTACACTTACCACAGGCAAGACAACCCTTGATATTTTTATCCTGCAGAGTGACCGACTCTACCGCATGGCCAAGGGGTCTTAGCTCATCTTCGACCCAACTAAGAATTGTTGCGGTATTTCCTTTCCTTCGAGCCCCACCTTGTAATGTCAATATGTTCACGATTCCTCCTATGATAAATTTTCATAAAAAGCTGATATTTCCTATCAATGAATGACAACAGCAAAGTATCGTCATTCAGACGGATGACGTCAATAGTTACATGAGCGGCAGGAGGTATGTTGACCAAACCCAGGATAAGGGCATGACTAAAAGAAGTGCTGGAATCATGTTGCCGACAGGGAGGTTTTTAACTCCGCATAAACGTAAACCAATTGACAACAGAATAATACCACCGCAAGCAGAGAAATCTCCCAACATAGCCGGATTGGTAAATGGTACGATAAGAACGGCCCCGCAATAGAGCGATGCTTGAATAACGAATTGCGGGATCACCAGGATACCGATGGCATAACCCATCGTTGACGCGAAGATAAGACCGGTGAAAAGATCAAGAATGCCTTTGATAATCAAAAGGGTAGAATCGCCCGTCATCCCTTCATGTAACGAGCCATAGATGCCCATTCCGCTAAAACAGAACAATACCGTTAGAGCGACAAAATTATCGAGAAACTCTTGATGATTGAGATCTCCTGATGGCTTGGTTTCTTTTTGGATTAATTTTCGGACAGCCCCCACCATCTTTTGAATACCGCTCTCCAAATTGACGACTTCGCCCACAATCGTGCCAACAATGACCGCCAGAACAACAGCGGCGAGATATTTTTCTTTGACTATCATCGCAGCGCTTATACCTATCGCCGTACAGCCAAACACCATTGGCATATGAAGCCGAAACTCTCTGCTGAACCTGGGCCCGATAAAGCCACCCAACAGGCTGCCAATAACCAACGCCGTTCCATTAACGTAAGGACCAATCATGCTACCTCCTTTCGAAAAAACCAACCTAACCTGAGATATCATGATGATTCGGAAGTGCTAGGTAATTTCCCTTTTAATTATAAATTGTTATTTGTTTATTCTTCGTCGGTATAGCCGAAGTCTGCCCGCACTTTTGTATAGAACATCCGTAGCTTGTTTTCCTTGATGCGCTGAAAAAGCCTATCGCACTCTTCACCGGTGAGAGCCAACACGACCTGCTGTGGTCTATCCTCCAGATCGAAATAATTTCCAGAATGAAAACGACCGTCATGCCCGAAGCCTTCCTGCCCTGAGAGAAGTGTCGCCCCGCGGACCCCAAGGCTATTCGCCTCCTCAATAATCCAACTGGCCAGCGACATTTTATTGTGTTCCCTGTTTTCCTGAGTAAAAAATGTCACAAGATATTTGTCCATAAGCAAGCTCCAATAGGAATTTCCAATCAAACGTCCTAAATAAATTTTAATCGCCTGTTAACTACAGACTGCCACGTCTCCAGGCGTTATACTTTTCTCTCTGCTCCCGCTACCGCAATGATTGTTATAGAGCTACAGTTTTCTAACGAAATATTGCGAACTTGGAGAAATCTTATTTTTAAGCAATTGAAAACAACTTAGAACTAATTACAGTATTGAAATTGCTTTGTACATACTCCCGTTGAGGCGAATGAACAACAAAAATTTTTCTCGTTTCTCGGAAAATAGCTACGACGAAATGTTAACAAAGTCTTTGAAGACTTGGAAATAGATAAGAAATGAAATTTTTAGAAGAAAATCTTCTTGATCATCTACAACGTCCAGAATTCGCCGAACTTCATTCAGTTTTGATCAGTCACAGCTTTCCAAAAGGCGGTTATATCTGCCAGCCTGGGACGGGATCGAATCTGGTATTTATTGTGGTGAGCGGCAAGGTAAGAGTCTATCTCGGTTACGAAGAAAAGGAGTTTAATCTCGGAATACTGACCAAAGGTGATATTTACTCCACCCATACAGGAACATTTGTCCAGGCCCTCACAGATGCGGTGGTCCTCATGACTGACGTAAAAACCTTTAGACGGCGAATGGTTGGAGACCCTGAGGTAACAAAGGCCATGGTTCGCGTGCTGGGCAATATTCTTAAGACATCATTTACCATAATTGATGGGCTGGCCTTTAGAGATGTCAATTCACGTTTGGTGGCCCTGCTGGCAAATGAGGCTAGAAGACATGGTCTCGCTTTGCAAGATGGCAGCGTCCAGATCCAAATCGACTTATCCATTGAACAGATCGCCCGATTGATCGGCTCAACGCGACAAACGGTCTCAATGCTCCTCAATGACCTGATGAGAGCAGGACTTATCGAACGGCCCGGCCGGGGAACATTCCTCATTCCAAATCTTTCGGTCTTTGAATCTGTTGGCGGCGTCACTCGCTCCTGAATCAGTAGTTATATTATTTGAGTCTCTGTCGGCCAGGCGACAGTCTTTTGCAATTCTTTACAGTAGCATCTTCAAGTAAGTGAAAATCCTAGCCGTATCCTACGCAATAATCAGTACAGCTAGAGGAACAATCCAACAATACTTGAGGAACTACCATGGCCAAACAACCCACACCCGCAAATGAGTTAACCATCTGGGAAGATGCCCAGAAAATGATTGAGAAAGCGAGAAGAGACGGGGTGGAAACCGTTTGGGACCGCTTCGAACAGCAGCAGCCCGGATGTAAATTCTGCGAACTTGGTTTGACCTGTAAAAATTGCAACATGGGTCCTTGCAGAATAAGTCTCAAGGAAAATGGCAAAATGCAGCGGGGAGTTTGCGGCGCTGACGGAGATGTTATCGTCGCTCGAAATTTTGGCCGCTTTGTTGCAGGCGGAGCAGCCGGACACTCAGACCATGGCCGTGATCTTATCGAAGTCCTTGAGGCCATCACAGAGGGCGAGGCTCCTGACTACAAAATCACCGATGAAAAAAAATTGCGCAGTGTCTCGGTCGAGCTCGGAATATCCATTGAAGGTCGAGAAACGAATGCCATCGCCAAGGACTTGGTAGAGGCCTGTTTTGCCGATTTTGGCAGCAGAAAAAAAGAACTCGGCTTCATCTGTCGCGTCCCCGAACTGCGTAAGGAAATCTGGCGGAAGCTTAAAGTTATGCCGCGGGGAGTGGACCGTGAAATCGCTGAAATGATGCATCGCACTCACATGGGTTGCGACAACGATGCGGTAAGTACCATGCTGCATTCGGCAAAAACAGCCTTGGCTGATGGCTGGGGTGGCTCCATGATTGGCACTGAACTCTCCGACATCATCTTTGGCGTCCCGACCCCATCCAAGTCCCAGGTCAATCTCGGGGTGATTAAAGCTGATATGGTCAACATCCTGGTGCATGGCCATAATCCGGTAGTTTCTGAGATGGTGCTCGCAGCTGCGCGGGATCCGGAAATGATAGCCAAAGCTAAAAAAGCCGGTGCGGAAGGTGTCAATATTGGCGGCCTCTGCTGCACGGGCAATGAGCTTCTCGGCAGACAAGGCATTCCTATGGCTGGCAATCATCTCATGACAGAACTGGCAATTGTCACGGGAGCAGTAGAAGCCGTTGTGGTCGATTACCAGTGTATAATGCCGAGCATGGTTCAAGTCGCCGCCTGTTATCATACCAAGTTTATCACTACCGCCGATAAAGCTCAGTTTACCGGAGCTACTCATATTTCTTTCAACACCGCAACGGCTGGAAGACAGGCAAGAGAGATCATAGATATGGCGATAGAAGCATACGCGGTGCGCGATCATTCCCGGGTGGAGATTCCGGTGGCTCCTGTGGACGTTATCACCGGATTTTCCAATGAGGCTCTATTAAACATGCTTGGTGGCAGTCTTGACCCGTTGCTTGAGGCCATAAAAGATGGTTCTATTCGTGGAGTCGTGGCAATCGTCGGGTGCAACAATCCAAAGTTCCAGCATGATTCGCAAAATGTGGGACTGGCAAAAGAATTAATTAAAAGAGATATTCTCGTTCTGGCAACCGGCTGTATTACAACCGCCGCTGGAAAAGCAGGACTTCTGGTTCCCGCAGGAAGTGAAATGGCTGGCCCTGGCTTACAAAAGATATGTTCCGCTCTTAATATACCACCGGTTCTTCACTTTGGTTCCTGCGTCGATAATTCAAGAGTGATTCAGCTCTGCGGTTTAATCGCCAATGCACTCGGTGTTGATATCTCTGACCTGCCAGTTTGGGGTGCATCCCCTGAATGGTATTCTGAAAAAGCAGTTGCTATTGGCTTGTACTGCGTGGCCTCCGGCATCCCAGTACATATAGGAACACCGCCCCAAATTACCGGCTCAAAGCTCGTTACAGATATTACGCTAAATGGATTGGAAGATTTATTTGGCGCGGCCTTCCTTGTTGAACCTGATTATGTAAAGGCTGCACAAAAAATGGATGAGAGGATTATAGCGAAGCGATTGGCCCTTGGCCTTTCAGCCTAAACCTGCAAAAGACTTAGCTCTTGTTACTTTTTTTGAATCAAGAGCTAAGTTAAGGTTTGAAAATGAGTTGATTCTTGCTTAATTTCAGAGCACAAACGGACAAAACTGTTATGGCGATATAGCACTTAATTCCGTGATCAGGACATTTGTCCAGTAGGTCGACTTCAAGGGCGTTGATGACCGATTCCACCACCGAGTGTTGTTTACGAAGTTTGACAAATCCAGGCTCGCTTTCTCGCGCTTGCTATTTTACTTTGCTGGTCCCGGTATGACAACAACTCCATCCAGGTCAGCATAAAGCCACTCGCCGGGCCTGAAAGTGACACCGGCAAAATTTACCTGGAGACCGGCCTCACCTACACCTTTTTTGACACTCTTTCGCGGATTAGACGCCAGAGCAAGAACGCCAAGTGGCATCTTACTGATATCTTCCGCATCGCGAATGCAACCAAACATCAAAACACCAGCCCAGCCATTATCGACCGCTTTCTTGGCTAAAATATCTCCGAGCATTGCACAGCGGAGAGAGCCTCCGGCATCCACCACTAGAATCTGTCCATTACCCGGTTGGCCTAAAAGCTGACTGACAAGGGAATTGTCTTCAAAACATTTCACGGTCACAATCTGGCCATTAAACGAATGTTTCCCGCCATAATGCTGGAAGCCAGGTTCACAAACCTGTAGCTTTTCTTCGTATGCGTCATAAAGATCTGCCGTTTTAGTTATTGAGTTCATACTGAATCCTTTGATGAGTATAGTGGACCCCAGTTTTAAGACAGTAGTTTAAGCTGTGCACAACTAAAAGGAACGAGAACCAATGAGCGAAGTTAAGAAGAGAAATTTCCACACCCCCGAGTTTAAGGCAAAGGTCGGTTTGGAAGCATTGCGGGGGCAAAAGACAATCAATGAGATTGGCCAGGAGTATGGTGTTCATCCGGTTATGGTCGGTCAGTGGAAGAAAGAAATTCAGGATCAAGCCAAAACACTCTTTGTTGGAAAGCGAGGCCCCAAACCGATTGCCGCACACCAGGAACCTGAACTTCTGTATAGTGAAATAGGTAAGCTGAAGGTAGAGCTTGACTGGCTAAAAAAAAAGTCAGGGATCAGCCGCTGATGATACGAGAAAGCTGGATTAGTAAGGAAGATGAAATTCCGATGGTCAGGCAATGCATATTGGCGGGAGTGTGTCGTTCCACGATTTATGAGCGGCAAAAAACCAGGAAAGTTGGTGAAAGCGATTTACTGCTGAGTCAGTTGATAGATAAAGAATACACTTTGCATCCATTCTACGGCAGTCGCAGAATGGCGGTTGTACTCAAAACGGCAGGACACAAAGTCAACCGCAAACGGGTTCAACGTCTTATGCGAATGATGGGACTGGTTAGTATGGCGCCAGGTCCTAATACTAGCCGTCCACACCCTGCGCACAAAGTGTATCCATATCTGCTACGAGGTCTTCCCGTGGATAGACCAAACCATGTTTGGAGCACAGATATCACCTACATTCGGCTGGCTCGTGGCTTCGTCTACCTGATGGCGATCATCGATTGGTACTCTCGCCGGGTGTTGAGTTGGCGGATCAGCAATAGCCTGGAAGCGACATTTTGTGTCGATTGCCTGGAGGAAGCCTTGCGCACCCATGGTAAGCCGGAAATTTTCAACAGTGATCAGGGATCGCAGTTCACCAGTGATGCCTTCACCGGCGTGCTTAAACGAGAAGGTATTGATATCAGCATGGATGGGCGGGGTCGGGCATTCGACAACATTTTTGTCGAGCGACTTTGGCGTAATGTCAAATACGAGGATGTGTATCTGAAGGGTTATGGGACAATAAGCGAGTTGACGACAGGTTTGGAAAAGTATTTCGTTTTTTATAACGGTGAGCGTCCGCACCAATCACTGGGAAATAGAACGCCAGATGTCGTATATCGAACCGCACTAGGTGGAGGAGCTGTGATTGTTAATAAGTACCCTCGCGCGGTGGATGATACCCCTGTTCCGCTACGCTCCACAGGGGTATCATCCACCGCGGGGGTAGAGTCGGAAGTAATAGGTGAAGCTACAGTTGGGTACTACGCAGCTGTCATTGAAGTTAAATGTGCAGCTTAAACTCAGTGGATTTTTGTCTTGACTCGGGGGTCCACTTTAGAGCGATGGAGAGTGATAAGAGTCGCTTGCTAAGTGTTGCCCTAAGATGCACGGCTTCCTTTACAAATCTGCGGTATCTGTGCTGCCGGATAGTATCCCTTTCCGACCGATCCTGCATTATTTCCTTCTTTCGTTGCTGAACCTCATGCCAGCCATTCTATCAACTGGATCAACCGGCTCAACCGTTTATGCTCGCGGTCTCTTGCAGGGTACTGCAATGCAAGAAACTGCTCAATTAGTGAGACATATTTTGTTTTTAGCAAAACGAAAAGATCTTGTTGATATTACAATGATGTAATGTTTAAAGCGGAGCCTTTACTGCCTTATATATAATGCTTAAATATTAAAACATAAAGGAAAGCATAAATACCAAAACGCAATGATTTAAAATTATAATTGGTGTCAGTTGATCCAATAATAATTTTATTATTATTGCGCTTTCTTAATATATTTCAGCCAGGTAAACGGAAATGAGTCCGAACGGAATAATTAAGTATTTTCAAATCAATTTAAACGACTTACAATAACAACCGAGATAATTTATTACAGATTAAGTGTTTATTACAAACTCATTTTATAATTATGCCATCCTGAAAAGAAGGATTTCTTGTCATAATGTTATGACGGCAGTACGTGTAGGACAACTAAAGTGAATAGTTTAATTATGAAGAGGAGGAAAAAATGAAAAAGATAGAAAAGATTGTGGTCCCTGTTGATTTTACAAAGAGCACCAACAAACTGGTAGAGTATGCCTTTTATATGGCCGAAAGTCTTTCTGCGGTTATTGATTTCGTCCATGTTGTTGCTGACTATCCAGGCGATGCAATGATAGGTTCACCATATGCTCAGGAATATCAGGATAAGGTTTTTGCTGCGTCGAAAGAGAGAATGGCTTCACTGGTCGAGAATTCCCAAGGGGTATGTCCTGGATGTGACGGGGATGTATTTTACGGCGATCCGGTTGACCAGATCGTTGAATTTGCCGAGACAAAAAAAGCAGACTTGATTATTATGAGTACCCATGGGGCCAAAGGATTGGAGAAAATACTGCTTGGCAGTGTCGCGGAGCACGTACTGAAAAAAGCTCATTGTCCAGTACTGATCATGAACCCTCATAAACATTAAACCAGCAGGTAAGTAATTTTATAAGTGCCGCTGTAACGACCGATTAACAATAGGATTTTAATGATAGTTCTTCATATTTGCATCGGATTGCTTCTATTGACGTTAGGCCGCAGGCTGTTCTGGCTTTTTGTCGGATGCGTGGGCTTTGTGATCGGATTACAGATGGCACAGTTGTATTTCGGGGTGCAGCCGGGGTGGATGGTTTGGGCAATCGGATTGCTGTTCGGACTGGTTGGCGCTTTACTGGCCACATTTTTTCAGACTCTGGCTATCGGCCTGGGTGGTTTTGCTGCCGGCAGTACCATTGCCCTCTATGCCGCTGAAATGCTTGGATTTGCGCCAATCCCTACAATCAGTTTTATAGGAGGCATCATCGGTGTAATCTTGTTGTACGCAACCTTCGACTGGGCGCTTATTGGATTATCATCGGTGGCCGGTTCCACCCTCATAGTCCAATCCTTGAACTTTCCCCCGCAGGTTGAAGTCGTGCTGTATGTGGTTTTGATTGTCGTCGGAATAGTATTTCAGACAATTATGTTGCGAAACCAACATCTCGAGAAGAAATAGTCCAAAAGCCAGAACGTAAAACAAACGAGCAGCTCCCATCCCCTTGTAGGAAGCGGATGGGAGCGTACCTAAGGAGCAAAGATACTATCCGCCTGTTATTAAAACGTATTTTCCAGAACATATGATGGCTGATGACCGTATCCAACAATACGCGTCGTATAGTTCTTGTTGCCGGTTTTAGAGACTTCGATCATGGCAAATTGATTATCCTCTTTCGTATCATATCCATTGGTCGTACTGGTTGCATCCCAACCACGATAATCGCTTACCCCCACGTTGCCGTGCATGACAACATAATGAATCCCTTTGATATTCGAATATCCCCCCTGATGGTCATGGCCAGAGAAGACAACTAAAACATTGCCGTCATCTTCAAATATCTTTCTGACCTGCGATGCATTTTTTATATTATGATCTGTGTCGTCGACACGATCCATTGTCTGGTGGGTAAAGACGATTGTCGGCAGCTTGCTTTTCTGTAAATCCTGAACCAGCCACTGAATTTCCTGTTCTGGAATAAAAGCATCCTTCCAGGTCCAGAAGGTGTCGGCTGGGGTGTTCATATCAAAAGCGCGGTGAGGAGCCTCATTTGTATAACCGGCATCTAAAACGATAAAATGAATGCCGCTCGCATCCCATGAATAATAGGTCTGCCCCTGTGGGATACCTGTATTTTTCACCGATTTCAAAAAAAGCTCTCTGGTAACATTGTCGAACTCATGGTTGCCCAGCACATGGTAACAAGGGCCGGGAAACGAAGTGAACTCATTTTCAAGTTCCGCCAAATTTGCCGCAGCATCCTTGCCTTCCGCCAGGGTATCGACGAAATCACCCATCTCAATGACAAAACCAGCCTGGTTCTCCTTCATTGTCGTTACGAACTCGGAACTTTTTGGCAAAGAGGCAGAGTATTTCCGCGTTTCAGTATCCGGCTTGTTGGTATGATGTATGTCCGTTACCACGCCGAACCGAATCGCCGGTTGACTGGCGGCCACTCCGCTTCCTGGTGAAGATAGCGAAAGGGCAATACCGCTAAAAGCTAAAAATGCCATAGTTACCTGGTTCATCAAAATTCTCCTTTGTTATTGAACTGAATCTTAACATCTTGGTTTACAAAGCTATTTGAATTCTTTGAGACGAGGTAACTATCCTCCATGCGCTTTAGATTTTGATTACTTTTGTGCTAGATTTCAATCTGCTCTGTGCGGCTTCCGATCATGAAACACTTCTCCTCAATGCTTCCGAAGATCTCCACAAAGAATTTTTCTCTGATATTTCGGTATCCAAATTAGATGGTACTTGCATTTCAAACTTGAGTGACTTAGAATTTTTCATATTGTTCATTAAAGCCTCCTTTTCGTGACTTTAAGCAGTCCACGAGGACGGAGGCTTCTTCATTTTTCTGGAACCGTCAAACTGTGATTATCCTTCTTCGAGTACAGTCCTTCCCCCCTTAAGTCCTGTTCTCTTGCGAGATAGCTTTACAGCCATAACAAATTGAATTTAAACATATATTATAAATAGTTTTAAAAACGAAATGGAAACAAAAGAAAAATCTATATTAGTGAAATCCGAACGGCTTTTTTCGCTTCTGTACTGGCTTGCAGGAGCACGACCTACTACTCTTGCGCACCTTCCTGAGAGTGAGCGGGAGCGTATCGCTGTTCTCGGCTCCTCGGTGCTGATCCCTACATTGCTGGCATTCTGCGGCATGTATCTTTATGCTTCAAACCGTTTCCAGATCTCCCGCCCGATAGTATCCTTGCTCATTGCATTCGCATGGGCATTTGTGATCATGAACGTCGATCGCATTCTCATGGCGACGTACCGCCCTTTTCAACCATGGTACCGCAAGGGGTTACAGATTTGCTTCCGTATCGGACTTGCCGGGGTGATCAGCATTGCCATTGCCTTTCCCTTTTGTCTTGAACAATATCAGGGCGCTATTCATGAACGGCTCCAGGGTGAGTACCGTAAACGCCTGGATGATCTGCAGACCAAGGAGCGTGCCGAACGGGAGGTGATTGAGACCCGAAATACCGCGTTTTTCAAAGACCTGCAGGACAAACTCGACAAAGAGCGTGCTGCCGGTCCTGTCGATCCGAAATTATATGCCGAAGAATTGGCCAAGCATGATATTCTTGAGGCGACTGTCGAGGAACGAACAAACAAAGAACAGCTCGATCAGCAGACGGAGACCGCCATGAAGGCCTGGAAACGTGCGTCAGGGCGAATGCGGGAGGTAGAACAGGATCTTAAAAATGAGGCAAAGGGAAAACTCTCAGCGGATCGTGGTGGAACCGGCAAACCGGGACATGGTGCAAGATTCAAAGAACTCTCCAGAGATTTAGAAATGCTGACCAAAGTGGAACAGGCTGCAAAGCAACGATACGAACAATTGCTGAATCAGACCCTTGTCGTCAAACCTGCTGAAACTGGCAATGGATCATTGTCAGCTCTGGATGAAGGAAAGCGTGCATATTTCATCGCAGAAGCCAAAGCACGGCAAACGCGGATAGAGGAATTGAAACAGGCCATTAAAAAGGCCGAGACCGACCAGGCGGACCATATGAAGAGCCATAAACTGCGTTTCGAACCGGTGATTAAGAGTTATCGGGCCAAGGCGGAAGGTCGATTCGATCCCATGGAAGAAACCATAGGTCTGTTCAAAGTCATTTTTGTCCCTGAAACCGACAGCAACGATACGGATAAAATTGTCCAAAATTATAAATGGATGGCAGCCCTATTCCAGTTCAGCATCGTGTTTGGCACCTTGTTTCTTCTCGATCTCATAGCCATTCTGTCGAAGGTTATGTCCCGCCCCGGGCCATACGATGTGCTCGTTGAGTTTCGTGAAACGGTAGCATATCAGAATCTTATGGCATTTAAAAAAGAGTATCCGCGTTATGCTGATGTCTGGGTAGAACAGACAACACAGCAAATGGATGATGACACTCCGGGTACCGAGGTGGATTTGCGTGATACAGAAGAGGTCGCGCGTCTACTCCTTCGCGCTCATTTGCCATCCAGGGAAGCGCTAGCAAAGTGACAGTCTGCCTTGCGATCAACCATGGGCCATGCAAAACAACAGCCGGGAAACAAGTTTAACAACGCCACGTTTCAGGATGGAAACTAGATATTTATGGGACCTAGCCCAGGCGCTTCCGAAGGGTATAAAATCCCATTTTTTAGGTGAAATAAGCCTGAGAACGGATCATCCATGAGATCGAGATGTCCGTCCAGATCGGCATATTCGATATTAGCGCAACTCAAGGCAAAATGGAGGCCTGCCGAAATGCCGAGGGCAGATTCATCCAGACATCCTACCATGACTTCCAGAGCCGCTGCTTTAGCGACAGAGTTGATATGCTGGGATTCAAAAATGCCACCCACTTTCATGAGTTTAATATTAATCATGTCTATCAAATTATTGCTGGCCAGCCTATAGGCATCCTTTAGATTCTTGATACTCTCATCGGCCATGACTGGCACAGACACTGCCTCGGTGACTCGTCCCAGTCTCTCTTCTCTTTTCTGACAGGTGGGCTGCTCAATTATCTCAAGATTGGCTGTTTTTATACTATCGATAAACTCCACGGACTGATCAAAGCTATACCCCTGGTTGGCATCAAAGCGCAGCAAAAAATCATTGCCAAACTTTTCCCTGAGTTTTAGAACCTTTTCGATGTCCTCATTGAGGCTCAGGCCACCTTTAAGCTTGAGGATTGAAAATCCATCCTGCAGATATTTTTGGGCCTGTTCCAGGGTTTCAGCAAGAGAGACGATCCCAATGGTAATGCTCGTATGAATATTGTGTCGAAAGCCGCCCAGCAACTGATAAAGTGGCAGATCCGCCTTGCGGGCCATGATATCGTAGAGCGCCATATCCACCATGGCAATAGCGGAAGATGGTTTCGGCACGAGCTGCTTTAAGTCATAGGTAATTCTTGCGATCTGGAATGGCGAGCTTCCCTGCAGCATTGGCTTGAGGACATTGTCAATTGTATTGATCACGTCTTCAGCAGTTTCACCGGTAACAGCAAGATCCGGAGCTGCACAGCCCCAGCCGGTGATGCCAGAATCCGTTACAAGCTTTAAGATGATATTGGTGGCGTGGCTCACCGTTTCATAGGCAATGGTATAGGGGACAGCCAGCGGCATCTCCAGCCTGAAAAAATCTATTTCGCTGATTTTCATTTTAATATTTACGAGTTACTCTGGGATAAATTGCCTAACGGGTCTTTTCGAAAAGATCAACAAAGAGATTTGCCACCATCATTTCACATGAGACCTTAAAAGCTGTACCAATTCATCTGCACCGAACGAAAGAACATCAAAGGCTGGCAATCCTGTTTCTTTGGTAATCTCAGTACAGACCGGCAAGATGGCTTCTTGTGCCATAAGCTCGTGATTGACAGTTATGGCAATTACCTTTTTGCCGGAGATGGTTTCAATAGCGTTGATCTGCTCAGGCAGGGAATGGAGCCGATAGCCGGGAAAACCATCATACTCAAGACGCATCGGCGCATGCTGGAGGATAACATAATCAGGGCGACCGGCGGCCAAGATCTCAAATCCACCCGGGTAGGCGGGGTTCATAAGGCTCCCCTGCCCTTCAATGAGAATGATATCCGGGGATTCATTTTTCCAGGCTTCATAAACAGCATGTTCAATTTCTCCAGAGACAAAATCGTTGATGCAGCTATCCATGATCATAGAATATTTTGCGCCCTGCATCCAGGCGGTCTGCCCCGTCCCTGCCATTTCAGCCTTAAGGCCTGCCCGCCGGGCCGCATGGACAATGATCCATGCCGTGGTACGTTTGCCAATGGCTGAATCGGAGCCGAGAACAGCAATTTTGAGGCAATCCACCTCCTCAATTTTTCCGGTAAAAAAGTGCAGCTCATCCCGGTCCGGCGTTCTTCTGATATCACGAACCCGACAACCGTTTCTCTCAGCAATAGCCATGAGGCTACTGTCTTTATACAAAAAATCATGCAGCCCACTGTCAACATTCAGACCCATTTCCAGAGCTGCCCGAATTGTTTCTTTTGCCTCTGGCGGCAAACGCCCACCATCCGGCGCCAGACCTACAACAAGACTACGGGGCTTATTTTCCCCGTTAAGTTCGGCCATTGCAGCATCGAAACTCTCAAAGATGGGAATATTATTTTTTTGGCGGTCAAGCACCTCACCTGCATCCTGTCCCGCATAAACGTGATCGATAACACCGACGACCTCATATCTCTCGGTAAACCTGACCAGGCCGTGCGCAGTCTTTCCGTTTGGGGTGTTAAATGCGCCGTCAGCATACACCAGGGCCTTTCCATCAATGGTCTTTTTCATAGCTTAATATCTCCCTGTTAATATAGCCACATACCTGTCATGGATGAACTCTTCCTCTCCATGCTTTTCCAGCAGGGCAATTAAGCCGGCTGTGGAGGCGGGCAGTATTCTGTATCCTTCTTTCAAGTGGAGGAAGGTGCTCATCTCTTTCATTTTTTTATCACTGATGTGCCTGGCTTCACCTGACGTTTGCCTTAAAGCATAAAGCGCTTCATTGCCGTCAAAGCTATGCCAGTTGATCAAAGGTTCATTGATTGCAGTCTCTTTGACGTTCCTGGGATCAATATCTTTGCATTGTTCAAGGCCTGCCTTAAATGAGGTGATAATAGGGTTTTTATTGGCTGCCGAGCCTGCAATAAACATTGGTATTCGGGAAGTTTTACCGCGTTTATAAAGGCTAACAAAACCCCGAAAGACACCTGCCAGTAGGGTTCCGTTAGAAACGGGAATAGCTACGCATTTGGGTGCGTCATGCAATTGATCATATAACTCATGGGCGATTCCAGCATAGGCCGAAATCTGCAAAGGAGTATTGGCCCCACCGGGATTTGCGTCATACCATTCATTTTCTGCGGCAAGTCTGGTTGATTCTACCACCGCATCTTCATAAGTACCCGGCAGCCGAATTATCTTTGCATTAAAATTTTCCATCTCTTTTATTCGATGGGTGTGATAACTCTCAGGAATGAATATTCTGCACTCCAGTCCAGCAAGAGACGCTGCAAAAGCAACAGCCACGCCGTAATTGCCGCATGTCGCCAGTGAAATAACAGGATATTCTCGCCTGAATGCATCATGCACCTGAGCAAAGGCAATTCTATCTTTTTGGGTTCCTGATGGGTTCTCACCTTCATATTTGATATACAACTGTCGAATATTCAGCTCCCTTTCAAGATTACGCGCCCTGTTCAGAGAAGTATCACCAATCTCCAGACTAATTATGTCGTCAAAACATTCAATTCGATCCACCATAGACATACTGTGGTCTTTGACAGACTCACTGAGATGCCTGACTTCCTTGGTGGTTTTAATATCAGCTGACTTAACGCCATCGAGTAGATTCATCGTAATTCTCCAGGTGTCACCTTCGCCTCAGTCTGTTAAAAATTGTAACGCATCATCCTCTGTGCAGCCATTGAAGGCAATTATCCAGAGTCAGGTTCATTGGGACTCAAAGATTTCGAGGAAGGAAAGAAGATTATTTCAATTCTGATCGAAAAACTGCTCATTCAAAGCTCAGCCACCTTTATGATCTTTATGGGTAATAAGATTCTAGTAAGTAAGATATTTATGGGCGAAAGAGAACACTCTTCTAAAATTTTTCGCACGTATAATCTCATTTCGTCTTGTAGGCTCAAGCGCGTCTACGCCCTCTTTAAGATTATCTATTTGCTTATAATGGGTTGCAAAATCTTTGGCCATATCCTGCTTAATCGCTTGGATAACTCTTGGGTCCTCACTAACCAGCAATACATCGTGGTTGATCCCTAGCACCGAGCGGTGATTCATATTGGCCGACCCAACTGCAACCTGTTTATCGCTTAAAAAGGTCTTACAGTGCATCAGACCTGGATGAGTACGTTCGAATAAAGGTATTCCAAAGGAATAAAGTTTCTCCCTCTCGCTTGCCCATCCTGCTGCCAGGCGGACACCATCCAAGGTGGCCAAAGAGTTAGTGCATACTTTGATGTTCATGCCGCCATCTCCCAGACGGTTCACAAGGCACGTTCGCAATTCCGAAGTTAACGTAATATAGGCATTTTCAAGCCAAATCGTCGATTCTGCACCTTGCAAAAACTCATAGAGCCAGGAATAAATGGGACTTCCTTCACTTTGCTTTTCTGGCTCCTTATGTCATTTTCAGAAGACAACTGCACAAAAAATCAAAAGTCGAGTGCACTCCCCTGCACAACAAAACATTGTCGACTATTTCCGCACGAATGTGCTCGGCACCCTGGGAGGTGCAAACCTATTGTCTATTCTGACAGGCCCAATGACCGGGTAGCTGCGATAAGTGCCAACTTTCTATAAATATCCCCAATAACGTGGGACAAGGATCTACCGCCTGAACTTCAAATCAAAACATACACAGAAGAAAGTATTATGTAGCACGTTCAGTATCAAAAATGGAGCAACTCCCCAGACAAGATCGTCGTGCTATATGCGCATTTTCCTAACATTCACTAAGTGAAGGCATCTACATGATTCGACATAAGGAGTCATGGAAAACCTTCACCTCTGAATTTTACTTTAGTTGTTAGGTTATTAAGTCCTCATAACTTCCTGGATACAGTAGACATCTCAGATTATGGTTCCGTTGTACCTTCAAGAGATGTTCTTTGGCAGTATTAGTGTTGGTCAGTACTCATTTGTTGCTTTTCTTTAGTCACGGTTTCATTCCATGGTGTTAAACCACTCCAGTACCTCATCCCATAATGGCGTGGCCTGCCTTCGGAAGTACCCCATGTGCCCAATGCCTCGCTGTGCATACTCCCGAGGATTCAGATCAACACAGGTTACCTGCGAATTTTTATAGCCCTGAATGAATGCGTCGCGAGAGCACGGTAGGGCCCAATAGTCATCCAGAGCATTTGCAGCACATATTGGCGTTGTTATCTGCGCAAATTTTTCCGCCATTTCCGGAGACTCGGAATCATCGAAAAAATAATGCGGAAAAGTACACCAGTATCGCCACTGGCTGTACACACCCAACGGCAGATCTTCACCAATGCCAAGCAGAGACATCGGGGCATACCCTTTCAACGAGGTAAGGAGAGGGAGCACGATGTTCCAGAGAAAACGAACTTTATACCCCTCCAGAAGTGGCATCCATCCGTGCCAGCCTGCTCCCGTGGCAAAAACATAAAACCCGGCAATGTGATTATGGTTGGGTAGCAAGCCAAAAGCGTGTCCTCCAAAAGAGTGCCCCACCATAAAAAGGGGCCTGTCTTCTTTTTTGATAAAGTCCACCGCTGCTGCCAGATCAAGAGCTGCCCAATCGATAAAGCTGGCCTGAAAACCTTTTAATGTCTCAGGCTTTGAGCTGCCTATCCCGCGATAATCAAGGGTTATCGTATTGAAACCACGCGAGCAGGCGTAGCGGGCAAAGTTATAGTAGAATCGCTGCGGCACCCCCGTAGCCCCGGCTACAATCAGATCGCCTAGGGGCTGTCTCTCCTTGGTGTTGAAGCGTGAGAGGGTTATCGGATAACCGTCGGCGGTCACGATCTCAAGCAATTCCGGCTTATGAGACTGGGGGGCACTCATGGCAGACACCTGCCGGAGCTGTGTCGCCTGTTATCCCGCGAACCTTCCTGACTTTGTATTTCCTGGCTTTGCAATCCCCGGCTTTTCATTTCCTCGCCGCTGCAATCGCTGGCCCCCTCGATACGACAGGGAACATATCGGTGCAGCGGCGTGCCGAAACGGTCGCGATTCGTGCTTATGGTGAGACTGTTTACATTTATTCCGTAGACAGCGCCATTATAAAACAGTCCGAAACCGTGAGGAATAATGACGGTGCCTCTCCGCACGTTCTCTGTTACTTCAAGTTCCCCAACTGCACTGCCTGCCTTGGTTGTCACGCGCACCTGCTGGCCATCACTCAGCTGATACGCCTCTGCGTCCGCAGAATGCATCGCCACAGTGCATGCACGTTTACCTGTATTCCAGGCAGGGTTTCTCATGAGGGTGTTGGCGTTGTATTGCATGTGGCGCCCAGCATGAAGAATAAGTGGAAAGGCAGCATCGGGTCGTAACGCCACCTTCTCCTGCTGGGGAGAGAGTGCAAGGACTTCCTCCTCCATCTCTTCAATATATATTTCCAGCTTTTTGGATTTTGTCCGTATCCCTGTCAGCGGCTCTTCTGTATTGGCTCTTCCCAGCCAGAGTCCCTGAGGATTGTCAAGTACCGCACGAAACATCTGCTCGCCTTGGCTGAGTCCCGCTGCAAAACCGATTCGATCGGCATTGGCCCTGGCATCTCGAGGCAGGGTCATCAGCATTCCCCACAGCGCAGCCTTATTCGCGCTGTCCCAATGTGCCCCAAGGGTTTTGGCCAGTATGAATGGCATCGCCGGGCGGATTGCAGGTTCCCGTGCTGCCCACTTCATCAGTCTTGCCCCGACCAGCTGCCTTTTTCCCCCGACAGCCTCGGCGATATCTTCTGGAATCTCCGGAACCAGATGCATTGCTTCAGCAAGACGGGTAAAGATCTGCGACGGCTCCAGGCAGTCTTTAGGAGGTTCAACAGCAGGTGGCCTCATCTGAAAGTACACCTCAGGATAAGTCCATGGAAAAAAGGTCCCATCCCAGCATTCATACTGTGAGCGCGAAGGCAGCACATAGTGAGCAAACAGTGCGGTTTCATTGAGTACAATATCGGTAACAACCAGTAAATCGAGGGCATCAAATGCCTTTTCATAAGCAGTTGTGTCGGGATAGGATCGCAGCGGATTACAACCATTGACAAGAATTGCCCGTAAGCGTTCCGGGTGTCCACTAAGTATCTCTTCCGGAACAACCGCCGGTGGATAAAAACCTGCTGCCGCCGGAAACATGTCTGTGGCGACAGTGCGCCAGACTTTTCCGTTACGTTCATCCGCATGTGCCCCCAGTGGCCGGATCATCCCTGGAATTACATTGCCGCCCCGCACGCCGTAAATGCCACACAGGGTCCCGAGTACGGTGAGCAGATAGTAGGCAAGTGCACTTTGCCGATTCATATAAATCCCGAGATCAGGATGCACACACCACCGCTTACTGGTCAGCAAACGACAGAGTTCTGCGACCTGCTCCTTTTCCAGCTGGCAGACTTCAAGGGCTTCGTCCACGTCCAGGTCAGTAAACCAGTCACGTACTGATGCGAAGTCCGCAACATGTTCAGCAATGTATTGCGTATCCTCCCATTTATTTCGGAGAATGATTGCAATCATGGTTTTGAGCAACAGGGCATCCGTACCTGGCGCTACGGCTATGTGCATGTCGGCAATTTGTGCCGTCTCGCTTTGCCTGGGGTCTACAACGACGAGTATTTTTTCTGGATTCTTCGATAAATCCATAAGGACTCTGGGCGCTCGCGGCAGTTGATGACTCTGCATGCCATTCCAGCCCCAGGCAACCAGTATTTCTGTCTCCTGTTCATCCGGAACATTCAGGATGTGTTGCCCCCCAAAAACCCGCCCATTCACCCACCAGGCACCGCTGAACTCCTGCCCGGCAGAAGAGTAGAGATACTGGGAACCAAGAGCTCTCATCAGACTCACCCCGAATCCCGCCTCGAAATGTCCTCCCTGCATGCTGGCACCCATATAGGCAAGACTTCGCGGACCGTGATCGGCACGAATCTGGAGAATCCGTTCTCCGATTTCTGCAATTGCAGTATCCCAGGAAACAGGCACAAACTCTTTTCCAATCCTTTTCAGTGGCGTAGTCAGCCGGCCTTCTGGGTACTGATAGTAGAGAACGTTCATGCCTTTGCGGCAGACATACCCCTTACTTCTCGGGTTTTCTTTGTCAGGTCGAACTCTGGTCATCCTGCCGTTCTCAACGAGGAGTTCCAGACCACAGTTTTGGCCGCAAAGCACACAACTTGATTTTTTCCACTCTTTCATGGCTTATTCCTCATGGCATATTCCGCATGTCGTATTCCTCCTGGTGTGCGCCCTTTGCTTCCAGTACGTTTCTAGAAGCACGGTCAACGCTGCAGGTGATGGAACAATCTTTGCAACAGCAATTTTTAACGTAAAAGTAAAATAACAGTTGTGTCATCCAGCGCAAAGTGGCATTTATGACAAATACCGCGCAAAAAGAGCCAAACAGCGTATCATCTATAGAGCAACATTGAAGAGTGGACTGATGCATTTCACCTTTTTGATCACAGAAAATTGTTTTACCTCTGGAGTAACCGGACTGCTTGATGCTTTCGCGATTGCTAATCTGTGGCAACGCAAGCTCACCGGCTGTGACGAACAACTTTTCACAGCAGAGCTAGTATCTGGTGACGGAAAGCCTATAAGGAGCGTCGGTTGCGTCGAGCTGCACCCCCACACATCTATTGTTGAGGCCGAACATGTTCAATACATTATCGTGCCGCCAGTCTTCCCTTCGCCGGAGCTGGGCCGACAATTGCAAGGGGATGTAAAACGCTGGCTGATTGAAAATAAAAGAAGGGACGTTCCCATAGCCGCAGTGTGTACAGGGTCATTTCTCCTGGCCGAGACCGGTTTGCTGGATGACAGGGTGGCAACAACCAATTGGCAGTTTGCCAGAAAATTCAGGAATCTTTTTCCAAAGGTCAAGCTCCGCCCCAAGATGATTTTGACCGAGGATGTGGGGGTGCTCTGCACAGGTGCCGCAACAGCATATCTCAACCTTGCCTTGCACCTCATCAGACAGTTTGGGTCGGAAGAACTGGCCAGTGTATGCGCCAAGGCACTCCTTATTGATCCGAATCGAACTAGCCAGGCGCCATACTTTGTTGAGCCCAGCAGGGAAAGTCATGCGGATACAGCTATCAACAAAGCACAGCAGTTTATGGAGAGAAAATATTCTGAAATCCGCTCAATCGATGAAATCGCAGAATATGTCAGCATTAGTTCCAGGCATTTCAAGCGCCGTTTTAAGCAGGCGGTTGGCTCTTCCCCACTCTTGTATCTGCAGGATATCCGAATCAGGCAGGCCAAGAAAAAGCTGGAGTCGACCCGGGAGAGTATTGACGAAATCACTCTCCTGGTGGGCTACGAAAATGCAAGCACCTTCCGGCGATTGTTTAAAGCCAGAACAAGCCTGAGCCCCAGGGAATACAGAGACAAGTTTATGTGTAGATGATAAGCTGCCTCAGCCGGGAATTTCCAAACGCAATGAACGTAAAAAGAAATTGACAGCACCATCTCCTACTGGCTCTCTGTTGTAAGCGTATGCGCCTCGTTCTACCAGTTATTGCCTATCCGGCTGTACCCAGGAGAGTTCGGGTGGAAGCGTTGGCGAGTTAAGGCTGGTAAATAAATGCCCACCGGCTGAACGTCGGTGGACTTGATAAATGAGCAGAGGTTAATGCTAGAGATAAATTTTAAAAAGTAAGGCTGCATTCCTATGAATAAGATGGATATTGGCAGTATCAATCTATTTCACAAAGATAAGGATTGAGATTGTTCCTGATTCTTCAAACCTTCTACGTTTTTGGAATCGGCCAGAAATGGAGCAACAGCAAGTAGAAGATTACCAAAGACTCTCTTCAATCTTCCACTGTTAAAAGATGCTCAATTTTAATTTGTGTTCAGCAAGACGTCTTTATGCTGATTTTTTAGTACAAGTTTGTTAGGCAAGAAGCCGTCTTCCAAAACAGGATTAACTTTTTCCAAGCAATTTTTCACCATCTGGTCGTAGTTCTCCTTTTGGTGATACATGCCTATAAAGGGTTTGCCTTGTTACTCCAAGTTCTTCGCACAATGAGCTTACGTTTGTCTCTTTATGCCCCATTGCAGCCATCGCCAGACGTACTTTTGCAGGAGTCATTTTAAATGGACGCCCTCCCTTCCTTCCTCGTGCTCGTGCTGAAGCAAGTCCTGCTCGAGTACGCTCGGAAATCAGTTCTCTCTCAAACTCAGCCAATGCGGCAAAAATGCCGAAAACCAATTTCCCACTAGCGGAAGTGGTATCAATGGAAGCACCATGGCCTGTCAAAACTTTAAGGCCAATGCCACGGCCAGTGAGATCATGTACCGTGTTGACAAGATGATGTAAATTACGGCCAAGCCTATCAAGTTTCCAAACAATTAATGTATCGCCTTCCCGTAAAGCCTTTAAACAAGCTGCCAGGCCTGGTCGGTCATCAAGTTTTCCTGAAGCTTTGTCTTCGTAAATTTGCTCTTGAGCAACTCCGGCATCTATCAATGCGTCATATTGTAAAGAAGTTGATTGAGAGCCATCCGTTTTTGATACGCGCATGTAACCTATAAGCATAATGCTCCTGTCATTTATACGTTCGATTATGTGACAGTTCGTCTCGAATACCTATGCCCGCCATAAGATGTCACATAATCCGTCATTTAAATTATGACACACAAAGGTTATACAAATTAATAATGTGACAAATATTCTGGGGGAATGCCATTCATTATTAATGTAATGCGCAAATCTTTTAAAAATTCAGGATCGCGTCGCACACAGGAAGTCAGTGCTAATAATGATTGAGCTACTTCTGGGTTGTGTCTGGCTTCCGTAATCACAGGTTGAATTAGGTTGAATAACTTTTGCCAGGGTGCAAGATTTTCAACTTTCTCAAAATGGTTACAGGCAAACCAGGCCTGCGGTTCTTGAACAAAAAGCTCGGTTTGTTCTCCTGGAGGAGTCAACACCTTCGATTCGATCAGGTTGATGGCAGTGGCTGCAGCTTCCAGAAATTTTAATTGATCCTCTATATTCAGAATTTCATAAGGTCGCCAAATTGTATGTCCAGCACGCAATAAATGACCGCAACTTTCCCAAATATATCGGATACTATCAGCACAATATCCACACTGATACAGTGGAGTGTTCAACTCATCCAACAGGGTTCGCAGTAGCCGAAACCAAAGTCCCGCATGAATTCTCCGACGTGGCAAATCTACATGGCCTTTCGTAAGTGCCTGCCAGGTACGCTTATCCATCGAAATTATCTTATCGTTAGCTATGCGTGGCATAGGTATGGATTCAGTGTTTTGCCAGTAAGAGATCATCTCAGGTGTTCCCCAATATGGCTCAAGCAAACAACCATGCACTGGACAGCTCACCATCAAAGGCAGTTTCCACGCTAATAAAAGAAAATAATTGTCTGGATTATCCAGACAAAGAGGACACGCTCGTTTTACAAGCTTCGGGGGAATCCATGCGCACCATTTTGAAATAGATCTTTTCTTACGGCGTTTTTTTTGTAGCAATACAGAGAACTGGAATACATAGGTATCTAAGGAAGATGAAATAGAGTTGTCGAGACTGTCAAACAGCCATGGTACCCAGCCCGCTAGACTCATGCAGCGTAACCGGTCCAGCTCAATACCGCTCCGTTGGGCCAGAAGCGACAACAGAGTCTCTGGCGGAGAGGAATCTAGATCATTGAGACAGTCATGACCGAGGTCATGTTCCAACAAAATACGGATGTCCATTTTGTAACAAGCAGCAACACGATAGAGCCACGAGGACAGGGCTTCACCTTCTTTGGGAGACGGATGCAACGGCCAGCGTTCTGCAGGTCTCACATTAGATCCCTCTCAAATTGCCGACGTCTTTCGCTCGGCCCCATATAATCCGCCATACTTAGTGTGCGAGAATTTATCGCCTCCTCACCGGTTTCTACGGCTACGACAGCAGCTGCCATCAAAAGATGGGCGAGCTCGCCTATGGTTCCTTCACTACGAGAAAGTAGGTAACGAGCCATGTCTAACGTGGCAATCTGTGAATACCTTCGTAGCGGAAAAGATGTAGCGAAGCTGGCCAAAAGAGAGCAGCAATCATCGTTTTGTTCCCACAGTGGTAAGATAAAGGGCTCGAACCGGTTTTCCAACTGGTCGTCGGTTCGAATGGCCAAGTATGCCTCATGCGTTCCGACACCGACTAACGGGATGTGTAGTTCGTTACCGAGAAAACGCAATAAGTTAAGGAATTCTCTCTGAGTGGCCCTGTTGCCAGCCAAAATATTGTGCAATTCATCTATCACTAGCATACGTACATTAACCTTGCGCAATAATGTTAATGCCAATTGCTCTATCTCCGACAACCTTGCTCGTGGTCGCTGTGGAGCACCCATGGCTGCAAGCAATGCCACATAGAAGCGTGATATTGATGGTTCGGAGGGCATTTGTACAACCAACACAGGAATGTTTTCTTGATCAGCATCGGAACTAGCTGGATGGGTGCGTCGAAATTTCTCTATGATCATGGATTTACCGTTATTGGTGGGGCCAACCAACAACAAGTTAGGCATACGTTGTTTGGTTGGCCAAGTATAGAGAGTTTCGAGTCGGCTTAGTGCATCGGTTGCCAAAGAATACCCAATCCAACGATCCGCTCGAATACGCTGGATGCGCTCGGATGCAGGTAGCCGAGCAACCCCTTGGGCATTTGGTAAGAGGTGGGACAAATCGATGATAGGATAATCTTCCATGATTACCACTCCTCTATCTCGTCATACGGTTCAGCAGGTTGTTGCCCATCAATCGATAATTCGTTTAAATCAGATTCAGGTGGAATAGATTCAACGGACGGTTTTGGAGGCTTGAAGTGCCGTCGACGATCTTTGTTTCGGCGTGCCTTTCGTGTATTTTTCTGGGCTGTATCTACGATGTCACGCATTTGTTTAATCATGCGGAACAGGGCCAATTCATCAACTTGTTCTCGTCCTGATTGGCGTAATTTCGCCAAGGCTTGGCGTTGTTCCCATAAAGTCACAGCGGGGTGGGATAGTGTGCGATAGGGGATTTCCAAATATTGCTTTTCTTCTGGTTCCAACACCCAGATGCGGCTAATATCACGTGGATCTCGCCTGATTATAAATTTATCAAAATTGTTGCGCCGTGCAATTAACGGTTTAAGCACGTTAGCATAGTAATGTATGTGATCAACGACGAAACCTGTACGAGTTAACTTACGACGGATAATAGGGAGAAAATCAATCAGAAAAGCTGTAGTTTGGATGACGACAACAGGTTCAAACCCATCGACCACAGCTTCAGACCAAAGTGAGGCTGGCGGCTTTCGCAAAGTACTATGTATGGAACCGTGGTAAACGCCAACCGCCAACGTCAACCATCTTTCCAACTCGCGCAACGTAAGTGCTGCCATACCACAAGAATTATATTCTCCGCGCTGCGTTGGGTTGGAAAAAGTTGTTCCTGGCAATTCATCATGGATCATTGTCATTGCCGTTCCAATAATCCGTTCGACGATGCCTCCATATTTGGGTTGTCCAACAGGGCGATAGTCATACTTAATACCGTGCTCTTCGCAGCCACGGTGAAAGGCCTCACTTTTAAATTCAGCCGCATTATCTAAATATAGCAGTTTGGGTTTACCGCTCATCGGCCAGTTCATTTCTATGTCAAGCTTTTCCAGCCATGGACGCTTATCGCAAACAACATGTGCGAGGCATAAGCCAACAGAAACGGTAGAGGGAGCTTCCAACGTGAGCACCATGCCTACTAAACAGCGCGAGAATACGTCGATAGCGACGGTTAGGTACGGACGACCAATAGGTTGACGGTCACGTTCGTCTACAACGATCAGATCTACCATTGTATGGTCAATTTGGACTTGTTCCAGAGGCTTAATGACTTCAGGGGGAACACCGCCAGCACCTTGTAGTTCACAAGTAGGGTCTTTTCCTTCTCTACTGCGTGTAAGTTTCACTGGGTCGAGCCTGGCAATTCGTGAGGCTACTGTATTGCGAGCTGGCACTGATAGGTTTTGGGATTTACAAGTCCGCTCGATTTCGCGGTATAGTGAAGCTAAGCTGCGTTTTTGCTTGGTTAAAAACCGTTTTTTTATAAGCGTGTGAATGATACGCTCAACTGACTCCGGCAAACGTCCCTTACCTTTTCCACCATTGGAACGGCCTGGTGCCAAATCAGTCACAAGGCCTGAGCCTTGTCGCGCTCGACGAATAAGGACGTAGATTTGTCTCCTGGATAGGCCAAGCTTCTGTGCAGCGGAGTCAGCAGCTTCATGACCTACCACACCAAGATCAGCCAATGGCCCGACGATCTCTTTCCTGCGACGAGCTTCATCCCATATCTCGTCGGACAGGGTTGCGATCCCTTTCTCATTTATTTGCGGGGTATCTGATGTCATGCCGAAAACCTCATATTTGTGCATACGAGTTTTGAGTGTAATCGAGGTTTGTGCACAAGACTAGTGATATTTAGGGTCAAAAGTCAATAGCACATTAGGGTTTAACTTCAGCGAGTTGGTGCTAATGTCTTTTGAAAATGACACCTTATGTAAAAAATGAAAGGGTTGGCACTCAAAGGCCTCACTGCGGAAATCAGTTTGCTGTATTAACTGCTCTTCAGTATTTGCATAAAGATCTTCCCATTTCCCGTGGATTTCTGCTACGTCACTCTCGGAAATTTTGCAGTTTATATCTGGCCTCCACGCCTGCACTTTTTGTGAAACAAAAAGGTCTTCATAATAAGTGGCCACCTGTTGGCTCAGCTCAACAGAGTTCACATAGAGCTCTCGACTAAATACTGGCTCTTCGTCGATATTGTAATGGCCACCACAAATATTTCGATCACCAATTTTAACCTCATTACCGCAGACGAGAATTTTATCATGCAGGCGGTACAAAAGTTGGCGGAATCCTTTTCTGCCAATAAATAATTTAGACAATAGACCCCACTTGGTCTGCGGAAAGGGATGAAATAGACGAACATCTACTCCGACTGCAAGCAATGCACAAAGCTTTTTCTCTGAGAGATCCGCCCCAAAGCCATCAATCAAATACTTTACAGACAGCCCTTGCTGCCCAGCTTTTGCTAAATATGCCAAATGGTGTTCTGAAAAATCATCTTCATGGTGGATAAACGTACTGCTATAAATCCTAGCCGGAGGCATATTACTCACGCTAGACCTTGTCTGCTTGATCTGCAAACTAAGCATAGAAAAATGAACTTGAAATGCTTTGGAAAAATCATTTCCTACAATAAAAGTGCGACTCTCTTGCATATAAGCTCGCTTTCCTAAAAGACTAAGGCCCCAGCTCTAGCGAGCAACAACCTGATATATTGAATTTCATCGGACTATGACACTCTAACGCCTACTTTACAGTTATTTTTTCTTTTTGCCGCATCTCATGCTGTTTGGTAATATCCATTTTCACCCCTCCCTCTGTGTCAATGTAAGTGAGACACCTACCCCTTGAAAAATTAGTGTAGGGCGGGTAGGAAATTCTCCATGCAATTTAAAACAAAATCCATACACAGCGCAAAACATTCACATCCAGCATCAATGACCGACAAAGAGCCAAAACGACCTGATCCAGAAGTGCTGGAAACGAAACCCCGGCGGCGTTTTACGGCAAAATACAAGCTCAGCGTTCTGGCAGAAGTTGATGCTTGTAGCAAGTCCGGCGAAATTGGTGCGCTTCTGCGAAGGGAAGGTCTGTATTATTCAAACATCCGCACCTGGCAACGGCAATTACAGGAAGGCGCACTCAAAGGACTTTCTCCCAAAAAGAGAGGGAGAAAAAAACATGAGGTTAATCCCTTGGCAAAACGTGTTGCCGAATTGGAGCGGGACAATACCAAATTGGCCAAAAAGCTCAAACAAGCTGAAACTATAATCGAAGTTCAAAAAAAAATATCAGAAATCCTGGGGATCTCACAGCCCAACAGCAACGAGGAGAACTCATGACCACTGTTGCTGAACTCAGTCGTCAGACCAACACCAAGGCTGCCTGCGCTGCTTTTAACATCCCCAGAGCCACCTATTATCGCCAGACTGCAAACCTGACAGTGGCCAAGCCCAAGGTCCGTCTGGCGTCACCACCATTGGCGCTCACCAGTGCGGAGGAGCAAAAAGTTCTAGATGTTCTGCACGAACCGAGATTCCGTGATCTTGCGCCTTCTCAGGTGTATGCCACCTTGTTGGACGAAGGAATATATCACTGCTCCATCCGCACCATGTATCGAATCCTGACAAAACATGACGAGGTTCGTGAACGGCGGCGGCAGGTAACTCGATCCCATTATGAAAAACCAGAACTTCTAGCCACCGGCCCCAATCAGGTATGGTCTTGGGATATTACCAAGTTGAAAGGACCGGCCAAATGGACGTATTTCCACCTCTATGTCATTCTGGACATCTTCAGCCGGTATGTGGTCGGCTGGATGGTCGCGCACCGTGAACAGGCTGTTCTGGCTAAGCGTCTCATCAAGGACTCCTGTGAAAAACAGCAAATCAAACCGGACCAGCTGACGCTCCATGCCGATCGGGGCAGCAGTATGAAATCAAAAAACGTTGCCTTTCTCTTGGCCGATCTGGGCGTAACGAAGACCCATAATCGCCCCTATGTGAGTAATGACAATCCCTTTTCGGAAGCGCAGTTCAAGACGCTGAAATATTGCCCGGAATTTCCTGGAACATTCGGCTCAATACAGGATGCCCGTCACTTTTGCCATGATTTTTTCACCTGGTATAATGGTGAACATATGCATTCAGGCATTGGTTTACTGACTCCCGAGCAGGTCCATTACTGTCTGGACAAAGAGGTCATACAAAAACGTGCCGAGGTTCTTAAAGTTGCTTTCAGAAAACACCCAAACCGTTTTAAGGGCAAGGTCCCACAACCGTTGCCAGCACCACAGGAGGTCTGGATTAATCCGCCGAAAGAGTTGTCTCTTGCTGAGAAAACAAAATAACATTTTGTTTTCTTAAAGATAATAACAGGTTCAGCATATTGGATGGGTTTGTCAAGATTAACGGAGCGTAGCGGAGTTACCCGCAGGGCACGATCTTGATAAAGCTATCCAATAGGCTATTCCCGGTAACTGTGATCGAGTGAGTCTAATTTACGCACAAAGGTGTCTCATTTTCATTGACATGTTCCGCTCTCATAGCTGCCTATTCATAAAGAAACTTGAGGTGGGTTTGGTGCCAACCATTTCAGAGCTTCATGCAGCATACATTCTACATTTTCAAAGGAGAAATAACATGCTCGGAACAATTGCAATCATCCTCGTTGTCCTCTGGATTCTCGGTCTTGTCTCTTCGTACACCATGGGAGGGTTTATACATATCCTTCTGGTACTCGCGATCATCATGATTCTGGTTCAGGTGCTTCAGGGCCGTCGCGTCTAACTCCAGTATACGTGAAGACAAGGACTTTCAGTGTCCCCCAAAAAACATTCTTATCGGCATAACCGGTGGGACCATAGGCGGGTATCTTTTCAGGCGTTTGGTATTTCCTGCGGCCGGTTTTATTGGCTCAATGATAACCGCCGGCGCGGGATCAGTTGCGCTTCTAGATAAAGCCCAAATGTATAAAAGTCCGACAAAAGATTAATTCTGAGACAAAAGAATCGAATTATGTGAGCACTCAAAAAGCCTTCCAAGAGAAAATCGAGACAGAAGTAGATCTGAGACGGCGCCCTGCCCTTACCTCGACAATACATTAAGTAATAAATTACACCAAGGAGAGTAGACAACATGGCAGTAATGCAAGATAATACCCAAAAAATGAGCGAAGAAATGCAGCACATCATTGACCACGCCCGAGCCCTTGTGGATGCCACCTCCGGAGAGCTGGACGATCGGATCAAATCTGCCAGAGACGCGCTGAAAGGACGCCTGGATTCGAGTAAGAGTGGATATTGCAATCTTGAAAAGCAGTTTCTCGGCAAGGTTATGGACGCAGATGAGTTCATTCATGTCAAACCATATTATGCCATAGGCGGGACATTCATCGGTGGCCTGCTGCTGGGCTGGTTGATGTCTAGGAAATAACATGACCAGACTGCCGCTGATCATTCCCAGAATTACCAGCGCTGCCGAACGATTTAGTGGACTAGCCGGCTAAATCCTCGAAGATCGCCTGGAACTACTGGCTTTTGACCAGAGCCTTGCCAAACTAAAAAAGGACATGACATGTTTTTCAAGCAGGAAATGAAAAAGATCCAGGATACCAAGAACCGACTGACAACATGTTGTGATCTGCGTCGACAACTGGTTCATATCGAGGTCCATGACATCTGGAGCGGGATGTTCAATACGGCTTCAAGTCTTACCCTGGGACTAGCCGTCATTGAACAGGTTATGGAATTTCTGCGCGAGCGAAAAGGATAATCATCGCAGCACTCCACATGTCTCTTGTTATTTTTCCAAGCAATCAATCTGTCTCAAGGTATTTTACCCCTTGCGGGGTGTGTTGCAAGATCTTCAATGAAAGAAGTTATGCCAAACAAACACACAAAAGAACAAAAACCATATTCGATTTCGTTCTATATAGTAATGGGAGCTGCGCTCCTTGCCCTCATCAGGACATTCTCACTCCTCTCTCCCATTTTGCTGTCTCTTCTGCTTGTGCTGTTGATTTCTCTCGCAGTCAATCCGGTCATCACCAGGATGAGGGCTCGAAGGGGTGGACGAAAATTACCGACGGGACTGCTCGCGGTGGGATCGCTCGTTGTTCTCGGTTTGACATGCTGGGGATTCTTCGGTCCGATGAAGGCCTCGGTGCTTTCCATCTCGGAGAGCTTGCCCGTATACTGGGAGCGCCTCCAGAAACCCCTGATTAAAATTGAGCAGCAATCAATAATGTTTGAAGAGAAACTCCAGGCGGAAGTCAGCACTGAAATTGCTGAAGACAATTCTGTGCCGGAAAAACCGAACGTCGTGTCACCAAAGAAAAAACCAAATCCACCGGTTTCTCCCAAAGACGAGGGCACGCTTCGTGCCAGTTTAGGCAGAATGATCAAAGATGTTCTCGGCAGCTTCACTGCAGTGGCATTCAACGGTGCACAAATGCTGGTTGTTCTGGTAACGGTCTTTTTTGGAGTGATTTTTATGCTTATGAATCCTCGCCCGGTCTTTGCGGCGATACTTTCCCTTTTCCCTGAGTGCCACCATGATCAGGCGGTGACTATCCTGCAGCGTATTGGAAAATTTGTCCCCATTTGGGCCGGCGCAACGCTGATGGGGATGGTGACCATAGGTATCCTGGTTTTCATACTGATGTGGCCAATCTTTGGTTTCATGGACGCGCTGGTTCTGGGGCTGGTCGCCTTTGTTCTGGAAGCGATTCCCTTTCTGGGGCCAATACTCAGTGCCGTGCCGGCGCTTTTACTGGCTGTCGGCCAAGGCGGGTTGACTCCGCTGTGGGTAGTGCTTGTCTATATAGCTGTTCAAACCTTCGAGAACAATGTGATCATCCCTTACATTATGGCACGGCGTATGAAATTGCATCCATTGGCGGTAGTCTTTTCCATGCTCCTCAGTCTCGCCGCTTTCGGCGTGTTGGGGGTTTTAATCGCAGCACCCATGGTTGCTGTCGTGACTATTCTGCACGACGAGCTTTATCGGAAGCGCTTTCTTCCCACGACAACGGACGTCGAACTGGACCACCTGGCAGGAATCGCTTTGCAAGAACAACCAGCTTCAAGTACATCCCCTTTGGCAGCACAAAAGATACATCTCCAGCAGGGTGAAAAGCTGTGAAATCCTCAACCCGTTCTCCAGAAAATACTTAACTCTCCTTCGTTCCCTGATGGCAGAAGTGGCCATATATGACAAACGGTTGAATATGACCATCCCGAGGAAGGTTTCGACGCCCCTTCTATTGCCACCACAACCAATTATTGCCATGTAATATCAATCTATTAAAAGTCATTACCACTGTTCGCAAACTTTCTTCTCATTCTTTTTATGGTTTACTTCCTGGGCTGCGCGTCGACGGCAAAGCACGAGGGAATTCGAACTTCGCAGCTTGGTTGAAAACCTCCACTTTAATGATGGGTGTTTTTTTAGGGAAAAATAGAAACCGTGATGTTCAAGATGCAAAGATCATGAACATGCAATGACGATACCCCATCGGCGTCGCTCAACCGGATGGACATCACGGAACATCTCAGGTGGTGACTTTTTCGGGTTTCAGGTGGAACGATAGCAGGTGGCAGGAGCGGATTAAAGAGAAAACTCAAAATATACAAAAAACCAACACTTTTATCAAAAAATAAGGTAATCGTTATGCAACCAACAAAATCTACTTCCTTGTTTACCCGTTTTGCAAAAGCGATAGCTCGGAAAACCGGACAGCCCGTTGCCTTTATTATGGCTGTATCGATTATCATTATCTGGTTAATTACAGGTCCGATCTTTAAATTTGGTGATACCTGGCAACTGGTTATTAATACCGGAACCACTATTGTCACCTTTCTTATGGTGTTCCTGATACAAAATACACAAAACCGAGACTCCTTGGCCTTGCAAGTAAAATTGGACGAATTGATTCGCGTTATGAAAGAAGGACATAATGCACTCTTGGATCTGGAAGAATTAGATGAGAAAGAACTCGAAGTGAGCTTTGGCTCCCACTATAAACAACCTGCCTAAGTAAATCACCATTCATTAACGCTCTGTCGAACCGCAATGAATAAGCTTCTTGTTGATGAATTCCATAATTCCTAAATGGGAGAGTTCGCGACCGTAGCCGGAATTTTTTATTCCGCCAAAAGGTAATTCCGCAGACGAATTAGTTGGTTGGTTGATGAACATCATTCCTGTGTCGACCTGCTCCGCCACTCGTCTCCCACGCTCAATGTCTTTGGTGTAAACCGAACCACCTAGTCCGTAAGATGAATCGTTCGCCAGCGCAATTGCTTCCACTTCATCTTTGACGACATAAACACTTGCAACAGGACCGAACAGTTCCTGGTCGTAGGTCGGCATGTCCGGTTTAATACCGGTCAGAATTGTCGGATTGAAGAACGCACCCCTGCGGTCAGGTCGATCGCCACCGAGAACAACGGTTGCACCGGCTTTGATGGCGGATTGAACCTGATCGTTGAGTCCCTTAGCAGCCTCCTCGGTCGACAGTGGCCCCACGTCGGTCTTTACATCCATCGGGTCACCCATCGTCATGCTCTCCATTTTGCTTTTCAGTCCGGCGGTAAAACCCTCCGCCAGTGGTTCAACCACGATAAATCTCTTTGCTGCAACGCAGGATTGGCCTGTGTTAACCATTCGTCCTTTTACCGCCATGTCCACTACTTGAAACAGATCGGCATCTTCCAAAACGATAAACGGATCATTGCCACCAAGTTCCAGTACCGAGCGTTTAAGGTTCTTGCCTGCCAGCTGGGCCACAGAGGCACCGGCACGTTCGCTGCCAGTGAGTGAAACGCCTTGAACATGCGGGTCCGAGAGAATCACTTCAACAAACTCCTTGGGTATAAAAAGGTTGGTGAAGACCCCCTCAGGCAGGCTGCATTCATCAAAGAGGTCTTGAATTTTCTGGGCGCACTGCGGCACGTTACTCGCGTGTCGCAACAACACCGTATTGCCGGCCATGATGTTTGGGGTGGCAAAACGCACCACCTGGTAAAACGGAAAATTCCATGGCATGACCCCCAAAAGCACTCCTATCGGGGTGTACTGAATGTAGGCATCGACACCCTTGACATCCATGGGTAGATCAGCAAGAAACTTTTCGGCACCGTTTGCATAAAATTCCGTTATTTCAGCACAGAAGATGATTTCCTTGCGGCTTTCCGAGATCCGTTTCCCCATCTCTTTGGTGATAAGCTCTGCACATTCATCGGCACGGTTCCGAAGCTTTTTGGCGAATTTAAGCATAATTTGCTTTCGTTCATCAAAGCTCGTTTGACGCCAATGAGTGAACGCCTGATGTGCCTTTTCAATCGAATCGATGGTTTCCTGTTTGGTCATTAGCTCGAAAGTTTTGAGTTCTTCGCCGGTTGCCGGATTGATACTTGTAATAATCATCATGTTCCTCTATCGTATCCGATTTTATTTGAAGTAAATAGATGAAGCGGTCGACTACATTTCCTGTTGGGTAGGCCGGATAATGACCTCATTAATATCGACATCTTCGGGTTGTTCTACCGCGTAAAAAATGGCTCGGGCAACCGCATCTGCATCGATCGCGCCTTTGTAAAGCCCCTTTACTGTCTCCGCAGTTTCTTCATGGCTGATATGGTCAGTTAATTCCGTATTGACCGAACTGGGAGAGATAATCGTCGATCGAATCTCCCCATTGGATTCCAGACGGATGCCTTCGGATATTGCACGTACCGCGAACTTCGTGGCACAATAGACTGCTCCCGACGGAAACACTTTATGTCCCGCAACCGAGGCTATATTAACGATTTGTCCCTCTTTCCGTTTTCGCATCACAGGCAATACGGCAGCGATTGCGTAAAGGAGACCTTTAATGTTGACATCGACCATCTTGTCCCATTCGTCGACCTTCAATGCGTCAAGCGGCGAGAGCGGCATCAAGCCTGCATTGTTGATCAAAACATCGACCTGGCCGTACTTTTGAACGGTGGTTTCAACCAGCTCTTCAACTTGTTCCCGATTAGTAACATCGGTCACTTTGAAGGAAGCCTTTCCCCCCCGAAGCCTCGATCTTGTTCACCAGCTTCTGTAATCGATCTTCGCGCCGGGCTGCGAGCACCACCGTAGCTCCTTGTTCTGCGAGAAGTCTGGCGGTGGCTTCGCCGATGCCACTACTTGCGCCTGTAATAACGATAATTTTTGAAGCACTTTTTGTCATGACTTGTCTCCTGTTGTGATAGGGTGATGGCGATCCTTAGTCAATCTGCCCTAAATATGACCAATGCTGTCAAAGAAGAAGATAAATAAAAACAGGTAGACTGGAAATAACACTCCAGTCGACCTGCCTATGGTATTTATTGTGGATTAAATGTTGCTGGACCACCTGCTATTTTTTGATATTATAGCGGGTGTCAAGATCCTTTCGGTAACCATCGTCGTCTAGATTTGGCCAGTTTTTATTGTCAAAGCCCTTCTCACCTTTCAGCTGTTCCTGGGTGACGTTTAGTATTAGTGTAACATCGTCATAAAACATGTCTTTATCACGCTTAAAAGTGAATGCATCCATCGGTACTGCATACATTTTATCACCCATGCCCATGAACCCACCATATGAGACAGCCGCATAACGCACCTTGCCGATCGAATCAATCATGATATCCTTTACTTCTCCGAGGTTCTCTCCCTGAGGGTTTTCAACTTCCATTCCAATGAATTTACTGCCGAGAATGGAATAGCCACCTCTCATGGTAACAACTTCGTTATTATGCATACCCATGGTTGTCGTCTTCGCTTTGTCCATAGCCTGCACATCAGATGCAAAAAATGGTGATGTTGCCATCATCGTGGTGATTGCCATTACTGCCAGTGCCGAATATAATTTTGAGCTATTTTTCATACTTTTTCCTCACGATATGTTTAATATTATTACTCTTTATAGTTGGTTTCCCATTCATCAACCTGTTTTTCTGCCTCTTCCTTCTCTATGCCGTACCGCTCCTGAACCCTGCCGACCAGTTCTTCGCGCTTGCCATCAATGACATCGAGGTCATCGTCGGTAAGTTTTCCCCATTGTTGTTGGGTTTTACCCTTGACTTGCTTCCATTTTCCTTTCACTTGATCCCAATTCATGATGTTCTCCTTGAATATTTTAAAAACGATTTTTCATCACATTTGAAAATCACGAGCAATTAGTGTCGAAGTCAGAATACTTACACTTGTCTCGCGGTGATGAGATGCTTGGTAATAATGGATGGAACTCACCTCCATCGTCAAAACGTAAGACAGGATTCTAACGCGTTGAATACGATATTCTCATTCTTCAATTTCCACTTGCAGTTAAAATTTTTCCCGACAAGATTAGGTCTGCATGATAAAAATTATTGGGCCAACCATTCGGCCGATCACCTTCAAAGGCACCAGCAAAACACCGGATGGCGGGTGACGGATAGACCCGTCGCCAGCCACGTAACCAAGGCGCGCACTTCGGCCCTTTAATTATTTACCGCATCCCGCTCTACCGGCCACCTGGATTATCGGGGTTGTTGAGCTTTTCGGCGCCAGGCACCTCGGGATAACTCTCGGGTGCTTTTACGCCTTCTTTTTTAATCTCGACTTGGCGATCCTTATTTCCTTCACTTATCCGATCACGACATTCACCTTCTTCGCATTTATCGGTGACATCGCGTTTCAGCACATTACTTGACATGATTTTTCTCCTTTTCTTTGGGTTGAATTTTATACTTGGTTCTGCCGGCTTTTGCTAAATTGGCAAGAATGTACTTGCCACACCAAGCCTCACACCCACAGAACCGAGTACTGGTTTGTAAATACTTTGCAAGTATTAATCCGTTTTTGTCTCGCCGACCGTTACGACGGTCATAGTTCTGATATTACTAATAAAAATACATAGAAAAATGCTACGGAGCCAACAGTAGGAGAGAAGTGAAAATGGTCATATTTAACTTGTGGTTATATATGACCGCAATTTAGATTAGTCGATCATGAAAAATGTTGATTATTAGATATTTGTATCAGCAGCTTATACTTTTTCGCCACTGAGTTCTTGGAAGGGGCACAGTATGTCGTAGCTAATTTGCAGCTGAGATCCAATCACTTAGTTTTTATCCGGTTCGGGAACATCCCACTCGCTGACATCCTCTTCCCGCGCTTTCTCTTCCGCAATCAGAACGTCCTGACGGTCCCCGTCAGACCCTCCTGCTGTTCGCGCATGCCGGTCTCCAACACCAATTCAGCCAAAAGAGGAAAATGATCCGAACCGAAGCCCGTCAACCGGTGGATCTCCGCCAGGGTGAAATGGCTGCTGTGAAACAGATGATCAAGAGACCAGCGTAGAAACCAGTGATCGGCATGGAAGGTATTGAACATGCCCCGGCCCACCCGAGGATCGAGCAGGCCGCTGATCTTCCTGAACAACCGAGTGGTCGTCGACTAGGCCACGTCGTTCAGGTCGCCGGTGACGATGGTCGGGGTATCGGTTTTGGCCACGCTCTTCGCCACCACCAACTCGGCATCACGCCCGGATGAATCCTTCTTGTATTGTGGCGAGGGCGGTTCCGGGTGGAGAAAATGGACGCGCACCTCATCTCCCGACGGCAACACCACCAGGGCATGCATGGAGGGAATGTGCGGTGCGACCAGATATTCGATCTGAATCTTCTGAAGCACGAAGCGTGAATAAACATGCATCCCGTAGAGGTTCTCGTTCGGACACTTGATGGTGAAAGGATACTCCTCCTCCAGGATATCCAATCGTTCCTGCCACCACCTGTTCGATTCGAGGGTCACGAAAATATCCGGATCGAAGGTGTGAACTATTTCCAGCAATTTTTCCGCATTGCGGTTCGAGGCCAGCACGTTGGCGGTAATGAGGCGAATTCTGTTCCGGTCATTGCGTTTTTTTGTGATCTTCACTTCCACCGGGAAGAGCCGGGTACAGTTACAATATCTCTTTAAAAAAAACGTTGAGAGAAATTATGGGAATGTTGTTAACGATGAAGATCTTTCACGTTAACGTCGGAGCGTCTCAACAAGGCGTAAGGCAACAGCTTCTGATGATGCCGGATTCTGACCAGTTACAAGGTTTTCATCTTCCGCAACATAACTTCCCCAGTCTTCACCTTTGCTATACACTCCACCATTTTGTTTCAGCATGTCTTCCAATAAAAAAGGAACGACCTTTGTCAGTTGAACAGCTGCTTCTTCAGTGTTGCTAAAACCCGTTACCTTTTTCCCTTTTACCAAAGGTTCTTTTTGTGCATTTTTTGCATGGCGAAGGACTCCCTGGGCATGACAGACAAGCCCCAGCGGTTTGCTTTTTCGATAAAAATCCTCAATCAAGGAAATAGAGTTCTTATCTTCAGCCAGATCCCAAAGGGGCCCGTGCCCACCAGGGTAAAAAACAGCATCATAGTCTTCGGGTTTGATCGAATCTAAACGGAGGGTGTTGGCCAGCGCCTTTTGAGCTTGGTTGTCTTTTCGAAAACGAACTGTAGCCGCTGTCTGGGAATCAGGCTCATCACTTTTGGGATCGAGCGGGGGCTGACTCCTTGCGGGGATGCCAAGGTCACTTCAAAAGACTGGTCTTTAAAGACGAAGTATGGTGAAGCAAATTCTTCCAACCAGAAACCGGTCTTTAAACCTGTATCGCCAAGTTTATCATGTGATGTAAGAACCATTAAAATTTTCATCAATTCACCTTATTATTATATTTTTTTTCAACTCGTTATTGACTTTGATCACCAGTTTTCCAAAATTTTGGCCTTCCAGAAGGCCTATAAATGCTTGCGGCTCGTCCTCTGCAAGGACTTGTTGAAATTCCGACCGGTACGTCCCCAGTACCGGCGCCAACAGCCTGGCGGCGCCGGCAAAGCGACCTCAGATTTTAAGGAATGCCAACAGGTCGGCGTTGAGCTGGTCTTTATGCGTGTATGCGAGGCCATGGGGTGCGCCCGCGTAAATCTTCAGGGTCGCGCCCTTGACCAATTTTGCTGAACAGATGCCTGCGGAACCGATCGGTACAATCTGGTCGTCGTCACCATGAATGATCAGCGTTGGCACGTCGAATTTCTTGAGGTCTTCGGTGAAATCCGTTTCGGAGAACGCCTTGATGCAATCAAAGGTGTTCTTGGCACCGGCCTGCATCCCCTGCAACCAGAATGAGTCGATCATACCCTTCGAGACCTTGGCGTCGGGTCTGTTGGCCCCAAAGAACGGGCCGCTGGAGAGATCCTTGTAGAACTGCGAGCGGTCGGCGATGGAGCCAAGACGGATCTCGTCGAATTTCTCAATCGGCAAGCCACCGGGATTGGCCTTTGTTTTCAGCATCAGTGGCGGAACGGCGGATATCAAGGCAGCCTTGGCCACCCGTTTCGTGCCATGGCGGCCGATATAGCGGGCAACCTCGCCGCCGCCCGCAGAGAAGCCGATTAGAACGGCATCTTTCAGGTCGAGCGTTTCGATAAGCTCCGAGAGATCGTCGGCATAAGTGTCCATCTCGTTGCCACTCCAGGGCTGGCTTGATCGGCCATGGCCACGACGGTCATGGGCAATGCATCGATATCCGTTGGAGGCCAGGAATAGCATCTGGGCTTCCCAGCTATCGGCGTTGAGCGGCCAGCCATGGCTGAATACCACAGGCTGTCCTGCGCCCCAGTCTTTGTAATAGATCTGCGTACCGTCTTTCGTTGTAATCGTGCTCATTGCTTACCTCCTTTCATAACGACACCACCTTCGTTAGTTTGCCCCATCCGGCCGCGCATATAAGGATCAAGTGACAGGTAGATACTCCGCAACAAGACCTCTCCTTCTCCCGGCACTGGTGCGGCAAGTTCTTCTAGCCGAAAATTGTCTTGAACCGGTGCACCATTCGGGCGAGAAGCAAGCACAATACGACGATTTATATTTTTATTTTGTTCCATAGTATTTTCACCTTTTTGAAATTTTTTTCTAAAATGAGGTAATCATTCCATAGTCTTTACCCATAACTGCCAAAGAAATATGAAAATTATCGATAATGCTAAGGTATCAATAAGTTGAGGTGCTTTAATTGTGTATAAGATGTCATCAATTCTGGATAAAATTTTAATCCAGAGGGGGCAATATTGATCTAATACTTCAACTCTGTCGTCAATCGCTTTCGAGGCTCTTCTGCCACTTTCCACGGCGCCTTCAATACTCCATACCTGAGCTTGAGTATTGGTGTGGGCTCCTGCTAAAAACAGATTTAAAACCGGAGTCTTCTGGGCGGGTAAATATGCTTGGGTATTTGTCGTGTTAACCCATTTAGGTTGCAGAGGCTTAATCCCTTCATTAGAAAATTTCCACTCATTCCAAACTTCTATCTTAGCAATCGAAAAATCTCTTAACCCTCTGCCATCATTAGCTTCTTTAATTAATTCATCAAGTGCGCCACAGCTGTAAAATTGAACCTTAATCTCTTCGATAAATTCTTCTTTCGTGCAATTTTTTACCGGCTTATGGTAAATCCTTCCTGGAACGCTACTAATACAAGATGTGCCTGTCCAAAGTGATTTAATATTTTTCCCTAAATCCACATTTTCATCCCAGGCTTGCTCTTCGGCAAAAAGGGTTAAATTAAATTCGGAATCACTTACCACTATGGCGGTTCTCACTCTGGGAAATTTTATTTTTTCCGAAAATGCCAATCTAAAAGAGACTTGAGTGTGAGGGCCACCTTGAATAAGAGACTTAAATAATTTCAATTCTTCCTGTCTCTCAAGCGCCGGTGTCTCACTTAAAATATCAGCCGTAATAAAGGGATTAATCGCCAGGATATAAATTTCGCTTTGAATTTTTTCTTCGCCACAAAAAGCGCCGACAATAGTAGTGCCATCAAACTCTAATTTTGTGAAAGCTTTTTCCCAAAAGAATTTTACGCCTTTTTCTTTGAGGTATTTAACCCAGGGGTTAAACCAGTATTCACTGCTGGGACCTTTAAGGAGCAGCCAGCCGATTCCGGCATCTTGCGTCCACGCGGGACCATCTTGATCTGCTTTATGAAGGTGTGGGGGTTTTGACGTGAGTTGTTTTTTGAAAAATTCGCCGGTAGTCTGTAATGAAACCTTTGACCAATCCGAGCCAACCCACGGACCAAAACAGGAACGCCAGGTTTTATAGGCTGTATCTTCAAGGAAAGGTTTCCAGGCCTGCGCAGCATTGATCTTGTCGTATTTTGCTTTACTTCGATCATTGGAAGTCCAGGTTTTAAGCATTAAATATGACCATTTAACAAACTCCCAATTGTTCATTCTGAACATTTTGGGAATACTATTAAGTCCCTCATAAAATTGAGCTTTATCGGTGTCCGGGAAAATTCCGAAATCAAGGGGTCGCGAAAGGGCCAAATCATAGATACTTCCTTTTTCGTTTAAAGGAATGTGCTGCATTAAATCAAAAGTATTATGATACCAAGGTCCCATGCCGTGCCAGGAATACTCTGTCGGCATGTTGTTTTGACTCAGCCGGGAACTTCTAAAAAACCCCCCGGGCTGATCGGTAGCTTCATACACAGAAACAGCGTATCCCAACTGAGCTAATTCATGAGCCGCACTTAATCCAGCTATACCAGCACCAAAAATCACTATGGATTTCATTGGTCATATCCTGCTTTCTTCTAGATTGTTATAAAGTTGAAATTGTCTATAGGTCCTAACAAGATTAAGGGGACCACTGCGATCACAGCCAAGCACTGGCATGAGGCTGGAAGGCCGCGAAACATAAACTATAGAAGTCATTTTTGACGAGACAATGACCGCGATCAGTTAAAAGGACCCGGTCCCAGGGATTATAGCCAACTCCCTGACGCGGTAGACCGAGTCCCTTTACTCATTAAAGGTAATCATCTCATTGAAGTTACCTCAAATGGCTAATTTGAGCAGGCTCATCCTTTCCACAAACCATGCAGATTGCAGTATTCTCTTGCGGTTATCTTGCTGCTGTCTATTTTGAAGGTAGCCTGCGGCTTTTTTCCAGGCTGGAGAAATTGCCTGTATACCCTGCCGTCATCAGTCATTGCCTCAATCCACTCGATATAATGTTTTTCTTCCATGGGATGGTCTACACTCCCAACCTTCACTCTGAATCCACCTGTTATCGTCTCAATCACCGGGACATGTTTTTCTTTAGCCGCGTCAACAGTGTTCTCTTCAAATACCTTCATAGGCGCTCCACAACAGACAAGCTCACCATCTCCTGTGTGCAGCATTTCAACGATATTTCCACAGATGTCACATTTATAGATTTCCATTTTTTTGGTCATGCAAGTACTCCTTTGTAATAGGGTTATTGCTCCATAACTGAAGAGCCGAACTTGAAACACCTCTCAATGAACTGGTCGACCGGATTTCAGAGCGACCAGACGCACTCGTTTACTCACTTATAAGCCGCCTCATGCAATCGGATGTCGATAATTTTTATGTATAAAGCAATTTGTATACCAGATTGTTTTTCCCGGCATTGTGCGATCTATCATCATGATTTTAATTAAGAATTACGTAAAAGAGGATTTCTCTGGCTGTCATTAACAACGAGAGACTAAAGGTCATATTTGCCCTAATGGTCATATATGACCTTTAGTAAGAAGCTGAAATGAAAATCGAGCTAACGGTCCATCATAGAGCGTGCAAAGAGAACGTTCCACATCTACCCTTCTTCACCGCTTAGCGAAATAAATTGACCTTGGCCAGATCGATGATCTCGTCGCCATGCCCACAGAGCAATGCTTTGAGCATGAAGAGAAAACCTTCAGTTTTCCAGGCAAGCTTGTTTGAATTTTTCATCACTGTCATAGGCACAAACCAGCAGAGTATCCCCCTGTGTCAGAATAGATGTCGCCGACATGGCGGTAAAACCGAGGATGGTCCCTGCGGCCATGGCAGAGAGAACGAGGGACATAAAGCCCCGATCCAGTTGCTCTATGCCATCTTCGATCGCTTTTACCAGGATGTCATCTGGGTGCCTTAAAGCTTCATCGGTGCGTTTAAGGATTACCGGAGTATAATCGTTATCTTCTTCCTTTCGTTCTTTTTCTCGACCGGTCTGCTTCATAATACTCCTCTTTAGCAAAAGCTGTTTACAGGAGTCTTTCCAGGAAGATTAAAAAAATAATAATGACGACGGCAACCGAAATGATAACCGTCCACGGATTGCGGGCATGAACCAGCTCAATCAGGGTTTTGTCACCGAAATCTCCAATGTGCAATACTCGTTTTTGCAAAAAAGGATAGGCCGCAGCGTATATTCCGGCGCCGAGCATTATGCCGAAGCCCCCACCGACCAGGGCGTCCAGCGCTCCGTGGCCTATTGCTCCTACCGAAGTCCCCGGACAGTAGCCAAGCAGGGCAAATCCAACACCAAAGATTAAAGGCCCTGGTATACTGGTGCCCAATGCGCCCGGTTTTTTGTGCAGTTCAACCCAGCCGGCATCACGCATGGCATACACTCCCAGCATACCGGTGACAATGGCAGTCAAGATGATTTTCATGACGGTGAAATCCTCAAGCAACAGCTGGCGCATAATGACCTCATAATCGCAAACCCCTCCTTTTTGGAGGAGAAAACCAAAGAAAAAGCCGATTACCAGGCCGAGCATATATTGGATTCCCTTGCGACTGTGCAGTTTTTTCAACATAATGCCCTCACTAGATGATGCGGTACATGATGAGTGCGACAACGACACCCCCGATAAAAAAGCAGATAATTGCAAGCCAGCTGCTGAGCACCAGCTGCAGGGTGCCGCTGATGCCGTGCCCACTGGTACAGCCGCCTCCCCACCGGGCACCGAAGCCGATACAGATGCCGCCGATCAGGGCCACGATGATGCGCAGCGCAACGCTTGGGCCAAATGCATTCTGCCACATTTCAGGCAGCCAGATCCAATTGATGTCGTCTGCCAGCCAGGCCGCGGTCAGAGCGCCGAAAAATAAACCGGCAACAAGCATCCATCCCCAGTCTATTTCCGGTGTGTGGACCTGGTAGTACGGCTTGTCGCGAACTTTCCGCCCGCGCACTGCTTCTTCAATCATTCCGGCACTTTTAGCAAACGCCGTCGATACCCCGATGGGGTGGTTAGACAGCAAAAAGGCCAGCCAGGAGAGTATCCCTATACCGACACCGACTAGGTACGGTGACCAGACTTTGGCTGATAAATATATTTCGATCGTTGCGAGCAGGTCCATAATGTATCCTATGCTTTGGTTATAGGGCAGCCGATACTGGTACAAGCCTCCATGGAACCAAGGCTGTCTTCTACCTTCTCGAAGCCGTTGCGCTTGAGAATGGAAGCGGCAATAATTGCCCGCACACCACTGCCGCAGAAAGTGACGACTGGTTTATTCCGGTCGAGTTCGTCGATACGGCTCTCGAGCTCCCCGAGGAATATATTGGTTGCCCCCGTCAGTCTGCCTTGTTCATATTCGCTGATCTTGCGGACATCCAGCAGGGTGAATTCTTCCTTTTCCTGCAGGCGTTTTACCAGCTTTTTGGCATGCACGGCGCTAATCTGATCATATTGCAGGCCGCTCACTTCCCAGGTGTGCATACCACCTTTGAGGTACCCCACAAAGCGGTCATAACCTATACGAATCAGTTGTTGTACTGCTGGTTTTATTTGCTCAACGGTTTCGGGAATGAGAATAAGGTCGGTATCATAATCGATCAGATATCCGGCATACGCCGATAACATTTCCAACGGGATGGCCAGGCTGTTGGGGATAAAGGCCCCAGCATAGGCCTCAGGGCTGCGTAAATCGAGTAACAGCGTTCCTTCCTTCTGTGCTTTTTGCACTGTTTGGGCATTCATCGGCGCCGGTTGCGGCAGAAAATGCAATTGGGGCGGGCCTTGTTGGTTATACTCTTCCATTTTTGTAAAATAGGGTGGGATGTAATGATGCTCGTTAACTTTGTATTCAATAAAAGCATCGCGGTCTGCTTTCCGCAGTACCGGATTATTTAGCCGTTCATAGCCGATGGTTGAAAATTCCCGGGAGGCCATGCTATCGCCGCACACTGATCCGGCCCCATGCGCCGGATAGATAATGGTCTGGTCTCCCAGCGGCAGCAGTTTAGTGAAAATAGAATCGTACAGTGCGCCCGCCACTTCTTTTGCCCGATCCGGAAAGAAATCGGTGCGTCCGACATCACCGATCATTAGAGTATCACCGGTAAAGACTGCCACGGCATCATTCCCAAAATTTGTGTCGGTGACGACAATGGAAATTGACTCAAAGGTGTGGCCGGGGGTCTCAAGGATGGTCAGGCGCAGGTCCCCCAACGCAAAAGAATCTTTCTCAGATACAGCTTTACCAAAAGCGAAGTCAAGTGCCTTGCCATGGTGAATCGTCGCTCCGGTGCGTTGGGCAAGATCCTTCGAACCGATGATATAATCTTCATTACGATGGGTCTCAAAAATTCGAGAGATGCGTGTTCCCTGGCGGGCGGCAATATCGATATAGATTTGACAGTCACGGCGAGGATCGATGACAACTGCTTCTAGTCCATCGCCAAGAATGTAAGATAAATGAGCGATACCGTCTGATTTAATTTTCTCAAGAAACATTGTATTTCTCCTTTAAGGAACTGTTTGTTCGGGATTCTTGTTCACCCTTATTCGGTGTACTTGTTTTCTCTTTCTGCTCGTTCAGCACGTTATCAATCTTGTCAAGTACAGCATTTATGCCAAAGGGTTTCTGGATAAAACGGCTGTCTTCATTGAAAAACTCCCTTTCAGTCACAACGTCTTAAGTATAACCGGACATAAAGTGACATTTGAGGAATGGATGTCTGGCCAATAATATTTGAGCAAGTTCATCACCATCCATTCCAGGCATTGCTATAATGCAGCGTCATGCCGCATACCGTAGTACCGCGAAGTAATGACATAAAGTGCCGGCCATTACAAATAAATGCCAGATGAAATGGCCGTATTTCAGTCGGGAATCGGTTACGAAAAAGGCGACACCGACCGTGTAAAACAAGCCTCCGGCAAGCAGCAAGACTAATCCTGCTGTTTGCATTCTGACCAAAAACGGATAGATGGCAATAACGGCAACCCATCCCATCATGAGGTAGAGAGAGGTAAAGAGCATCGGATGGGAAGCCAGATAGAAAGCTTTAAGTGATATCCCGACTAGCGCAATTCCCCAGACCACCCCGAATAGTGACCAGCCCCATGGACCATGCAGGACTCCGAGCGTGAATTGAATGTAAGTGCCGGCAATAATTAAAAAAACAAGAGAATGTTCGAAGACCCTGAAAACATGTTTGGTTTTACGTGGGGGCAATGCAAGGTAAACTGAAGAAGCAAAATACAGCATTATCATAGATGTGCAAAAAACACTGGTGCCGACAATGAATCGACCAGTTTCGTTGCGAGCTGCGTCGACGATGAGTATTGGAGTTCCGACTAATGCAGCGATCAGCCCTATGCCGCGGCTAATGCTATTGGCAATTTCTTCGGTCCGGGATTGTTGACGATTTTCTTCTGTATTGATGATGTGTACGTCAACTTTTTTGCGCTCTGCCGCCCAAGTCGAAAGTCTCTTCACAATTCACCTCAACATATTGCTATTATAATTTGAACCGATCACCTTAATCCCTTGGCGGTAACCGGCTAAATTCTTTAATTCGCAAGCAACGTGCCAGGTGTCACTTTCTTAAAATGGTTATCCTATCACTCTGATTTCTTGGTATAAACATGCTTGATGGATAGTGACTCGATAGGTATTCATGGCCATCCCCTTCAGGTCATATTTGACCATGTGGTCAAATATGACCTGCGAGACGGTACCCGGATGCTTTTGGAGAAAATGAAGCGGGGGGAGACGGTAAATCTCGTATCTAAAAGCTCCTGCCCTCATGTATATGGCAAGAGGCACCTATTTTACAATACACATGTGAAAATATCGGGCAAACAAAGTGACATCCTTCCTGCTGCCATTGATCAAACAGATGATGTGCTTGATATCCTCGGTCCAGTACACCTGTCTGGCCAGGGTCGATGATTCGGCTAACAAAGGGTCTTTCGGCTCCATTACCCTCTATTAGAAATAGCTTATGCGGGACGCCATGATTGAGGTTGAAACCAAGGTGCAATTTTGCCTTTTTTGAATCTGTTCAGTATTCGGCCCAATGCATGGAAAGTACTGAATCTATCAGAGATCCGTCTATGGCAACAAGATCACCAAGCTCGGAATACTGGGATGGCAAAATTCCTGTCGCCTGCTTTTGTAGCTCGGTAAACACAGCAAGAAGTTGCTCAACTCCGCGGTCATTAACGGTATCAAAGAAAGTTGAGTGTTTAATACCTCCAGCAGGGGCAACGAAATTTCTGGCATAATCATCTTCCTGCAGAGCTTGAATCAGCTCACTGCCTGACAAAAACCATAGCGCATTTAAAATATAATAGATATATACAATGCCTGTGATGTTCTATAATATTAATGGCATTGTGGGCATTTTCAGATACCACCTCATTGCCATCCCACAAATAGTTATTCTTCGCAAACCGAGACGGAAACAAGCTGGGGTTGACTGTATTAAACCAGCCTGACCCGAAGTGGTCCCCAAAAAATCAAACGAGCCTTTAGGCGTAAAATACGTTACCAAAAAATCTAAAAGACAAATTTTTCAGAAAACCAGCTGCAAATGGAGCATTCAGATTTATTGATGTTTCCGGAGAATACGCACAAAAAATCAACCGAGTCAATTGCTTCATTTGTGACCATCGTCGGTGTTGATAGTATTTTCCAATTTGCCATTTTGCTTCGACTGCGAACAAGTCAGTTACTATCAACCTCGTTGCCTAACGCTTATATCGAAGTGACCTACAAATATTTTCTGGATTATTTTAGATTTTAAAATGCTCTATTTATGACAATTCTTTTAACATGGTCCCTTTGACATTACTGGAAACATATTCACCCTGCATGCTGAAAACTGATTAGCAATGGCAATGCAAATATTGAAACTGTGACTACATTATACTGTTGTGGTATTTTTTTTTATTGTCTAATGCGGATTTCATGCCTCGCTGCAAGTTAGCTCAACGTTCATATCAGCTGTTTCTCCATGAATCCAGGTGTTGGACAATGATCTAACTGAACGTTGAAACCACCAAATTAAGGAGGACAAGGACAATGCGATTACACATCACTGCTATGTCTTTCACGGTAGGTCTCATTTGGGGTGTGACGATTTTTTTCGTTGCCGTGGCAAATTTGATTTGGCCGAATTACGGCCAGGCTTTTCTCGAACTCACTGCGTCCATTTACCCAGGATATCACCTTAACTCAAGTATTGGGTCGGTCATTATAGGAACGTTGTATGGTATTGTGGATGGTGCGATTGGAGGTGCTGTATTCGCCTGGGTGTACAATTTTTTTGCCCACAGGCTCTCAAGCGGCACAGCCTGATGAGACAACAAAGGGAGACTCACTGCAAAAATAGCCACACGCTCTTCATAGCGTAAAAAGAATTATTACCTGAAGTGTAACCGGACTCACTAAAGGTCGCCGGTTAACATAACGTTGAGATTACCAATTTAAGCATCTTTTTTCTCTTTTAATTTTAAATATTTACATTATTCCTTTATCTCTTCTGAGAAAACGCAAAAATTCGCGTTCCCCTTAGCGAAAGGTGTTTGCAAAAATGTCATATATATCTAAACCATCTGCTGAGCCCTGCGTAACGACCTTCGATGAGTTTGTGCGATTAGCTGATTATTCTCTGATGGATACCTTGAATGCCGACCCTGATGCCACCAGAGATGGAGATGATCACCATGCCCGTCAGGTTTTTTCTGGTCATTTCGTACCTGTGAAACCCACGCCGCTTGCAGAACCAGAATATGTAACCCATAGCAGCACTTTTTTTAATGAACTCGGGCTGAGCGACGAGCTGGTGCTTAATGCAAAATTTCGCCAGGTATTCTCTGGTGATCTCTCTGCTAAGCATGAGCCTATGCGTCAGGTTGGCTGGGCGACTGGCTATGCATTGTCGATTTATGGCACCGAATATACCCAACAATGTCCATTTGGTACTGGTAATGGTTATGGCGATGGTCGGGCGATATCTGTATTTGAAGGAATATTCAATGGGCAGCGCTGGGAAATGCAATTGAAAGGTGGCGGTTCAACACCTTATTGCCGTGGTGCCGACGGGCGCGCAGTACTACGTTCAAGTGTACGTGAGTTTCTAGCGCAAGAATATATGCAGGCTTTAGGTGTTCCAACATCGCGCTCTTTAACACTGTATGTTTCCAAATCTGAGACCGTTACCCGGCCTTGGTATTCTGAAGACTCCCACTCCACCGATCCTAATATTTTGGTGGACAATCCTGTGGCGATTTCAACTCGTGTTGCACCATCCTTTTTACGAGTTGGTCAGCTAGAGTTATTTGCCCGCCGCGTACGCAACAATGCCCATCCAAGAGCATTAGAAGAGTTGCGGATGATAGTGTCGCATTTAATTGAGCGAGAATACAAAAGCGACATTAATCAACACCTTGTTTTTGCAGATCAATTGGTTGAGTTGGCGAAGATGTTTCGTCAGCGTCTTACTTCACTGGTGGCCAATTGGCAACGTGTTGGATACTGCCAGGGTAATTATAATAGTGACAACTGTGCCGCTGGTGGCTTTACCCTCGACTATGGACCATTTGGATTTTGTGAAATTTTTGACCCTCATTTCCAACCTTGGACTGGTGGCGGCGAACACTTTTCATTCTTCAATCAGCCAATCGCAGCTGAGGCGAATTACCATATGTTTTGGACAGCTGTGAGATCGCTGCTCGCAGAAAATACTGAAGCACTGGAACATTTCGACCAGGTACGCCATGGCTTTGCAGAAGAAATGCAAAAACAAATGCAAAAAATGTGGGCGGCCAAACTTGGCTTGACTGAATATAACCCGAATCTATTAAAGAGATTATTGCAGTTAATGACCCACTCAGAGGTGGATTACACCATTTTCTTCCGTGAGTTATCCCATATACCAGGGGATGTTTCAGCATTGAAAAAGAGTTTCTACTTTAAAACTTCACAACAACTCGATGAGCAATGGCAAGCTTGGCTAAAAAGCTGGCGCGATCTCGTCAATAAAGACGGCAATTTGGCTGAGATATCAGCAAGTATGAAACAGACTAACCCAAAATACACATGGCGAGAGTGGTTGATTGTCCCCGCCTACCAACAAGCCATGCAGGGTGACTACACCTTAGTTAGAGAGTTGCAAGAAGTACTTAGCTACCCATATGATGAGCAATCACAAGAAGTAGAGAATAAATACTATCGTCTAAAACCTAGGGCGTTTTTAAACGTTGGTGGCGTGTCCCACTATAGCTGTTCATCTTGATTTTGAATAAAAATTGAAAAATTGGAATCAGATTTGTCCAGTTGGTCACAGCTAACAAATCAATATTGCCAGACTTGCTAATGTACCTAATCCGCCACGTTAGTGTTGCTATATCGATGGTCTGAAAATCTTACCAGTGGCTCTATTTGACCTTATTTCTCGGTAGATCTGCCTATTCATCTGGAATAGTATAGAAATGGAGTAACTGCAGACTGTGGCTTAACCAAAGACAATCTTCCTCAGAAAATTGTCATTGAGAAGATTTAATTACAGATTTTAAAAAGGTTGTTAGGAATTGGGATGAGCAGAATTTCGTATATACAGTAGACATGGTCTAGTTGAATCACATTCTGAATTGGTTTAGCTTCAATCTGGCAACCTTAAGGGAAATATTGATATTCATAACATCAAGGATTTAGAATGAGCCTTAAATATCGATATTTTGCAAATATTACGGAGATAGTATATGTTAAATGAACGCTAGAGAGGAAATACCAATCGGTTTGTGAGGGTTGCAGATCACATAAAAGGGAGGTTTCTATGCAAGAGAATCATGCAGAGGTGTCGCTAGGTTTTACTGATGAAAAAGTTCCGGTTGGAACTCACATGTGCCTTGTTTTCACCAAAGATGAGGAGCGGGTCGATTCATTGCTCAAGTTTTTACTGTCCGGTCTTCAGGCGGGGGAGCGCACCGCTTGTTTTTCGGAAAAACTTACAGAAGAGAGACTCAGAGACTACCTGGCAAAAAACAACATCTCCTATGACGAACGAAAAACACAAAAAGCTATCATTCTTTCTGAGACAAGTAAAGTCTACTTTGAGGGTGGGGTGTTTGATCCTGATCGTATGCTGAATACGCTTACCGCATACTATGATGAAGCGGTGCAATTAGGTTTTCCAGCATCCAGAGTGATTGGTGAGATGATTTCGGAGATCCAGCATGTCCCTGGAGGAGAACGGTTGCTCGAATATGAATCAAGGGTGAGTATGCTGCTCAGAGACCACCCGGTTACCTCGGTGTGCCAGTACGATGCAAACTTGTTTGATGGTGCAACTATTATGGAAGTCCTAAAGGTTCATCCGAAAATGATTATAAATGGCATGGTCATCAATAATCCATTCTTCATCCAACCGGAATCATATTTAAAGAGAGCATGAAGGAATGAGCACCAGCGAAAGCCTTTCCATTGAAACTCTCGGCCGGATCACGGTATTGCAAAGCATGGTTACCCTGATGCCGAACAAGATATCAATGCTGGATTTTGTTTGCCAGGGGTTGAAGGATGTCGCGGGTGTAAAAAGTTTAGCCTACCATTTAGTTGATGGGAATACTCCTTTGCCAACTGACTCTATCAGGCTTACTGAGACGATGCGAGTTTTTCCTATTAAATATAATGCAGAGACCTATGCCAATTTAAATTTTGAAATTGAAAAAAGTGAAGCTTTTGAGCCGTATATTCCATTTCTCCAAAATTTCGTTAACATGCTTGGGGTTGTTTTTGAGGGGCAAGCCCAGAGAAAACTGAATGAGACCTTGATGGAAGAGTTGGAACAACGTGTAGCCGAGCGAACCCGCGAGCTGCAAGAGAAGGAAGAAGACCTTCGCATCACCCTCAATTCCATTGGCGACGCAGTAATTTCGACAGATGTCAGCGGCAACATTACCAACATGAACCCGGTGGCAGAAAAACTCACCGGCTGGAAATTAGCGGATGGTATCGGTACGCGCCTCACCGACGTATTCCGGATTGTTAATGTTATTACCTTGCAACCAGCCTCAAATCCGGTCAAAAGAGTGTTGGAGACCGGTGCAATCGTGGGGCTTGCAAACCATACTTCGCTTATCGCAAAAGATGGAACTCACCATCAAATTGCTGACTCTGCAGCTCCTATTCGTGACATCGACGGAAGTATCTGTGGAGTAGTGTTGGTCTTTCGAGATGTAACTGAAGAATACCGGATAGCCGAAGCATTGAGAACAAGTGAAGAAAAATATCGAGAAATTGTCGAAAGAACAGGTGACCTGATTACTATTGTTGATGGAAATGGCGTGCTTACCTATGTAAACCATTGTGCTGAGAAATTTTTTGGCTTATCTGCCGCCCAGTGTCTAGGAAAATCTGCTTTCGAGTGGACTCACCCGGAAGATCGGGAAAAGACTGAGAAATGGTTCGGCAACTGTATTAGTAATCATCTTGAGCAAAGCTCTTTCGAAAATCGCCAGATAAATCAAGTTACCCAAGAAATTTTTCACTTGCTTTGGACGAGCAGTTTTCAATATGACGACAAGGGGCGATTACTATGGGTGAATGGTTTTGCTCATGATATCACCGAGCGAAAAAAAGCCGAAGAAGAGAAAATCAAACTCGAAGACCAGCTCCAGCAAGCCATGAAAATGGAAGCCATTGGTCAGCTTGCGGGTGGTGTGGCACATGACTTCAACAACATGCTTGGAGTAATCCTTGGGCATGTCGAAATGGCCATGGATGATGTTGACCCATCCCGGCCCCTCTATGCCAACCTGGAAGAAATCCGCAAGGCTGCAACTCGCTCTGTCGATATTACTCGACAACTGCTGGCCTTTGCCCGCAAACAAACCGTTGCCCCTAAAGTGATCGACCTGAACGAGACCATAGAAGGGATGCTCAAAATGTTGCGGCGACTCATCGGTGAGAACATTGATCTTGCCTGGTTGCCTGGGGCTGGGCTATGGGCTGTAAAAATCGATCCGTCACAGATCGACCAGATACTTGCAAATCTCTTTGTCAATGCCCGAGATGCTATCGCAGGTGTTGGTAAAATTACCGTCGAAACTGGAAACAAGACCTTCGACCAGGAGTATTGTGATGCTCATGCACACTCTGTACCCGGAGAGTATGTGCGGATAGTCGTGAGTGATAGCGGCAATGGTATGGATAAAGAAACGCTGCGCCACATCTTCGAACCGTTCTTCACTACCAAGGAAGTAGGTGAAGGAACCGGTCTCGGCCTCGCAACGGTATACGGTGCAGTTAGGCAAAACAATGGCTTCATTAATGTCTATAGTGAACCTGGCAGGGGGACAACGTTTACTATTTACTTACCCCGAAATGCGGAACATGTCAATGAAAATGAGACACCTTTGTGCGTAAATTAGACTCACTCGATCACAGTTACCGGGAATAGCCTATTGGATAGCTTTATCAAGATCGTGCCCTGCGGGTAACTCCGCTACGCTCCGTTAATCTTGACAAACCCATCCAATATGCTGAACCTGTTATTATCTTTAAGAAAACAAAATGTTATTTTGTTTTCTCAGCAAGAGACAACTCTTTCGGCGGATTAATCCAGACCTCCTGTGGTGCTGGCAACGGTTGTGGGACCTTGCCCTTAAAACGGTTTGGGTGTTTTCTGAAAGCAACTTTAAGAACCTCGGCACGTTTTTGTATGACCTCTTTGTCCAGACAGTAATGGACCTGCTCGGGAGTCAGTAAACCAATGCCTGAATGCATATGTTCACCATTATACCAGGTGAAAAAATCATGGCAAAAGTGACGGGCATCCTGTATTGAGCCGAATGTTCCAGGAAATTCCGGGCAATATTTCAGCGTCTTGAACTGCGCTTCCGAAAAGGGATTGTCATTACTCACATAGGGGCGATTATGGGTCTTCGTTACGCCCAGATCGGCCAAGAGAAAGGCAACGTTTTTTGATTTCATACTGCTGCCCCGATCGGCATGGAGCGTCAGCTGGTCCGGTTTGATTTGCTGTTTTTCACAGGAGTCCTTGATGAGACGCTTAGCCAGAACAGCCTGTTCACGGTGCGCGACCATCCAGCCGACCACATACCGGCTGAAGATGTCCAGAATGACATAGAGGTGGAAATACGTCCATTTGGCCGGTCCTTTCAACTTGGTAATATCCCAAGACCATACCTGATTGGGGCCGGTGGCTAGAAGTTCTGGTTTTTCATAATGGGATCGAGTTACCTGCCGCCGCCGTTCACGAACCTCGTCATGTTTTGTCAGGATTCGATACATGGTGCGGATGGAGCAGTGATATATTCCTTCGTCCAACAAGGTGGCATACACCTGAGAAGGCGCAAGATCACGGAATCTCGGTTCGTGCAGAACATCTAGAACTTTTTGCTCCTCCGCACTGGTGAGCGCCAATGGTGGTGACGCCAGACGGACCTTGGGCTTGGCCACTGTCAGGTTTGCAGTCTGGCGATAATAGGTGGCTCTGGGGATGTTAAAAGCAGCGCAGGCAGCCTTGGTGTTGGTCTGACGACTGAGTTCAGCAACAGTGGTCATGAGTTCTCCTCGTTGCTGTTGGGCTGTGAGATCCCCAGGATTTCTGATATTTTTTTTTGAACTTCGATTATAGTTTCAGCTTGTTTGAGCTTTTTGGCCAATTTGGTATTGTCCCGCTCCAATTCGGCAACACGTTTTGCCAAGGGATTAACCTCATGTTTTTTTCTCCCTCTCTTTTTGGGAGAAAGTCCTTTGAGTGCGCCTTCCTGTAATTGCCGTTGCCAGGTGCGGATGTTTGAATAATACAGACCTTCCCTTCGCAGAAGCGCACCAATTTCGCCGGACTTGCTACAAGCATCAACTTCTGCCAGAACGCTGAGCTTGTATTTTGCCGTAAAACGCCGCCGGGGTTTCGTTTCCAGCACTTCTGGATCAGGTCGTTTTGGCTCTTTGTCGGTCATTGATGCTGGATGTGAATGTTTTGCGCTGTGTATGGATTTTGTTTTAAATTGCATGGAGAATTTCCTACCCGCCCTACACTAATTTTTCAAGGGGTAGGTGTCTCACTTACATTGACACAGAGGGATGTCGATAAGGCTGGACATGTGCTGGATGAAAACGTTGAAAACCCATCTCTTTGTGGTAATGAAACCATCCTGCTGGTAGAGGACGAGCCGACTCTCTTGAATATGACGAGATTGATGCTTGAACTTCTTGGTTACACCGTGTTTTCAGCAGGCACTCCACGTGAAGCCCTCCGCGTGGTTAGTGAGCTTGATGGCAAAATCAACCTGCTTTTAACTGATGTTGTCATGCCTGAAATGAATGGTCGGGTTCTTGCTCAAAATTTGCTCCATTTCTATCCGTATCTCAAATGCCTATTCATGTCGGGATATACGTCTGATATTATCGCTCAACAAGGCATATTAGATGAGGGGGTTGAGTTTATCCAAAAACCATTCTCAAAAAATGACTTGGCAATTAAAGTCAGGATGGCGCTGGAAAAAACTAAATAGTTCCTAAATCTTGGATCAGACAAATAATGCCAAGGGATCTCCAGTGGATTTTGATTCAATCATTTTTGCGATAAGGAAGGGTATGGATTGGCAAGCTTCAATTGGAAAACACGCCTCATAGCGTTAAGCTTCTTCCTGAGAGTGTCGACCTACTTGTTTCAATTGAATTGTCCAAAAATGGAGTAACTGCAAATGAGAGCTAACCAAAGACCTTCTCAACGCAATCAGGCTGGCTGTTATCTTCATGGTACATACTTCAAGGGTAGCATTTTCCCATTAATCCAACTATAGGAAGTGCACCATGCAAGTTATTCAAGCGGTCGATTTCCATCTTCAGTACCACAGAGCGAACTCCAAAAAAAAAATAGATACTCCGTCCTTTCGTCTTTCTACAATTTCAGCATAAACGCAGCATTGCCTGCCTTGACTAATCATTGCCTGCCTTGACTAATCCTACAAGGTGCCAGTGATCAAGAAGATCTTCAAGCGACCACAAGCTCTTCAATGGCAAATTGTCGACAAGGAAACTGTCGATGAGATTATTTTCAGAACTACAAATACCAGGAACAGGTTAATGCTGAAGCTAATGGCGAGAGGTGGGACGCATCGGGGAAGTTTTAAATCTTACCACAGATAATATACAGGAGAGTTTTCTGAAAATCCAGAATCCGAAAAGTGGCAGACCGGAGGAGACGGTTTATGTTCCACGCAAAATTCTGGTAAGGTTAAACGAGTACTTGAAAGCCCATGATTGCCATGATGATGAGCGGATTTTTCCTATTTCATATGTTGCCGCATGGTCAATGGTGAAGAAATCAGGAAAAATAGTCAATATAAAACCTAGACCGCATGATCTTCGCCGCCATGCAGCAACTTATGCCTCAAGGTCTGGAACTCCCATAGAAATTGTCAGCAAAGTTATTTTGCGACATGCGAATCTTTCAACTAATCAACGCTACCTCGGGAAAGTGAATGACACACAGGCAATACGTTAGATCGAAACGCTTTATGGCTGAACCTAATCGAATGGGTGGGGACATATCCTCACCCGTTTGGAAGAACAAGAACTGATTAACTTAACAGAATTTCTTAAATTAAATGGTTAACATTGCCAAAACTAGCCTCTGTCAGCATGATACCATGTGCCCCTGTAACCTCTTCATGGATAATCTTATCTTCAAAATCTATGCTTTATTGTTAGGAACTCAGAAAGGCAGAACTTTCTGGATACCGTAGTTATGTTGCGTGATTAGTTCTGTAGTGTCTTTTCTTCTCAGTTTGCTATTCTTAAACTATTGAATTGTTTCTCTCCAAATGCTTTTCAGGTTCTGAGCATTAACCTCTAGTAATGACTTGACTTTTCCATAAATAGTTAGCGCCATATCTCTATTATTGCTTGACATGTAAAACACCATGTCTAAAGTTTTTATCGGGCAAAACGAATGCCATCAACAATCGCCCATCGACCTTTAATCAGAACAATCACTTTTTTATGCATGGAGGTATCATATGAGCGATGACAAAAACAAAACCTTGTGTGCTCATGTTGAAGAAGAATTGCACGTCAAGGATCCCAAAGCTTATATTTCTCTAATTCAACCAGCAACCCATTACTGCCAAGGCTGTGGCCGCAGTGCAGCAAAAGCTGAAAACGTCTGCAAGCCACAGCAGCTTCCTTAATACCTGGAATGTCTTCGCCAATCTCAACACTAATTGAGATTGGCGAAGATAAAATATATTTTTCAGATTTAGAGGAGAGAACACATGGTGCCCAAAATTCAAATCATTGTCTACCCAACCGGTTTTGACCTAGGAGCACCATACGTATTTCGTTCGGTATGCTCTGGCTTTTACTCGTGAGCATTAGGCTTAGATCATCGTTGTCGTTTGCACAGGAAATATTGTTATACCAGGCTCGTGTTCTGAAAATTTTCTGACGTTCCCCTTGACTTTGGTGATTTACGCTCTTTGGAAAAAGGGGGATGCAGGTAGATAAAATGCTTTATTAAACAAGCCTTGTTCTTCCCATACATCAATCAAGCACACTTTGGAGGTGAATGGCATGAATACACCAAGTAGCCACTGCCCAGGGTTTGAATCCTTTAGAAACCTTAAATCGTTTCTCTGTAAATGTCCTAACTGTGGTACAGAAAAGGAAATTTTTTCCGATGAATTCAACCGTGAACATGTCTGTAAAAAATGCCAGCAACCAATTGATTTCGTCCAGTGTACCTATGAGGGTGGCGCATCCGATGAAACACACCGATAATCATCGGTATCCTTCCTGGGTTGAGTCATTGTCTGCTTTTTTTCATCCATACGACATTGAAAGATAGAGACGTAACGTTATCCTGCAGAAAACGCAGAAATTCACCAATCGGCATTCGAGAACATTTCTTGATTCTGTCGAGCAGGTTAATGATTGATGCACACATTATCCCGAGTACATCCATCATTGGGAGAATCTCGTGAACCCTGATAGAAATTGTTGGCTTTGGGGTTAGGGACCGTAGTCGAAGTCACAAACACACTCACAGGTTTTCAATTCAGTGTCGCACTTTTTGTCATCTTCTTGTTCAAGCGCACAGACGTCGCGCTCCAGCTCGCATTGCTTGAGGCAGTCCTCATGCTTTTGCAAAGTATCATTAAATATCATTTAAGACCTCTTTGTTGAGGTTTTATCCGTTTTTAAGAATGTGTCCATTTTTGTCATGGTACCCCACAAAAGTCTGCTTTTTTATTGCAGATAGTTTCTCTATGTGATTACCATAAGCCAGACGGATATTTGGTGAAGCTACCTTGTTACGGTTGTTTTGTTATCCTCGCCGCATTTCGGACACTTGATCCTCACCTCTGTTTTTGACCACGGATAAACATTTCTCCCACATTTTTGACATATACAAGCATTTGCCACGTCTTGAGGTTTTAAAGGCAACAGCTCATTTCCACATTCGGGACATCTCAGTTCAGGCATACTTTTCACCTCGCTGCATTCGTATATCATACGGTTATTATCGATCGGGCAACTGATTCCAATTGATACTTGTTCATCTAGGGTGTCTTCCCATTTTCAGTTCAGAAAAATAACGGCTCTTTCTAATTATCTTCAACACAGCCAATTATTTCCCTTTCATCCTTTAAAAATAAGGCTTGACCAAAATACTGTCAATGTGGCGAGAAGTAAGCGCAAAATGCAACAAATAAGTAAATAATCGTTACGCTAATCGGCGATTACTTTGGTATCCGCTATTTCAAGCGGACACTTTTGGACCCTATCACCTCAGATGGAAGTCAATTTTGCACATGAAGGGATTTTATAACGCCATCGGCATTGTAAAAACCCAAATAATGGTGAAAGTAAATGTACAGGTACTGTCATGAGGAGACATATAAAGAGATATCCGGCGGCAGACAAGGTTCTGAAAAAACCATTAATAAATGGTTTCACTTCAACATTGATTGTGCATTCCTTAGCGCGAATAATGAGTAAAATCATGTTGGTTCTCGACCGAATTCTTGTTGGTATTTAAAGGGAGGTACTATTTGACGGTTCAACTTATGAGAGATGGTGTAGTTAAAAATTGCAGTGCATCTCAGAACAGGAGAAAACTATGTATACCAAAGATGAACTATGTAAAAAAATAACAGATATTTATCCAGACATAGGCCAATGCGGAATAGATATAGATGTTAGTTATGATGATGAAAAGAAAGCATGGGTAGTCGATTTGATAAAAGATTCCCATGAGCTCAAACATTATCTCGACATACCTGAAGCCGACGAATGCATGGAGGGGAAACAATGCATGCCGCTTGGTCTCGAGATAGCACAACTGAAGAAAAATATTGAAGGAAAGCAGTTTTGAAAAACAAGCCTATGTTATTGCAGATTTTGGGGATGTTGGTACTTGTCCCCTTGTTAATTACACACCCATGGGCTAACAAATAACGAAATTCTTTCCCGGCGATCTGGACTTCCAATAGTATGGATATATCTCAGCGCGACTGAAATTATCTTGCAAAAACAAGATCAAAAGATTTATGTCTGTAAAGATTACGTAGGTGACTTTAAGAAGCAGAGCTATCTTCTTTAAATCGCCTTATGAGGAGTAACTCTTCATATCAAAACGTGGAATGTGGTTTTCAAAAAGACTGCTCAATTCATAATTTAACACAACCCAACGCGATAAAGTGCGATAAAACTAAGGAGCGAATTAATGGATAAATGGGTATGTTCAATTTGCGGTTATGTTTATGATCCTGCTAAAGGAGACCCCGACAATAGCGTAGAACCCGGCACAGCGTGGGAAGACGTGCCGAATGATTGGCTATGCCCGATTTGTGGAGCCTCTAAAGACGATTTTGAAAAAGAATAAAATCTGCGGCGACGGGACTTACCAAGTATTCTAAAATGGAGAACTATTGAACCCGAAAATTTACGCCGTGTTCTCTAATTCCGTTATTGCCGTAGCCCAACATATTCCAGGACGCTTGCATTGGTTGTTTTTTCCCGTTACGATCTGTGGCGCAAGACAACACAGTATAGCTCCCCGGTTGGGACAAACTACACACATATTGCCATTGCCTCCAGGCAAATGGTTCATTTGGACCTATGAAGGTCGCAGGCTGCCAGGTGTTTCCGTTATCCATTGAAATTTCAACTTTTTCTACCTCTGTTTCTCCTGCATAAGCAGCACCCAAAATCGTAATTTTACCCATTGGCAAAATTTCATCTATTTCCGGCTGGGTAATTATTGATTTTAATTTGATTGCTGTTACTGTGGCTCCTGTTTTCGGGTCCTGTCCTTTGTCATATATCCGGTAAACATCATCCATGTAAAAACCTTTAAATGGTTCGCGCATAAGTGTTATTTTGCTTAACCATTTAACGCAGTTTGCTCCCGTCCATCCAAGAGCAAGCGCACGAAGAGGAAAGCCATGTTTAAGCGGGAGTGGCTCTCCATTCATTTCATAGGCAAGTAATGTGGAAGACATAGCTTTTTCTAGTGGAATGCTACGAATAAACTTTATTTGTGCTTTACCTAATGGCATGTCAAATCCTTCAAAGGCAACATGATGAGCGTCTGGAGCAACACCAACTTTCTCCAAAAGATCCTTTAGCCAAACACCACCCCATACTGCGTTCCCAACACCACCTATTGTCCAGGGGTTACCCGAGGCCTTTTTCGCAAGCAAAGATCGGCTGTTACCTGAGCATTCTAACGTATTGGCGGCAATCGCTTTTGGCATACAGAGCAGAGTTTCAAGATCGATGGTCAAAGGAGCTTCAACCTCTCCATCTATAGTGAGTTTCCATTCCGACAGTTCAATTGGCCCTACCGGGATTTCACCCTGATTTCTATCAAAGAACACCTTGTTTGCGGTTATCCATGATTTTAAATAATGTTTAGTTGTCTCAGCATTAAGGGGTCTTTCAGTCATGACACGCATTAATTCGTTCATCTTTAAACCTCCTGTAATTTAGTGAAAAAAGAAGTCATTCTCATTGGGTTCCATCTCTTTTTTTTATGAATGTTCGGGAAAACGTTGGAAGTGACTGCCATTTTTCTGGGCAACCTCCATCCCTTCAATCTGAAATGGCTGAATGTGAATAATCAGAGCAAAGAAAAATTTCGACTGATACAGTCATTATAAGAATCAACCGATGATGATCAAGAAATCCGGTGACAAAATGGGAGAAATGGAACCGGAGATCTTTTCAGACAATGGAAGGAACAGGCTACTATTTAAAGGCAAGAGATGTCTCATACTAACTTAAAGCAATTGAACAAAACTGCAAGTTGATCTTCTTTCTGAACACCCTGTAATCGGAGATTCGTGATAGCAAGTAAAAACTCGATCGAAATTTGAGCAACAAAGTATCAAACTGAATCATCTCTTGAATGCCTGACAGGATAAAACACTACTGAAAAAAGGAGAGTTTTAGTCACTAGTCAGGAAGGTGCTATCAGTTATCGGGCAATATTGAAATGGAGTAGCTTTTTGATTCAAGAATTAGCAAGAATGAATTGGGGTAGTCACAATTAACATTTACAATCGAAAATTGGTTAAGCCGACACCTGCGGTCTTTGAATTTCACAAGAGAGGGAAAGCTAAATGAGGTTACCTTTGCCAGGATATACCCATCTTAAATTAACTCCAGTTTGATATTAATTTCTTCTAACCAAATGATACGTATGCCCAAAAGAGTGGATCTTGATTTAGATCAATGTTTAATTCAATTAGATTCGTTAATGTTCAAGACAACAGCATAACTTTGAATCAGGAGAATTTGTATGCTTCGTGTTTTCAGTGACCAATTGATGAACCCGGAAAACTTTGTTGTGACCATTGAGCTGGTGCCGGGACGTGAGTCCTTTGGTGCCAGCACCGATGCCCTGGTGGGCATCGCCAAAGATGCCTTTGCCGATGGCAGAGTTTCTGCCGTATCCATAACCGACAATCCCGGTGGCAATCCATCATTGTCCCCGGATGTTTTGGGATATGAAATCTTCAAGCATGGGCTGGATGTGATCGTTCATTTTACCTGCCGGGACATGAACCGGGTCGGTATGGAAAGCCGTGCTCTGCAGCTGGCCCGTATGGGTATGAAGAACATTTTATGTCTAACCGGAGACTACAGCGGAAAGGGCTTTGGCGGGCGAGGCACCCCGGTATTTGATCTGGATTCTGTCTTGTTGACCAGTATGATGAAGGGATTAAACAATCGCATGATGGCTTCGGGCGATCCAGAGCCATTTTTTACCGGATGCGGAGTTTCTCCTTTTAAAACATTGAAATCGGAATGCCTGGCACAATATAAAAAACTGGACAAGAAAATTGAAGCGGGTTCTGCTTTTGTCATCACCCAACTTGGCTATGATATCAATAAATTTAATGAACTGATCCGATATCATAATGAAAGAAATTCATCAATACCAGTTATAGCTTCGGTATATCTTCTCAGCCCAAAAGCAGCCCGAGCCATGAACCGAGGCAGAGTTCCTGGCGCCTATGTATCTGACACTCTTTATGAAACAGTAGTTCGGGAGTGGAAAACGCCGAAGGAAGGCCTCAATGCAGCCATTGAACGAGCAGCCCGTCTGGGCGTTATTCTCAAGGCATTCGGCTACCGGGGAATTCACATTGGCGGCGTACATCGGAGTTTCAAGGCCATTGGTCGTATCCTGGACCGCATGAAAGAAATTGAAGATACCTGGCCCAATTATTTGAATGAATTTTCCAGCAAGGATAAAAGCGCCTATTATGTTTACGATCAGGTCATCAAAAATGAAACCGCTCCTGCTTCAAAGCCCAGCGTGAAGAAGATGTTGCTGGAGTACTGGCCGTATAGAATGCTATCTTTTGCCCACAGTCTTTTTTTTGATAAAACAGTTCGAATGGCACCTGTTTACCAAAGACTTGCTGCCTTTTTGGATTCCCATAATAAATCATGGATATTAAAACACGGCCTAGAAGACCCCATTAAAATCCCCCTCCTTTCCTGCCAAAGTTGTGGAGATTGCGGTATCCAGCATGCCGGCTTCTTGTGTCCAGAATCCGGGTGCCCCAAGCATACGCGTAACGGCCCCTGTGGCGGTAGCCGGAATGGTGCCTGTGAGGTTTATCCGGAGAAAGACTGCATATGGATCAGAGCGTATAACCGTCTGGATCACGCTGGCAAGCTGCCCATTTTTCTAATAGACAAGGTGCCACCGAGAAACTGGGAGTTGAATAAGACCTCTTCTTGGATCAATTTTCACTTGAACCGCGACCATCAGAAATGATGGTCGTATAGGGTCTTCTGCTCTGGTATTTAAAACATCGACTATGAAAAAAAGATATGCATCAAGAGATGCGATGATGTGAAATTAGCCTACAATTTTTTCCATCCATTCTTTGATATTCCTTGTCCCCGCCTGAGTCTGTAGCATCCGATCTCATCCACACATCTCAGGCACGGGTAAACTTTTACAGTTCTAAATTTATGCAACCTTGGTTTGTTTTCTGGTGAACGGATACTACTCATTTACTCACAATACCAATCTTGATGGTTTCAAAAAAACGTTAGAGAATTTTATATTTCTCCCGAAGCATCTGTGACAGGTGATTGACCATCGAAAAGGCGTTTTCTACCGTTTCTCCCTTGTCTGGATTGACCAGACAGCATGTCGCCGGAGACAGCATACTCTGGGCGATTAGTTGTTCCATATCCACGCCTTTTTTACCTAGATACTGCCATATACCTTCCAGTTTGAGTATGAGAAAGCCGAGGCTTTCCTTGGTGAACATCTCATAGCCGGTCGGCACGATTCCCCAGACCAATACCCCACCCCGATCAAGAAATTTTTTGATTGAACCAGCGCAGGCAGCAAAGATTTCTGCATTGGTATAGACATCCAAGGAGAGAACATCCATATCCAGATTGAGTAGAAAATCCCAATCTGGATTGCCGCAAAGGTGAATGCCTCGGGGGCCGTCAACCATGGCAAAGAAATTGTCGAGATCGGTTTTGGCCTTTTGTTCGCCGTAACCGGACATCGCCGAAAAAATAAATTGCAGTCCCGGTTCATCTATGAACATGAAAGCATTAGGGTTGCGCTCTTTTAATCTAGTGAGTTGCACATTTATTCTCTTGGCCATAAACTCCATCAAAAAAGGCCTGATGGTATCGTCAAAGAGAATGGGTCTTTCGTCCTGATCAAGTACATTGAAGCCAAAACTGATTGGACCTTCTAACTGACCACGAATAGCAGGCCGGTCGGTAAGATCTCTTGCTAAAAAATTGTGATAAACAACAGAGTATTTTTCACTGATATCAAAATAAGCCGGATCCTCAAACCGGCTCATAGTTTCTTCAAATTCATCAATGAATTTAGCCATTGAAAAGCACAGTGTCTTTTTTTCTACGTCCAGCAAGATACCGGGGAAATGCTCGGCTGCCTGGACATACATATCTTCATAATAACTAAACAACCCTCGTCTACAAGTCGAGGGGTTCAAGAGGGGTCGATTAGAAATCGACTATCATCAACTACCGGCTCTCCCTCTTGTTCAGCTATATATTCTTGGATCATCTCATCTGTTATTGTTCCAGAACTTACAGCTAGATAACCACGTGCCCAGATATGGCGCCCCCAATACTGTTTTTTCAAATGGACAAACTCCGAAAGCAAGATCCGCGAGCTTATTCCTTTCAGCCACTGGACAATTTTGCTGATATTTTGAGTTGGTCGGTAACCTATAAACATATGAACATGGTCGCTCGCTACCTTTCCAGATATAATGTCAATATCATGTTCCATGGCAATCTGCCGAAGCAAATCGCGAGTACGTATTGCTACCTGCCCGTTCAATACTTTTTTACGGTATTTAGGAATCCAGATTATATGAACCTTCAAATCTGTTTTAGTATGAGAACCAATTTTGTAACGTCGCATAGCGACAATTTTAAACTTTTCTTCGCCTGAAGGCGAGGGGTTTCAACCATCCCCGAAGGGGACACTAAAATTCGGCAATTGCGGCCAAAACGGAACATCTAGAGAAAGAGCTAGCTCAAGAGCCTGCTGTACATCTGTCTGAGGCATGACAGCCATCGCCGTGGTCAAGAGATTTCCGGGTATAGGCATGAGTTGTTCTCCTGTTCTTTGTATTGTGGCCATCGACATACGATAATAACTGTATGGAATGGGAGATGTTTAGATATTTTGCAATTTTATGACGCAAGTCAATTACCTGGTAGGAAATATTGTTTTAGTACCTTAGAAATTCACTTCTTGTTTTTTATGAATGAATTTCGTGAAGGTACTTATCCCGGCTTATTTCCCGTTTACCGGGGTTAGTTGTAAAGTACTATTTATACAGGTAAGGACGAAAGAGGATAATCGACAGGCTGTTGAATACGACATCGTCGAGGTATCATAAAATAAGGAGAATCATATGAAAGAAACATCTGGTGGAGAATTTACTCCTGTGGATATTTCCGAACAAGATGTGATCGAGGCGATGAAACGCATCCCAGGCTATATTGATATCACCCCTGGCGACTTCAAAGAAGTGTACCAAACAGCCTATTCACTGGCACTCAAAAGGCTCTTTAACAGCCTGACTGCCGGGAGCATCATGAGCAAATCGGTCTTGTTCGTTGAACAGGAAATGGCCCTTGTCGATGCAGCTCACCTGCTTGCCCAAAAAAAGATATCAGGTGGACCTGTGGTCGACCTGAATGGACGAGTGGTCGGCGTCGTTTCCGAAAAAGATTTTCTCAAGGAGATGGGATTTGGCGCAACGCCTTCCTTTATGCAGATAGCTACCCATTGTCTAAACAGTAAGAGCTGTATGATTGGCAGATTACGCAATAGAAGCGTAGGTGATATTATGACCAAGCCACCGATAACCGCCGGCTCGGAAATGACCATCGGCACGATTTCTTCTCTTTTTGCTGAACGGCAAATTAATCGCCTGCCGATTATTGATGTTGATGGGCGACCAGTAGGAATAGTCACCCGTACCGATCTGGCCCATTCCTTTCATGCTTTACGGGAGAGGCAAAACTCATGAACTACCTGCAAAAAATGAAGGGTGGAGGACAAAGTCCACCAAAGGTTGGCCTAACTGAAGTGCTCTGATCGCAGTTATCGGCGGAGAAAGAGTTCACAATCTCGGCTACCTCTATGTGCTAATGCCATCCACCTTAGGGGCAATTGTCATGCTTTTTATTGCCGTTATAATTAACAATATCCCAAGGAACCGGAAGTACCCGGAATTTTGGTTTTAGCATCTGAAAACATTTTTTTTTCAATTATGGAATCTTAACCAGGGAAGCAGTAAATTGAATACTCACAGGAGTGATTATACCCTTGACCCTATCCAAAAATTGAAATAACAATAACATGTTGATCGAATTGCTCATTGTAGTTTCTCTTTTCCATTCCATAGACCTTCAGGGAGATCCATGAAGAAGATTTTTTTTCTGATATGTGGTGGCATTATTTTAGGTCTTGTCTTGTCACTTGCAACTGCCGAAATGATCGAACGTACATCCGGACGTGAATTTTGTTCCTCGTGTCATTCCATGAAAGGTGTTGCCCGCTCAAATGAAGGGGATGTCCATGGAGGAATGAATAATCTCGGATTTATAGCCAAATGTGCTGATTGTCATCTCCCGCATGACAATGTTTTTCATTATGTGACGGCAAAGGCATATACTGGCGCGAAAGATGTTCTTGGTGAAATTTTCTGGGCCGATTCGTTCGATTGGGTTGGCAATCTTCAGCATAGAGAAAAATTCACCTACACCTCCGGCTGTGTCAAATGTCATGATCTGAGTGTCATACGCTACGAGATACCAAAAGCTTTTCTCGCGCATAAGGATTTCCTGTCAGGGAAAGAACCTTCCTGTGTGAAGTGCCATGAGCATGTGGGCCATAAGGATATTAAAGATTTTCTGGTTAAATGAACCTGGAGGGAGGAAGAATGGTACGATTACTGTGGTTAGTGGTGGCCTTTACTGTCGGGTCGATTTCATCTGCTTTTGCAATGGACAGTGCGGTAAAAACCTTAAAGGTCGAGCGTGGCTTGTCACCTGAGGGAAAAAAATGCATTGAGTGTCATGCCGAAAAACAGCCCGGCATTGTTGCCGACTGGAAAAACAGTCGACATGGGCATGTCAATGTTTCCTGTATTGATTGTCATGGCGTGGACAAGGGATATGAAATGGCCTCTCAGAGTTGTCCCGGAGTCAAGGGCACTGAGACCTATATCTCTGTTGTCGTTACTCCGAAGACCTGTGGCAGATGCCATTCGGCCGAGGTTGACCAGTTTAGCAAGAGTGGTCATGCCCGTGCCAGTATGCAGTATCATTCCCCTGATGGCAGAAACTTCAAAAGCATGACGGCGCTGATCGCCAAACATGAAGGCCAGGGGGTTGAAAAGTTCAAAGATGCCTCGGACATAGCTGGCTGTATGCAATGTCACGGCTCAGAGCTAAAAATTGGTGCAGATGGTAGGCCAACCAAAGAAACATGGCCTGCAGCCGGTGTTGGTACAACCTACCCCGATGGTTCAGTCGGCAACTGTGTTGTTTGTCATACCAGGCACCGGTTTAATATTGCTGAGGCAAGAAAACCTGCCGCCTGCGCCTCTTGTCACCTTGGCCCGGATCATCCGGATATCGAAATCTTTAATAACAGCAAACACGGACACATCTTCAATGCAGAAGCAAGTACCTGGAATTTTACCAGTGCACCTGACGCCTGGGAACCTGGTGACTATCGCACTCCTACCTGCGCTGTCTGCCATATGAGCGGAATAGGGGCGTTGACGACGACCCATAATATTTCTGAGAGGCTCCATTGGAATCTTTGGGCACCGGAATCTATGGTACGCAACTCACCGGATCCAATGAGCCCACTAACTGGGGAAGGAATTGAGGGCAGGCAAAAAATGAAATCCGTCTGCAGCAATTGCCACAGTGCGCTGCATACTGATAATTTCTTTGCGGCAGTAGATCTCAATATCGAACTGTACAATGAAAGCTACTGGAAACCGGCTTTGGCCCTGCAAAAGGAACTCGCCGAGAAAAAACTGCTGAAAGAGAACCCCTGGGATGATGAATTCCAAAAAATAATCTATCACCTCTGGCATCACGAGGGAAGACGGATGCGGCAGGGAGCAGCAATGGGTGGTCCTGACTATGCCCATTGGCATGGTGTCTTTGAACTCCAGCAGGATCTTTATAAATTAAAGAGTATCTCTGAGAATCGTCTTAAATCAGGTAAAATAGAAGACTAAAATTAACTGATATGAGGTTTACATTGTAGACCTCATATCAATTCTCCAAATTGGAATCGCCAAAAGATTTTTTTGGGATTTCATGTCAGATGCAAGCCTCACCTCACTCTTCAAAACTCAAGGAGAAAAACCATGTCAATGTTCTGTCACCAGTGCCAGGAAACTGCAAAAAATACTGGCTGCACCATTCAGGGCGTCTGCGGAAAAAAGGAAGAAGTGGCCAACCTCCAGGATCTCTTTATCTGGACGCTCAAGGGAATATCCTATTGGGGTGTCAAAGGAAAGGAGTTTGATATCTATGATGAAGAAATCGGCTTTTTCATCGACAAGGGTCTTTTTTCTACCATAACGAATGCCAACTTCGATCGGAACGATTTCATAAGCTTCATCAAACAAAGCATTGTCCTTCGGCAACGTTTAAAGGACCAGGTGCTTGATGCCTATCAGAAGGCACATGGCAAGGAGTTCACTGGAAGTATTCCGGAATGTGCAACATGGACATATCAAGATGAAACAGAAATTCTCGACAAAGCTGCCAGTGGAGCCGGTGGCTGGCTGGAGATAGTCGACGAAGACGAACGTTCGCTCAAGGCCACCATCCAATATGGCCTGAAAGGGATTTCCGCATACGCTGAACATGCCTATCAACTAAAGAAGCATAGCCGTGCAGTTTTCGAATTCCTTATGGAAGGCCTTGCTGCTATCGTCGACCCTTCACTAACCAGCGATGATCTGCTGGCCATGGTTATTAAAACAGGAACCATGGGAGTTGAGACCATGGCCCTCCTCGATAGTGCCAATGCTGACGGCTATGGTATCCCGAAGATTACAACAGTGAACCTTGGAACAGGCAAGAATCCCGGCATCCTTGTTTCCGGCCATGATCTCGTTGATCTACATGAACTCCTGGAACAAACCAAGGGTCAGGGCGTCGATATCTACACCCACAGTGAAATGCTGCCCGCGCATTATTATCCAGAGTTAAAACAATACAAACACCTGGTCGGCAACTATGGTAATGCCTGGTGGATGCAGAAAAAGGAAATTGAATCCTTTCACGGTCCGATTCTCTTTACCTCAAACTGTATTGTCCCTCCCAACAAAGACCACATGGATAAAATCTTTACTACCGGTGCGGTCGGTTTCGAAGGTTGTGTACATATTCCCGACCGTATGGATGGGAAACCGAAGGATTTCTCACAGCTTATCGAAAAAGCAAAAACTTGCAAACCGCCAGAACAGATCGAGGAAGGCTCCATTGTTGGTGGATTCGGTCATATTCAGGTGATGGAGTTGAAAGATAAGATTATCGACGCCGTAAAATCGGGGGCGATCAAGCGGTTTGTCGTCATGGGCGGATGTGACGGCCGTCATAAAACCCGTGATTACTATACAAAAATCGCAGAACTATTGCCAAAAGACGCGGTCATTCTCACCGCCGGATGTGCTAAATTCAAATATCTCAAGCTCGAACTTGGCGATATCGGCGGCATCCCCCGCATACTCGATGCCGGTCAATGTAATGATTCCTATTCTCTGGCCGTTATCGCCATGGAACTACAAAAAGCCTTCGGTCTCAAAGATATCAACGACCTCCCGATATCCTTCGATATTGCCTGGTATGAGCAAAAAGCGGTCCTGGTTCTATTGGCACTGCTCTCCTTAGGAGTTAAAGGAATTCGCCTCGGCCCGACTCTTCCCGGCTTCCTGTCACCAAATATCGCGAAGACCCTGATAGAAAAATTTGACATCAAGGCAATCTCAAGCCCCGAGGAAGATGTAGCAGCGATGATGGCTGGGCATTGAAAGGACAGTATATTTGAAATAAATGAGAAGAACCGCCCAGCTGATTCAGCGAGATGGGCGGTTCTTTCCAGCTATGATCTATGCAATTTCGGGTTTGAGATCACGCTTCAAAAAAGACAATATCGCAGCCAGTACAATAGGGAAGACCCCACAGAGAAGAAAAACGAGATCGCCCACAATCCGAATCCACTCCACGGTATGAAAAGTGCCCGACATGATGAAAGAAAAACTTCGGGCATGCCAGTAACCGTTTGTGAGTACGTCCCAAAGCTGAAGCACTCCGGCTGGAAACAGATCAAGTACCACCATCAGGGCAAGACCTATATTCAATCCCCAGTAACCAATTTTTACGAATTTCTCGGTTTTGGCCCATACCTCGTCGCTCTGCATTGATCGCAGGCAGAAAATCAGCACCCCGAGAGCCAGCATACCAAAGACTCCGAACATGGCCGCATGGCCATGATTTGCCGTGAGAGTTGTTCCCATTTCAAAATAAGACACTATGGGAGTATTGATGAGGAAGCCGAAAATCCCGGCTCCCACAAAGTTCCATACACCTACCGCGATGAAGAAGTAGATGGCCCATTTCTGCTTAGAGGCCATATCGGCACCATCAGCCAGTTGATTTCTCTTGCGAAGTTGTATGAATCCTGAAGCATCCAGCGTGAGCAGAGTAAGAGGAACGACCTCAAGAGCTGAAAAACACGAAGCGAGCCCCATGTTCAATACACCCTGGCCAGTGAAATACCAGTGGTGCCCGGTGCCGACAATTCCGCCAATCAGAAAGAGAATGGCGTCCAGATAGACAAGACGAGTAGCGGAGCGGGCACTTACGATACCCATATAGCGGAACATAATAGCCACAAGCACCGTGGCGAAAAGTTCAAAGAACCCTTCTACCCAGAGATGAATGATCCAGAAACGCCAATTATCGATGACGGCAAAATTGCTGTGTGGCCCATAGAACATTGCTGGAACGTAGAAAAGAGGAATGGCCGCCGCCGCATAGAGAAAAAGAGCAGACAGGTCGGATTTGCCCTCCTTGGTAATGGCCGGGCGAAGAGCTCTGAACATGAGAAAGAGCCAGAAGATCAGAGCAATCGCAAGAAGAATTTGCCAGAAGCGGCCCAGGTCAAGGTACTCGGAACCTTGGCTACCCAACCAGAACCACAGCGAGCCCAGCTTGTCGTTGATACCAAGCCACTCACCTCCAAGGCTGCCGAGCACCACTACGAGAAGGGCGATAAAGAGCAAATTGACGCAAAACCTCTGTCCTTTTGGCTCTTGTCCTCCAACCCATGGGGCGAGGAATAACCCTCCGGCGACCCAGGCGGTGGCGATCCAGAATATGACCAGTTGGAGGTGAAAGGTTCTCAGCAGATTATAAGGGAATAAATTGAGAATAAAATGCAAACCATAGAAGCCATACGGTTCCACCCTGTAATGGGCCAGACCTCCGCCGACCAAAGTCTGCAGCAGAAATAAGAGTGCTACTATAAGGAAGTACTTGCCGGTTCCCCATTGGCTGGGGGTAAGTGTCCACGAACGAGGGGGTGGCGGCAACAGTTTAAAATCGTCCTTATCACCTTCCCACCCCAGAAAGTGGAATTTTCCAAAGAAGAGCAGGACAAGACCAAGCCCGCTGAGAAGCGTGACTAGGCTGAGAGCGCTCCAGATGTAAGCCTGACTTGATGGGTGATTGCCGACAAGCGGCTCATAGGGCCAGTTATTGGTGTAGGTGTAATCCTCGTTGGGTCGATTTGTAACGGTCGCCCAGGTTGCCCAGGCAAAGTAGGCAGTAAGATTTTTTAATTCTTCGGGATTGTTGATATAATTGACAGGAAGCCCAGGTGCGCCATTCTCTTTGGTGAAGAAATCCGTCCAATAAGCGAATAGTTCTTGGTAGGCAGTTGCTTCACCTGGAAAAAAGGTCAGTTGACCGGTGGTAGCATCGTAACGGTTGGTTTTAAGCTCCGTTATCAATTCCTGTGAGACGAACGTCTTCTGCTCCGGTGTGAGATTGTTATAAGAATTGCCGAATTTGTTTTGCGATATAACACCCTGGACAATCTCAGCTTCCCTATGCAAATATTCGGCGGTGTAATCTGGTCCCAGATATGCCCCGTGCCCCCACAGGGTACCGTGCTCCATGAGGGCGTATTTTAAGAACACATCCTGTCCCGCGTCGATGTTCTGTTTGCTAAATAAGACTTCGCCTTTTTCATCGACAACTTTTAAGGGAATCGGCGGCGCATTAGTGTAGGTCATTACCGTCAGGATACTGAGGGTAGCGAAGCCGAAAATCATGACGAGGATGGTCGCATGCCGCCACCAGTGGGACAAGGTGCTTTTCTGTGAGATCTGTGCCATTTGAATCTCCTCTCTTCTTAGTTGATGCCATTAGTACCTTGGAAATTCATTTCATGTTTTTTATCCCTCAAGGGGGCACTGAAAAGAGTATGAATGAATTTCGTGAGTTTGTCATTCCTTAGAAATACACTCAACTGGACAAGAAGCTATTGCCTCATCTACGCAATCTTCTCCTGCATCTGCATCGTCAAGGACATAAGCTTTCCCTTTATCGTCATCAAAGGCAAATACTGAGGGGCAAGTTTCCACACAAGCTTCACAACCAATACATTCCTCTTGATCAATTTTAACTTTTTCAGACATGATATTCCTCTTATGGTTATTTTACGTTTATCCAGTAATATAGGTAGTACTATCTTCTGAGGTTATATCAAATTGGTGGAGCTATTGTCACCAGAATTCTCATTTGAGTCTTTGCTCTTACTCCGTGAGGTTCTCGAATCTGTGAAATTAGAATATCTCCCTGTTTGGCTGGTATTTTAGTGTCTCCATCACCTAGGAAAAATCCTTCTCCTTCAAGTACCTGAATTGAGAGTTCACCATCCAGATCGTGTGAATGAACTGGAAATGTAACACCTTCATCCAGGTTAAAGTTGACGATTTTAAAGCTTGGTGAGTCTTCTACCAGGAAGAACCTTTTCATGGCTCCGGGAGTAAATTCATTCGTGTCTTTTAGTTTTAAAATCTTCATGGTATCTCCTTTTGTTGTTTCTGGTTAATCAACTTCTATTTGGAGCTGCTGTTTATGTCCCATCCGACAACAGGCCCTTTTACACTAACGGAACTTCTACTTTTAGACCTCAGTTCCAAGAAATAATTTCAAGAGCGATATCTTCTCTTAATCTGAATAAAGCAACTAGTGTGCCAAAATATTAATTAATATATTTCAATACGTTATAAGATATGTATACATTTAAACAACATCTCGATGTTGCGATATGCATAACATCGTTGTTATATTGATAACTATGGACAAACTACATACCCTCTCGGCCATAGCGGTCGATCTTACAGCAGTCATGAGTGCGGAAGATCGTTATCAACGATTATTAGACGCGCTACACCGTGCCATTCCTTATGATGCGGCAACCCTTTTACGGGTCCAAGCAGACAAACTCACTCCAATAGCCTCAAAAGGATTAACCCCAGATGCCATGGGACGTGTCTATGTCAGAAGTGAACACCCGCGCCTGGACCTTATTTGTGGATCACGTGAACCTGTACTCTTTCCTGCAGATAGCCCACTCCCTGACCCTTTTGATGGTATGCTGGTTTCGGATCCTGAGGCCTTACAGCATATCCATTCCTGTCTTGGCTGCCCGCTGTATGTCAACGGCAACCTGGTTGGCGTTCTAACAGCCGATTCTGTTACTGTCGGGGCATTCGATCTTCTACCTAAACAATATTTACAGACCATCGGTTCTATGGCCGGCGCGCAGATGCAGGTGGCGGATTTACTCAAAGCACTTGAGGAAAAGGCAGAACGCCAAGGCCAGATTGCCTCAGACCTGATGCAAGATGTTGCTCTACAGAGAGGTTGGGATATTCTTGGCAAGAGTCCCGTCATTGAAAAATTGCGGCAAGAAATTGAGCTGGTTGCTAAATCAGACTATACGATCCTGGTTCTTGGCGAAACCGGCGTTGGCAAAGAACTGGTAACCAGAGCCATTCACCGCCATTCCAATCGGCGAGATAAAGCGATGCTCTATCTCAATTGTGCGGCACTACCGGATTCGCTCGCTGAGAGTGAACTTTTTGGTCATGTTAAGGGCTCTTTTACCGGAGCAAGCAATGACAGGGCCGGCAAATTTGAACTTGCCGATGGCGGGACTCTCTTTTTGGACGAAATTGGTGAGCTCTCCCTGGAAATTCAGGCCAAAATTCTGAGGGTTATTCAGGAAGGCGAAATCCAAAGAATCGGCTCAGAAAAAATGATTCATGCAGACGTCCGCTTACTTGCAGCCACAAACAGAAACCTGGAAGCAGAGGTTCAGGCAGGAAGATTTAGAGCCGACCTTTATCACCGACTCAACGTTTATCCGATAAAGGTGCCAGCACTACGCGACCGTAAGGAGGATATCCCCATTCTTACCGGCTTTTTCGTTGAACGAGCCCAAAGAAAACTTGGCCTTGGCGAAGTTCGAATAAGTGAGGCTGCATTACAACTTCTCGGTCGATATAGTTGGCCCGGCAATGTTCGAGAATTGGAAAACATACTATCGAGAGCCGTATTAAAGGCATCTCAGAGGTATCTTGGTGAAGAATTTTTAAAAATACTGCCTGAACATCTGGCTGGTGATCTCGGATCAGCACTTTATGTACAGCCCTACTTTGCGCATGAGACTCCTGCTTTGCCTCCTAAGCAAATATCATTTCGTGACGAAATAAAAGCATTTCAAATACGACTCATTCAATCAGCACTCGATCGCAACCAGGGGAATTGGGCAGGTGCTGCTAGAGATCTTGATATGCACCGTAGCAATCTCCACAATCTTTCAACTCGATTAGGAATTAGACGGAATAATCGAAAGTCATAAACAGCTCACTCACTTTTCAAACTTCAGTCTGTTGCACTTTTTATATTACTCCAGCATCGGGTCATTTACTGTAAACGCTTTTTTCTGGAAAAAGCACTGACCACGAGTCCTCTGAACCAACCAACAAACCTAATCCGTCCGAAGAGGGTTTATTGCAAGGAGTGGCATTGACTGTTTTTGCCACAATATCCGTTGCAGGAGAAAAGTAAACTTTGACTTCACAGTGAAGACGTCCCTCGGATTCATGGCGAACGAATAAGGCCCGTTCTCTTCTGCTGTCGTTCGTTTCATATGCTGCCAGGAAAATTTCCTTGATATGTTCTAATGATTCTCCAGCCAACATGGCATCGCCGAGATTACTTGTAAACCAGCATTTCATCTATTTTTTAACTCCTCTTGTCGAAAACGGCAATGAGCATCCTTACAGCACCTCTTGGTGTCAGGCAGGCACACAGCCTGTTTGTGGATCTTTTGCAGCAGATAATCTCTCTGGTGCTCTTTGGGGTGGACACTAAGATGTTGTTGGAGATTTTGTAGTAGCAGAAACTTGATATCTCCTCTTCAGCGCTTTCGTTTTGAATGTAAGGGTTGAAAGCGCGGTGAACAGAATGACGCTGGTGAGGATAATCGCCAGCCGTGTCCAGCTAAGACCTGCTTCCTGATATTGTCCAATAAAGACCAGCATTGTCCGTAGCCACTCGATCGCCGACAGGATGAGAAATATGGTGATTAGCCGGGGAACCCAATGGATTTTAGTAAAGAGCAACAACAGAACAAGCAGACTCACAACCGTGAAGAGCAGCAAGTCAGAACGATAGAAGTGTGCCGCAATCAATAATGTGCTGAAAAATAACGGCAGAATGGCTAGTGCGATCATGGTGTTTCCTCAGGTTGAGCAACTCTCTTCGGGAGTTGCTAACATTCGTCCTCTCCTTCCCAGGAAAGTTATCAATTTGATCTATTGCTGATCATCAAAGATCAAACTCTATTGCATGACAAATCATTTTTCTTTGATTTAGGTCAATGAATAACTGATGAGCTCGTGAAATAATGTAGCAAGATAACAAATCGCATCTAATTATCAGCTACAGTTTACCCCTACCACAAGGTCGATAGCCTGCACTAACAGCAGTACTCTTGGTTGCAAAATTCTGAGCACAGTGCCTACAATTATAGTATCGGCAGCCTGAGGAATGAAAAACGTTAGACTTTAGGTTGCCGTTGCAGCCTCAAGTCGCCGCAGCATGTCTTTGGCTATTACTCTCTGTACCGTGCAGTAATAGATTGAGGCTTCTATTACCAAGGTGAAAGGGCCGGCAAATCCAACGAGTTGATACTATTTTTGATAGCTCCAAAAGCAGGCGGAGGTAATCCCGCCAAAATTGGGGGAAATTTTAGATCAATAGCAGTAAAGGCAAGAGAATCCCGTCACTTAATGAGTTGGCATTTAATTTGTCCCTTTCCTGAAGCAGTATTTTAATCCACATAACCGCTTCCTATGGCAGAGAAGGGGAGTTTTAAATCCAGTTCTGGGACCTGTTTAACAACCCACGCTACAAAAGTATTGCTATTGGGCCCGGGTAACGCTTTATAGGTTGTTTTCCAAGGGTAATCTCTGGCTGCCTGGTCGATAGCATCTATCAACTTGTCAGTCCCAGCACCATGATAGTATTTCAGGATCTGTGGCTTTGCTCCATACCAGTAACGATCAGGAATATCCCTGGCCACTCTCATCACAGGCTCGTTATGGCGGCTACGCCAGCCGATCACATCATAAACGGTGTAGTGATCTTCACCTGTTCGTTTGGTAGCGATCCACGTATGAATTGCAAACAAACCTCGCCAACCCCATGCGTCCGCTCCATAGACCTGAACTATTGCTTCCTTCGTACTTGACGGGTCCGGCGCAATTTCTGCAGAATCACGCCTGGCTGTCTTCCAGTCTGTATTAATACCGCAACCTGTTATCAATACCCCGGACAGTATGATTGTTAGCAGAAATTTCGAAAACATCGAAGATGTTAATAAGTTGAGTTAGTATTCTGCAAGTATATCGAATCTTTCACTACAATTTAAATCCAAAGAATTGTCTTGGCAACCTTAACAGAAGTAATAAACTCGCCGTTTAAGGTAATTCCTGACATGATGACCTGACTATTTATCTGAAATTGATCAGAAATGGAGCAATTGCACAGTAGAGCTAACCAAGGTTAATGTAAAATCGTATTGTCAGATGACAATAAAACTTGATAATGGAACCTGTCAGATTAAGTTCAGATTTCTACACCGGATGAGCCTCCTTCATTCTCATTGTCCACATTTTGCTCAATCTCTTGGACTTGAACCTCAAGCCCTTACTTTTGTCAATGCCTGGTCTCTTTTTCTCTTTTCTTGTTAAGCAAATCGTGAAAAGCATCGATCAAACCAGCAAGAAGCTCACCGTATTTGGTATCAGATTCGAGAACTTCAATCGTTTTCAGTATTCTGGTGTGGATACTTGATGACCCACCTTCCCTTTTGGCCGGGACCTTAAAATCTATATCATCGTCACCGTGCGTATTTGGGGGGGTAGTTTCCGCTGTCGTAAAAACATCAACCGCTTGATTTTCATAATTTGCAACTGAATTCTCAACTTGCTCCAATACACGCCGCCCGAGAACAAACACATCTTCATAGGCCATATCGAAATGGCTGGCTATTTTTGACCGTATCTTTTCAGAACCGGATTTCCTGCCTTTGACAATGGCATTGAGATAACCGCGATCAATGTTCTGTTGTTTTGAAAGACGGGCCTGTGCCCCTCGACCTTCTTGAGCCAGCAAATGTGTAAGAGCTGCTCGAAATTGATTTGAGATTAATTGATCCATAAGTCAACTATAGACCAATTGCTCAATTTTTTAAAGAAAAAAACCACTTTTGGTCTATTTTATTGTTGACTAACGGTCTATTTTCCATAACATAATTGGTCATAAAACCTAACAAAAATATTTGCACCTTTGACCTCTATCATTGGATCGCCTCAAAGGTAAAGATTGGTGCTTTATGGCACCCATCTTTACCTTTGATTAAGTAGCGAATCAGAAGTGAAATGTGGTTATTACATACACCTGGCTTGTTTCATAATCGCTATCGAGTCCCGCGCCACTGAGGTAGTACGATCCATTGTCATAACTATAGTTATTATACCCCCATTCATTCAGGTTAAATTTTTCATACACGAAGCCAGTTGTGACAGACCACGAATCGTTTACCTGGTAGATACCTTTAACCCCAAGTTGGGTTTTGTAATAGTCATCGGCGTCGTGAATAGTTTCCAGAGAAGCGCCTGCTGCTGCAGGACGGTCAAAGTCAATGTTTCCATAAACCCGCTGATAGTCGGCGTTAAATACTAGTTCAAGACGCTGAAGCACAGGTACAGTCAGACTGCCTCCGACGACAAAGAAATCATAAGTTGTGTCCTGACTCCAGTTGTAGTCATTGGTAGTGGTGGGAGAGTTGGGGTTTGGATTGCCCGCGGGAGTTTGTGTCTCACTGTTATACCTCCGGGAATCATATTTGGTTTTGGAATATTCATAGCCGACATATGCATTCATACGGATTTTAGCGGGGAGCTGCGCATTCACATCCAGATAAACTTCTTGCCGTTGATCATCCTGGATTCCGAGTTCAGTTGCATTATAATCGTCATAAATCAACGCATAACTCAGACTCACTCCCAGATGTTCAGTAGGAAAAAAATCAAAGGCCAACTTGGCTTTATATCGATTCTTGCTGGCGTAGTCAAAGGGGGTGAAGTATTCATGGATTTCACCGTCTCCGGCCAGAGTCTCCGCACTGTAATCGCTGTCGGAATCTCGGTTAAGATATTCCAACCGTAGTTTGGTGCTCATCCAATCCAGAGATGTATTTTTTAGCTCGGCGAATACCGTGTTGTCCATAGTGGTATCGGCATCCTCCCTGTTGCGGTCGGTGTAGCTGAAATCATAGCCACTGGAAAGTTTGTTGGTTTTGTTTAAACGATAATTGGCGTCAACTCCTGCCTCATTTTTGTGATACTTAAACAGCTGGTTAGTGTGTACTCCACCATCAACAGAAGTAATCTGCTCGGATTTATTATCTCGATCAATATAGTTATAATAAAGGCGAGTATCGAGCATTGTCGACCATTGTGTATTCAGAACAGCGCCGGCGCGAATATACTGTACATCGCCATCGTATTCACCATCTGCTGTGGGGGAGGTTATGGTCGTGAATTGGCTAAAATCCGGATCACTCTTGTTGCGGTTGTAAGAGGCTTTAATTGCCAGAAGGCTATCCATCGGCAATCGCTGAACCAGTCGCCCACCCAAGTTATAACTGTGATTGTCCGTTGGCATACTGTACTCTTCTACATTTGTGCCATCAGAGGTGGTGAGAATATCGTTGTGATCGTTGAATTTACTATATCCTGCCGTCAGGACGGCTGTGGTTTCCTTACTACGATAACCGCTTTCAAACATATAATTGTCTGTAGTGTAATCTACCGGTATAGGAACCTCAAAATCCGAATAGTTAGTGATACCCCAGGGCATGGTTCCTTTACTTCTTTGTTCTTCCATGGAAAATTTATAGTAAAACGGACTTTCTTCTTGATCCAGCGTTAATTCACCACCGTATTTCTTTTTCTGTACTTTGTAATCAAACTCATTCCACTCTGATACCGGTGGTACAGGGTTGGGAATGGTCAGAGAGTTGCTCCCGATTCCTCCAAGCGGTGAATACGCATTGAGTGAATATTGGTGATCAAACTCGTCATAATAGAATCTTGCTTTGCCTAGTCCAAATCTGCCTCCAGAAGCCTCGTAGGAACGGTCGTCCAGATTAGGATTCACCACGGAAAGTCCGAGATAGTAGTCTTCGCTGTCAAACAACAGGTTAACATCGCCAAATACACCGTTACTCATGTCCTGGTATTCGACATATTTTGCACTTTTTTCACCATTGTGATAATGCGTTGTTCGTACTCCAACGTTAACATCGCCATGAAGCTGATCGGATGCAAAAGATGGAGTTGCTATCAGTAATCCCAAAGGTATATAAATCATCCGTTTCATGATTATCCTCCTTATCGCACGAAGCGCATGCCACCGCCGGACGGTGAGTTAGAGCCATGTATGGCAGGATGACAACGCAGACAGTTCCAGCGGCTGGTAAACGAAGCAGAATTGTCATACGGTGTACCTGGATGGCGCGACCAATCGTGGCAATTCTGGCACAATTGTGGAATACGTTCGGTAAGTAACTGTTCATGAATACTGCCGTGAACGTTATGGCAGGTCATGCAATTCTCTTCGACAGGAGGATGTTCCCAGACTACCGGGCCACGTTTGTCAGCATGACATCTATAACAGAGTTGTTGGTTGTCATCGGCTTTAACCAAATTTCTGGTGAGGCTACCATGGGGTGAATGGCAGGACGAGCATTTGATTTTGCCTTCAAGGATCGGATGATGTGAACGTTTGTTGGTGTCAATTTTGACATCCTTGTGACAGCCAAAACATACCTCTGGCTCCCTGGGCTTCTGCGATCGGCCGGTATGCAGGTCATGGCAAGAATCGCAAGACACGTCATTGCGCTTGTGGACACCAAAATTCCATAAATCCATCCCAGGGGTTCTTTCGTGACAAGCAAGGCATTTTGCAGACTTTGCCTGGGGATCGACATCCTTACCGAAGGCAAAGATATCGACACCTCGTCCGCCACCTTTTTCTACATGCTTCGCTCCCGGACCGTGACAGGTTTCACATGCATCTTGCGATTCGGGTCCCTTTATAGATTTATGGAAATGGACTGACTTCAAATAGCTCTCGTATTGTGCCTCGTGACATTCCTGGCATGTTTCTGCTCCGACAAAGCCTATGTTAGCACCTGCATTATCCGTTTCCACAGACGAAGCAGCATGAGAAAGTAAAAAGGAGAGGAAAAGCAGGCTAAGCGGTAGTAAATAGAAAATAATGGATTTTCTCTTCATGATGTCTCCCGGGTTTTCATGGTAATAATCAGTATTTTTTTAAACATCACATCTTATTCAACTGTTTTAACCAGCCGAAAACCGAGTGAATGATGGCCAAAATCAGGTGAGAGCCCGACTCGATGGGAGCTTCTTATCCCTAGCGGACCATTGCTCCATCCACCACCGCGCATAACTTGATACTCTCCAGGTCCTCCGTAGAGCGGGTTGTCTTTTGGGAGTTTATCATAAGCCTCACTGTTATAGACATCCTCACACCACTCCCAGGCATTACCCAGCATGTCATACAGCCCAAACCCGTTCGGCTTGAAACTGCCGACCGGTGCAGACACTGCGTAGCCATCATTACAGTTGAAAACTGTCCACTTCTCCCGCCATTTCTTCGCCGTCAGGTCCGCTACATTCGCATACGTGCAAGCCTCGTCAGGATTATTTCCCCAAAAACGACTCTGAGTCGAACCGGAACGAGCGGCATACTCCCACTCGGCTTCAGTCGGAAGTCGATAAGTTTGACCTGATTGCTGAGAAAGCCATTGAGCAAAGGCAACCGCATCTTCCCAGGAAACATTGACAACCGGCTGTTTATCCCCATCTAGACTGATCCCATGAGATTCACCGCTGTTATGTTCAGGCCGGAATTTTTTAAACTGAGCATTGGTTACTTCATCTTTTCCGATATAGAAGTCAGATACGCAGACTTCATGCACTGGTCGTTCGCTTGGATCTCCATCACCCACCGAATCACCCATCTGGAAACAGCCGCCCTTGATGGATACAAAATTCATTCCTGTTGATGGGTCTACAGAAGATGACTCTGCATGGGCGCCATTAACATAAGTGAATAATAAGAAAATCAGCAATGTACACGGCATTTTGTAAGCCATCCTGTACCTCCTTCATTAAAATGAAATACCTGTTGTCTCAACATATAAAGACAACTCTTCAAAGAAGTTAGTGTGTCGCCTGCCTTTGTCTAAATTTTTGATTACACAACAACAATAAACAAGGTTCTAGGCTTAAGCTCGACCGCACAACTCTGGTGGAACAGCAGATAAAAAATTTCTATAGGATGGTATATTTGTGAAACATTCCAATCAACTACTTGGAACGTGCATCAACATTGAAGATTTGGAGAAGGCGTTGACACCACGTTGTGTCTCTATATCAGTATGCCTTATATTTTATATCTTTTAAATAAATGCTCGTCAATTGATTTTTGGAGAGGCAGGAACAACTATTGATTTTTTTCTCTTGGTGGAAGTGGATTTTGAGAATTGTACTCAATTCTTTCGATTCATCCGGTTCCACTTTTCAGTCAAAATATCCCATGGCAAGTCTCGGAGAAAATCTCATCTCAAAGGTTAACCTTCCTGATCAAGACGCATATGCCATGCCTAAAAAACTCGCTCGAAAAGGAGCATTCTGACACTTTTAAGACTATAAATTATTTATAGAAAACCAGCTGCAAATGCAGCAGTCCAACTTATTGTCTATTTCATAGACCATCAATTAAGATAATTGCTTCATTTGACCGCACCTGGATACTCTGTCTCGATAGTTGTAGAACTTGACAAAGGCGATGGTGTTGAATTAGTCTATTTTTTTATCCATCCCGCACTTTCCTAATGAGGGCTGCAAGATTCTTTTTGGCAAAGGCTTCATTGCAAAACCCTTTATGCTGTAAATTCTTGCCTTTTCTTCTGTGATCTGATTGCTGAAACCTGCGCAGAGAATGACTGGCATTCCTGGTCGTATCTGCAGTATAAATCGTGCCAGATCTCTTCCTTTCATGCCGGGTATGGTTTGGTCGGTAATGACTAAGTCAAAATGTCAGATTGATTTTGTATAATTTCTAGGTCCTTGATCCTGTTTGTCTCTACAGTCACCCTATACTCCCACGGAATTGCCCAGAAATGGAGTAACTGCAAACGAGAGCTTACCAAAAGAGTAGGTGTCGATCTTCTCCTTCGTCCTGTACTAGATCTTCTCCTTCGTCCTGTACTAGATCTTCTTCTTGTTAAAGGCATCAAGAAATTGTCTCAAACGCCCAACGAGATCAGAATATCAATTATCCTCTTTGATAAACCAGATTTTCCTGACATAAAAAAGAGAGTCTCAGGTCGTTAATGCTTCCAGATTACGTTTATTGATAACTTTGGAATAAGCGTTAGGCATAGCCGCGCGAGTCGGCTTTTGCTACTCCGGATCAATACGGTAGCTGATACCCGTCATATTGGGTTGGCCTTTAAAACAATCCACCACCGATTCTACAGCGCGTGTCTAGGTAGGCCTGTTTCTTAAATTTCAGCTTCATTAACAGCCCCCTTTCTTCTTCGTGACTTCGATCTGCTTCAGTTCCTGCTCTACTTCGATGAAATGCTTTTCCACTTCCGTCGGTTCTTCCAGTTGTTTCAGGCGAACCTTCTCGCACTCTTCATGTGCCTTCCCTATAGCTGATTCGTGGCTGATTGTTCCTGCATGGGTCAACAGTTCCCGACCGGTCATGGTCAGGAATTGATGCAGGCGCTCGGTCCAATCCTGCATTGTCATTGGGTTATGGTTTAATGCCTGTAATTCCGCCATTTAAAGATATGCAGTCACAATCCGGTTGAGGATGTTCAGTTCATCTTCCGCCAGATAGTTCTTAGCTACTTCCACATCGCGCTTGAGAAGTTTGCTGCCTGGATAATTGGTAACGCCTATATGAGGTTGTGCAGCATCCGCCCGTTGATAAATAAGCTCTGCTGCGGTATGTCCATGGGCTGCCCAGTGCATCTTGTTCTGCACCTGTTTGAAAAACAGTTTGGATGTTTCTGACTTCGGATCGTAATCGATACTGGTGGCATAAATATCCAGCACTTTACGCCAGAAGATTTTTTCAGAGCTGCGAATATCCCGGATACGGGCCAGCAACTCTTCAAAATAACGACCACCCTCCGGTTCTTTTAAACACTCGTCATCAAGAACAAAGCCTTTACGTATAAACTCAGTCTGCTTCTGGGTTGCCCAAATGCGAAACCGGGTGGCAACACTATTTTTCACCCGATAACCGACGGAAATAATCATGTCGAGGTTGTAGAAATCAAGATTACGCTGGACCTGCCTTTTGCCCTCTTGACGAACTGACAAGAATTTCTTGTGAGTTGCCTCTTCTGCCAGCTCTCCTTCCTCGTAAATATTTAATATATGTTGACTGATATTCTGCTGCGTTGTTTGGAAAAGCTCCACCATAAGAGGCTGCGTCAACCAGACAGTCTCCTCCTCAAGTCGTACATCGAGCTTTACCTGCCCACCCTCGGACTGATAGACCAGAATTTCACCTTTCCCGTTGTTGTCGAGGTTACTCATATGCACTTCACCTCGGTATTGGGTGACATCAGTTTGAAAATCTGCTCGACATTGATTTTCACGCTGTCATCTTTAAATCCTGAATCGCGGAATACCACCCGAAGAGGTTAACGCTTGGTGAGTACCTTGCAGAAATCTTCAGTAATCTGACCGTTCTTAACAAAGCAGGCGGCTAGGGCATTATTATCGATAAAGAACACTTCTCGATTCTCGATGGTCTCTTTGGTAATTGGGAGAGTCAGATCAACACCCCAGTCCAAAAGAACCTGGAATAGTAGGTCTTCGGAGCTACGATCTGCTTTGATGTTATCGGTTAGGAGGCTTAGCTTTTTTTGTTCAATAGCATCGGGAGCGTAGTAGATGTCTGCCATATTGCTAGAGTCTACTTTGAGGACTCGGAAACCGATATAGAGGCCCTGGGTAGTCAATGGGCTCTCACTTTTAATTTTTTTACCAGCTCTACGGATACGTTCTTTGCTGATTTCGGCAATGTTTTGATAATTAGCCTTAAATGCTTCGCTCTTTTCATCACAGGCTTCAGGAAGCTGCACCATGTTAAACTTTCGCTTTCCGCCATCTTCAGCATTCTGTTGCATAACTGCGTAAGCAGTCGCAGAAGAGCCTGCAAAAAAGTCGAGGACAATTGAGTTAGCCTCGGTTGAGAGATGCAAAATGCGCTTCAACAACCCCTCTGTGAAAGAGATAATTCATGTGCTAATTATGCATCGTCTGTATATGTTTGAAACGGATAGAAAAGATATGCAGTGGCTTAGCAATAATACGAGTATTGATATGAAGACTCAACAAACTGCTTCTTATACCTCAAAGCCTCATAGAATGTTGAACTGATTGATCCTGTTAGAAAGAGATGGGCACTCGTTTAAGACAAGACGCTGCATACTCATATCAAAAAGTCAACATAGCTATATTAGATTTTGACAACAGGAGGTGTCCATTTAGTTCAACGACTCGCGCGTGCAAAGAGTCAACGACATCCTGCCCTGTTTCCACTCGGCAACAGTTTCACAAACATCTGATCCTTTCATATTACTATTATAATTCACAGGAATGAGATTTGCCTTGGCAATCCGTTGCCAGGGAAAGATCTCTTTTATTTGCCGAGGATAGCTTTATACTTTTACATCCTCTGTATCGCTATTTGCGCAATATCTATGAGACTACTCGTTTGCAGGAAATGTAGAATCGTACAGTCAATCAGAGTTGTTAACTATTTGATAAAAGAGGGATTGTAGAAAAAATTTCAAAAGACCAGAGGACGACCAGAGACGAAAAAAGCCCTTACAGCTAGAAAACTGTAAGGGCTTAATATTTCTTCCAATATATGGTGCCGGGACCAGGAATCGAACCAGGGACACACGGATTTTCAGTCCGTGGCCACACCTTTCACCTACCTTCACACAACATCCCAAAACAGACACATTACCCTTTACAATACAGATATTTATAGTGTATTATTCTTCACACAGCATAATGTAACTTCACTCCACTTAATTCTATTCTTGGGGGACAATACGGGGGACAAAATGGCAACATACAAATGGATAACAGCAAGGGAAGGCATAAGATACCGTGAACACCCGACAAGAAAGAATGGCGTTAATTTTGACCGATATTATTCAATTCGATACTATGACAATGAAGGTAAAAGACACGAAGAATCCCTCGGCTGGGCAAGCAAGGCAGGATGGACGACAGCAAAAGCTAACAGGGAATTGATGAAGATCAGGGCAAACCTGACTACAGGCACCGGCCACCAATCTATAAGGGACAGCAGGCGGATCGAAAAGGCCCAACGATTAGAAGAAGACAGACAAAAACGGCTTAAGCAACAACAGGAAAATCATGCAAGAGACCTTGTGATTACTAATGTTTTTTCCCTATATTGCGAATCCAGTTCTCATAAAAAAAGCCTGAAGGACGAAATAAACTACTTCAAAAATTGGGTCACCCCCTATATTGGGAGCAAAAGACTAGATGAAATTATTCTTCTAGATCTGGAACGAATCCGTAAGAAGATGACGACTGCAGGGAACGCTCCCCGATCTATCCAGTACGTGAAGAGCATTATTCGTCAGATCTACCATTACGCGAACACTCACAAAATCTATTCCGGCGAATCCCCTACCACCAATTTTCTCAAAAAGGAACGGAGCGATAACCGCCGGCAGCGGTACCTTACCCCCCAAGAAGGTGAAAACCTCTTAAATAAAGTTCGACAATATTCCGAGAAAACTTACCAAATCTCTCTTCTTAGCCTGCATAGTGGAATGAGGTTTGGCGAGATTGCTTCCCTCCAGTGGCAACACGTTAATATTGAGAATCGTGAAATACTGGTCATCGACCCTAAGAATGGGGAAACAAGATCAGTATTTATGACCGAAAAAATATTAGACATGTTCAGCAAAATGACCAAAGATCGACGCGATGAAATCGTCTTCCCTTCCACCAACGGAAAAAAACGCCCCAGAGTCAGCAAGGTATTCGCCAAGGCCGTTGATGATCTCGGACTCAACGAGGGAATTACAGATCGCCGTATGAAAGTAGTCTTTCACACTCTTCGGCACAGTTGCGCTTCAATTCTCGTCAATGCTGGCGTTGAGATCCCGGTAATTGCAAAAATTCTTGGACACAAAACACTGGCAATGACGATGAGATACAGCCATGTCAGTGACCCTTCAGTCAAGAAAGCTATGGCTATCTTCAATGAACAAGTTATTGAACCCCAAGCGAAGTCTATCCTGGCCGGAGAAAAAGGATAATCATAAAAATTGCCAACGCCTGTGCCACTAGCCGGCACAAAACAGTCTAAAAATGCTCTTGTTACATCCCAAGGTCCCTGTGTACCTCCAAAATCGGATGTCACGCCAGCAGCGCCGATGCACTTGCCCCCCCAAGGTGAACAGAACACTGCCTCTAATGGGTTTCGGCAAAAATGAGATGACTGGTCATGGTTTTAGGTCAACAGTGTCGACGATTCCACACAAAAATGGATGAAATTCGAACGTAATTGAACGGCAACTCGAGCGTATAGAAAATAATTCAGTAAAAAGGGCATCTAATCATGCTGAACATTTGGAAGTGCGCAGTGAAATGATGCAATGGTCGCCAAATCGTCTCGAAAATTTGATTAAAGGACTTTGAACGATGTTTAGATTCAAATAGCCCTATGGACTTTAATATCTTGGTAAGTAACGTCTATCAGCCTCAAAAGAGGCTATCCTATCTAGTGCCTGGAAGAAAATTAAAAAGTGTTAACAAAATCAAATCGATAACATCACAACCCACAAACGAAGAAAATGAGCGCGTAGATAGCGACGGATGTCGAGTAATAATGTAACGTGTTGTAATGTATTGTATATTACTTTTCGGTAAAACCATTCAGCAGGGCCTCTAAGGGATAAAACGACTGCAACCGCCAAATCTTCGTCGGGTGAAAAACTCATGCGTAAAGTAATCGTGCCACAAATGAAGTTGGGCGAACTGGCTATCGCCGACATAAAGCTGGACCCTAAATCACGCGATGATATCCCGCAAATCCTCCGAGGACTCCAGCATCTCTACACCACACCTGAACTGCGCGGTCCGATATTTGCCATTCTGGAAGAGGTGTTGCCTGAGCGTCAAATTGAAGGAAAGATTGTCAAGGCCGACCCCAACAACGGTCGCCCCGGCATGACACAATGGCAGATTCTGGTGCTGGGGGTGCTCAGATTGGGGCTCAACGCCGATTATGACCGTATCCAGGAGTTGGCCAACGAACACAAGACCCTTCGGCAAATGCTCGGTCACAGTGATTGGGCGGACGAGAAGTATTATAATCTGCAGACCCTCAAAGATAATCTGCGGCTGTTTACTCCGGAAATCCTCGATCGGCTCAACCGGGTAATAGTCGGAGCGGGACACAAGGCATTAAAAAAAAAACGGAAGAGGAGGTCGTAGGCCGTTGTGATTCCTTTGTGGTGGAGACAGACGTCCATTTTCCAACCGACATCAACCTGCTCCTGGACGCTATCCGTAAGGTCATCGAAATCAGTGCTGAACTGTCCTCCACCTACAAACTGCCGGGATGGCGGCAACACCGCTACCACCAGCGTCAATTCAAAAGGCAGTACCGCAAAGTACAGCGGCTCAAGCACTCCACGTCCAAAGACGAAAGCAAACAGCAGCAAAAAGATCAGGAGATTAAAGATGCTCATCGTGCCTACCTGGAGGTGGCGGAGGGATATCTGACCCGAGCGGACCACACCCGCCAACAGGTCAGCCCGCACGACCCTCTTTCCGTGGCTTGGCTCAGCGTATTGAATGATTTTATGGAACATGCCCGTCGGCAGATCGACCAGATTGATAGGCGGGTGCTCCGGGGTGAACGTATTCCTCACGACGAGAAGGTGTTTTCCCTGTTTCAACCGCATACCGAATGGATCAGCAAAGGGAAGGCCGGCGTTCCGGTGGAATTGGGACTGCGTGTGTGCATTATGGAAGACCAGGACCGCTTTATTCTGCATCACCGAGTGATGGTAAAGATCACCGATGACAAGGTGGCCTTTGCCATGGTGGGCGAAACCAAGCAGAAGTTCCCCACCTTACGAGCGGTCAGCATGGACAAAGGCTTCTTTAGTCCCGCCAATCAGGAAGTTCTGAAATCGCGTCTTGAGTGTGTGGTACTACCCAAAAAGGGTAAACTCTCGCAAGCCGACAAAGCTCGCGAAAGCGAACCTGAATTTGTCAATCTGCGCAAACAACACTCGGCGGTGGAATCGGCGATCAACGCCCTTGAAGTCCACGGACTGGACAAATGTCCCGATCACGGTCTCAACGGATTTAAACGCTACATTGCCATGGCGGTGGTGGCACGTAACATACAGCGCCTGGGTGCGGTGTTGCGTCAACAGGAACAAGAGGCCGCTCAACGCAAACGCGGATCTTACAAAAAAGCAGCCTGAGAAGAGCAGGCTCATCCGGCTGCAAAGTCGATGGCAGAGCTATGTCTGGCCTACGTAGCAGGTGAGAATCATTGTCATCTGCGAGGCAAAAATGACAAAAGATTCTGCCGAAGAGAAACTCATTCGCATTAACTGTGACCGCGCCGGTGCGATTTTTTCAAAAATTTGGGGTTTTCTGCCAGGCACTATCTAAATATTTTCTTGAACATCTCGGCTGCTAAAGACGCAATCTAATACTTTCCAACAGGCGCGAGGTAGATAGTAAATTGTTCTTTTCCATCTACCTGGATCAACTCGTCCATTGCTTCCTGGTCGTAGGCTGCGATGGCGCAAGTTCCTGCATGAATCACCTCGCAGGCCAAATAGAGATTTTGGCAGACATGGCCTGCGTCGAGAAGGATGACCCGGTGTGCTGCCTGAAGATATCGCCACTCCATTCGATAAGGCACAGTTGTCCAGACAAAAACAACAGCCCCGTTTGCAACAAACCCCTGCCCCAACGTAGCCCGGGAGAGTCTGTTTTTACACTGATCATCGGCAGCGTATATTAACACAAGCTCATTGGAGAGAGGAAGATAGCGATAGAGACCTGGGGCAATTTTTTCTACTCTGTTGATGAACAAGTAGGTTTCGAAGCTATGCCTGGCTCCTGCTGAAGGAACTGTGCGAAAATGAGCAGGTTGCTTCCCTGGGCTTCTTTGTCCCTGTGTTGCCCAGAGAAGAAATGCCAATTCTTCAACTTTCAGGTATTCGTCATTATAGTTTCGCCTGCTTCGTCGATTACCAATTGCGTCCACCAGATTTGTTTCTTTTATAACAGTCCCCCAGGACTTTCTGTCAGGCAGACTGATACGTGGCAGCTGTTGATCAACTTGTTCCTCCATTAGTGGAATGGGTACCCCGCTGCTCTGGTCGCTCGCACGAAAATCGATTGCTTTTCGGACACTATCTTTTAAGAAATGGCGTTGAAGTTTGATATCCTCCACAGAGTAACTCCTTGTAATTGTATAGAAGCTGGTCCTTCTGAACTGTTAAAAGCTTTCTCCAAATATAATCACAGTGCTATAACGATCTTTGACAGGATATTTCAAAGTGCTGCCAAGCCAGGGACTGTGAGTTATGACCCCATATCACTATGTTTACAATCATCTCCTCAACTGATCTTGTAGGGAAAAGTAGTAATCATTGTCAGCCTATAATGTTGTTTTTTGCATGAAAATCCAATCTGAGAGCTTGCCTACAGCGGATTAAAACCTATAATTCCCCCCCCTACTCTTCCCTTATGCATCTATCTGGATCAGGATGGTAGGAAAACAGCAGATGTCAAAATTTTCCACTCGGCCGACATCTACAGTTTTGGACCTACACTGATACCCTCACCTTGAATGTGACAATCCCAAACAAACCACACATAATAAACAGGTCGCCGTATAGTGTATCAACAGAGCCTTTAAACCGACTGCTACAGACGCTCAAGTGCGTCTGTAGCAGTCGGATAAGTCGCTATTTTGTTCTCACCAAATCACCTTTAGCGGCGCCAATATCAGTCATCATCAAGCAAATAGTCATCATTATTTGGGTTGTGCCCATCTGCCCAATCATCCATGTCATCATCATTGTTGGGATTATTGATATCAGACCAAAGGTCGAGTTCATCCTGATTCATGCTTGAAGTGTCTACCATTTCAAACTCCTTTTTAGAGATATATAGGTTGTGGTTTTGCTGTTAATGCTGGCAGCGAGGCAAACTATTTGTCCTCTCTCCATGATGCCATTAATTCTTCAAAATCTTCGAGATACCTGAAGTCGTCGGACGTTAATAGAGTTTCACTTTCTGCCGAAGTTTGAAGTTCTTCCAAGGTGTTTATAAGGAGTTGAAGTTTTTTCCTCTCATCTTCAACAAGTGACTCAGAAGCCAGCAGGTTTGAAATGATATGACCTAGCGGAGATTTTTGCCCGACATCTCGGGGCAGGCTAGGTTTTATCATTTCTTGGTAAGACTGTTTTTGTAAAAATCCCTGCAAGGGTGAATGGAGAATATGACATTCATCCCTTGTCAGATCGAAACTGATCATCCAGGAATCAGAAGAGAGGTCATCGTAATCCTCCATCCTGTCGAAATAGTCATCTCCGGAGAGATGCTCCAAAACTTTAGGGGTAGCATACTCCAATAAAAACGTTGTTACGGATTTGCAGTCATGAGGGGGACCATCCAAAATAAGTTTGAATCCTTTTAAGATGCACATCACAACCATTTTCAACTGCATATATCGCCACTGTTTTTCTAATCTGGTATCAAACGCCTTTTCTCTAAATTGCAGGCCTTGTAATGCTCCAGTGCAGATCTTGAGGGCATTGTGATAAATGGGATCTTCAACGGAAAGACATTGTTTGAGGGCTTCGAGGTAACACGTGCTGGCGCTATTTAGATGATACACCCTCAATGCTTCGGTGAACCTTTTGCGTAGTTTTTTGCAGAATTCATCTGCAACTTCAAACAGAAACAGTTCAAATAAGAGGCCCATTTGTGGCAGTGCGTTTCCTGCCGACATAAGTAAGCGATTTTCATACGCTACGGGAGGGTTTGGGGAAACATTGTAAGGAACCGAGTTCTCCACCTGCTCCATCCATATTCTAGCTATCTCCTCCGCCGTTCGAACATCTAATGTCTGTACTACAGGGATAACAGTGGATAACAGCGCGCTGGCATGTTCAGGGATCTGTGCAAAATAATCGAGGCTTTCCCTTTTATGCTCTAAAACCGTCATCAGAAGCTTGTTATCGAGTTGCCGGTCCTTTTTAGCAAATTTGAAGAGATTAACTATGATTTTATGCTCATAATCATACGAATTACTGATGCATATAGAAGAACTCTCAGGCCAGTAACGCCAGGCATTAAGGAAGAAGAGAGTCGTCTTGTGTATGTTTTCTTCCGCCTTTGTACTTGCCGCTTCAAGGCGCTCCTGGTGATACATTTCTTCTGCTGTAATAGCTATGCTGGTGGTACCCAGTTCCTGATGCAGGAAAGCATCCTGAAATGCCTGTTGTACGCCCTGTACAGCAAGATAACCTTTTACCATCCATGCATAACCGCAGGTCACATCAAGAGCCAGAGCCCTGTTGCTGAATTCCAAAGCTTTCTCGATATTACCCGATTCAAGGTAGAGTACGGCTAGTTGTGGTGTGCGTTTTTCCTCAGTCAACCGAGTGTCGCGTTCGATAATCTCAATTTTTTCCAGAGATCGGAGTGTAATGAAACTCTTATCCTGTTGTAAGTCTGTTGCTGGTCTAGTCGGAATTGACACCTGAGCATTCGTAAAATCAAAGAGATTCTCTGTTTGTATATCTTTATCGCTCAGCAGATTTTCAATACACGCCTCAGCATTTTCAGCGAAATTGGCATACTGATGAGATCTCCAACGAAGATCTTCGATTCGCTGAGTCAGCACTTTTCCATAATGGTGCTTTCTGTCTTTTGTATGCAGATATTCCTTGGCGGGTTTTGGACCACCAACGAGAGCATCGAGTTCCAGTAAATTTCTTATGTAACAATGGCTGCTTGTAGGGTAATAATACCTAGGCGCACCCTTGTCTGTTGAGTCCACTTCAAGCATTCCTGGTGGCCATGCTGTTGTAGAATGCTTAGAAGCATAGGTTTTTAACTTATTAACGAGGGATTTTGACGTGACTGCATTTATTTTTGGATATAACTGCTCGATAACACTTTGTGCTCCATCTGGTGATTTGGGACAACCCATTTTTTTCTCCTTTATGTTGTTGATTAAATTACCGATGGTCTCTTTATAGTTTTGTGCGTTGCACATAAAAGATAAAAATGCATGCGAGTGGTATTTTTTTTCCTCGATTTGTGATGCAGATACGTGTTCCCTCTTTGTCAATAGTTGGTAGCAACGGCATTTGAAGTCGCTGAACTCGGAAATGTTTGTGCTATAACTAGAGCGTCTTGGATTGGTATATAGTGGACGTTATTCGGACACAATCAAATATAATTCGTTAACACGAACTAGTAATGATCTGATTATGAAAAATATCAACGCAATACACGGAGCTCGAAAACAGCCCAGGAAACATGTATATGTCTATCATTGGGATCGTATAATTGGCGCCAGCGTCGTATTCCTGGTGCTGGGCGGATTGGCTGTTTATGGACTTTCTTTATGGTTCGATTCTTCACCAAAAAAAGAATTTGATACGTCAGAAACCCTACCTCAAGCAGAGGTTACAGTGGAAGATACGCGACTAGTACTAGAGGAAGAGTCGATTCACCGGAAGATTGAGGAAGAGCCTCAGCCATTTACTCATGCAGAGGAAGACAGATTACCGCTAACGGTTGCTGAAACAACTGATTCAAGCTCCAACTCACAGGGCACGCAGACTCCACTATTAAATGAGGTCATAAACGCGGAGGACAATTCTGCCCAACAATTTACTGAAAACAAATCCCTGGAAACCGAGCAGCCATCATCAGAAATAGCGCAATTGTCGAGCGTTAATCATACCAACGAGGAAACAGTAGAACAGACGTTGGAACCCCAAGGACAACGGCCCGGCAGTGCTGACACAACTTTTACAGTCGACACGCTAAACAGCCCTTTCCAATTGAAAGAGCTCGAAATCCTTGAGCCTTCGGTAAAGCGCTTTCTGCTTGCGAGATCCGTTTCGAATAAAGAACCGGAGGGTGAATTGAATGAAATCATTTTAAATACGGATGGAAGTGCCGCAGTCTGGGCGTACAGCGAGGTCATCGATAAAAAAAGTAGTCAGTTCAAGTATGTCTGGTTGCATGGCGGTAAACAAATTGCCACAGTACCGGTCAACGTCGGGAGCAATCGTTGGCGCAGTTGTTCGAGCAAGCTCATCAACCAGTCGATGAGTGGGGCCTGGCGGGTAGAATTGCAGGATGGCGAAGGCCGTCTAATGGCCAGAGCTGACTTCATTCTTGAATGACTTTGTTCAGACATAAGTGTCCATATCTAATATAGATATCGTGACTTTTAACGCCCGGCTCACCGAGCAAGATTTTGATGGCGGCTGTTGTGTTGCCAAAGACACAATAGGTGGCAGTGGAGATTTGTCCGGTGCAGCCGTTCGTCATGTGTAAGTGATCAGATACGCATCAGCTCATGAAGCACTGACTTGTTCTCTTTGAGTCAAGTCGATGACGATCACGCTTATCTCCTCAACACCTGGATATTCGCCAGAGATCCCCTGCCAATAACTTTTCATAGCACTGGCAAGTTCACTCAATCTAACTTTTTGCCCGCTAACCATCCACCGCCTGTCTCGATCTATTCTTTGAGAGACCAATAACATCACGCCACACCCTGCACTTTCCTCTCGCAGATAATCACCCGCCAACTGGTTTCGAAGCCGCTCGCAAAGTTTTGAGCCGGACCACCCCTTGTCGAGCAGTTTCAGTTCGATAGGCACTGGTGAATGTACGTTGGTATTGTGCAACCAAATATCCATGCGCTGGCTGTTTGCCAGCTCTGGTTCCTGCGCGGTAGTGTATTGCTCATGACACTTTAGGTTGAGCCAACCAGCTATCAACTTACGCATCTCAGTTTCATCATCTGCGCGTTGCCAAGTCTGCCAAGGACTGTCGTTTCCAAGCTCTAGCCAGTTTTTCAGATCATGCAGACGTTGCACGGCCAGGTTGAAGAGCTGACGATGCGTTGCTGGTGTGATTGTTTGTAACTGGTTAAAAGTACTGACCTGCTCTGCTGTCCAAGGTTCTAAATCGCCATCCTCTTCTGCTCGTTTGTAGGCCCGCTTTGCCATCCAGGGACGATAATCGGGATCAGGGTGTTCGTGGGTTAGTTGCTTGATGACCGTGTAGCTCGCTTTACCCGGAATTTCCGAGAGAAGGTTAAACAGTCTGTTGCGTGCGTCCTGTGCATCATCGCGCAGTTCTGGAGAATACACACCTCCATCTGCACGATTGATATCCTCTTTTGCCCGAATGTATCTGTGCATCAGGACATATATTGACTTCAGATGCTCTGCTGTGCGAAAACGGCCAATATTCGGACCACCACCTCTTACATGGCTGCCACCCATTAGGGCTGTTACAAAGATCTGGGCGGCGTGACTCGCCGCCTCCTCATCGACACTTGACAGCCACTGTTCGACTTCAGGGATGCCATTAACTGGATCGCAATCGACGCGAACCGCGTACCACCAGGGAATGCTGTCTGGGTCGTTAATCTGTGCTATCTCTCTGCTAGCCAGGTCCGCTAACTTAGCCGGGTCGGTTCCACCATTGACCAAGATGTGCAGGAAATAGTGTCGGTTGGTATTGATACAGGTTGGATTGGCCTCTAACCACTCCAGTAACACAGGTGCCATGAAAGTATGAAGCCAAGGCGCATGGTAGACTAGATCGCTCAGAATATAGTGCATCGGCTCATCCGAGCTAGTGTTCTCGAGTTCCCAGATTAATTCCTGCATCACGGCCTGATTGACCAGTGCTGGAAATGCCTGAGATATACGCTCAAACCAACTGGGGAATCCATTAAGTTCCCAAGTGATATATCGCAAAGCATGACGTGCCTGTGACTCGTTGAGATGGTGAGGAAAATCGGCTGTCTCAGCTGCCTCTATCTCAAGTCCGGTCATAGCGAATATCAATGAATACGGTGTGGAGTTATCTCTTATAACTCCTTCAGAAGGCAGAGTCGGCATGTAATACCGCCAATGGTTGATAGCAGCATCGCGGTACGCTCGAGCGACTGCGTCACCGAAATCCGGGATGAGCGCTTGCCAGTTTGCACCCTCAGAGCGACTCGTCTTCAAGCTGCTGCCTCGTATTTCACGCAGTAACCGGTATTGATCGTTGGTCCATTCTCCTGGCTCAAGATTTGGAGGGTTACGGACCCGCTCAGGATTCGCACTTAACTCTGCCAGCCAAATATCACGAGCCTGCTTGTTTTCCCTTGTCTTTTCTTCCTGCTTCCGCAGATATTCTGCGTGTTTTTCTTCGTATTTCCGCATCATCTCTGACACTGGAGGGTTAAGCAGAATATACAATTGATGTTGCAAGACGGTATCATTGGCAACGGCGTCTTGTAGGCTGCTCAGAATGTGTGCAAGCCTGTTTCCTTGCACATAGACTCGAAATGATGTGCTGAGTGCGACAAGCCTGTCATCCTGGAGCGTTCGAGAACGCATGTAAGCGAGCAGTCTTGGTAGGCTCGCCAAATCGAAATTCCAAAAAGGACCAAGCCAGGAAACAGACCAGTCATCAGTTAACGGTTCGGTTGATTTCGCAGATTTATTGATTCTTGCTTGTTTGATGCTTGCCCAATAGAGAGCATCATTAAGTTTTGGCCATTGGGGAATGAGTGTCTGCAAATCGCCTTTATGCTCGCTGAAATCATCACTCCGCCAATAACGTAATGTTGGAACCATCAACATAATGGACAAGGCTGTCGCCCCTAACGCTACCGTGCTATGTGCTTCAACAAGTCTTTCCACCGCATGAGTTGCGGGACTTAGTAGCCATGCGTATTCCTGCGAAACATGGCACTCTCCTTGCTCGACATAAGGTGGCCTCTCGAGGTAGTCACGTAGCCCTTCTATAAGCTGGGTGATGACATGTTGATCGCCCACAATAGGCATTCGTTCTATTAATTCATGTATCGACTGGCCTAGACCAGTAGCGTCATATCTTTTGTAAGGCGGTAGTTTATTCAGTGAGATGACCAGTCGCCCGACGTTGTCGCTATCTGGAACTGCTTCTTGAACCAGCTCAGTTAGCAGTTTGCGCGGAATCTGCTTCTCTTCTACGTTAAGTTGTTGCCACAAGCATTGTTTCTGTTCGACAGAGCCACAGGTCATAACTGCGCGGGCAGATGCTATTCGGGCATAAATCCCTCGCGAGTTATCTACCGCAATAGCAACAAAAGGGGCTGCACAGCTTGCCATTTCTCCCTGCCAAACCAGCCTACCGAGAAAGAAGACAGCATCGTCATTGTTACTGTATTCGTTGATAAGCTCCAGCGTGTCTGCCGAGAGGTCTGAATTCGCAATTCTCGCAATTGCACTATTGTCTCGCGCAGAGCGGTCATCCTCGTCTGAAACAATCCGATGGACGATGTTCGCCAAAATCTTTCGCCTTTCCTGTAAAGGAAATTGGGATACATCTCCACCTTCAACAGCAATTTCAGGTCGTAATTCCAGCGCCCTACGACGAACATCATCATCGAGCAGGATCAGCCATGGCAAAATCGACCGAAGCCGGGAGGTAATAATTTTTTCTCCATATTGCTCGCGGAAAAATAAGGCTTCAACCGAATAGCGACTGTTACCCGTTTTCAGCAACCCATCGAACCACTCAGCTGCTAGGAGCGCACGAACATCCTGATGCCGAAACCGCACGGCTCCATAAATAATGTCGTTGAAAATTCCCCGCTCTAATAGCGCGCGCACATCCGGAGGATCCCAATCAGAAAGAACGGATTCTGCTTCGATGCCGGGTTTGGCCGATGCAGCATCGGGTACATTGAGACCTGCCTGACCACTTAGCACGACTGCAGCCGCCAAACGACGCGCACCTTCTCTTGCATGCTGGAGATTCAGAGGTTGGCGCTGTGCTCGATCGCTGCTGTGTTCGTCACATAGCCGTTTGTCGATATTATGGCGGAGCAGTTCTAGGCGGCTGCCAAGGGCGCTATTTTTAGCCCATTTGGCCAGAATACCTTCAAGATCAAATGGGCGCTCGGCGAGACTCCAAAGGTTAGCTCGTTCAATTTCTCGCAACAGGCGATCGATATCGTTCGCTGCACGGTCCACACAAAATCGCCGAATCCTTTTTTTATCTAAAGGGCGCATGGTGTAAATCGTGAGCGCGCTTTCAGGTCCAGATTGCTGACCTGCTTTATCTCGCCCTTCCTCCTCCGGTGCCGCAAGAAACAGAATTTCATCTAACAGTCTTCGATCATCCCTCGGACGCCACGCATAGGGGCGACTGGAGAGGTAAATGTGCGCTCTGTGTGCACCTCTTTTTATGCACTTGGCAAAGCGGCGCAACGCTTTTTCAAAGGTTCTCGGATTTTCTAGCCGCGCCTCATCAACAGAATCGAGGAAGAACCAGGCCTCCTCAGTCGATTGCAACCACGTCTGGAATTCTGTTTCTTCACCTATCTCAAACGATGTATAAAAATCTGGTTCGATGTCTTCGATACGAATGAAGAAAGATGGCTTGCCCTGTTCTACCAATAGGCTTGCCCGATGTCTCAACTCTTCAGTTTTGCCCGCACCTGCTTCCGCCAGAATGACACAACGATATTCGCGGTCCATATCACCCCAATTTTCTGGTTGGACATGGCCCAAAGACGAGAGGATTTCGTCATGTTCAGCCTCATCTACACTTTTTGGGACAGGTGAAAATTGTCGATCTAATGAAACGTGGCGTTCCTTCTGCATATTCTACACTTTCGATTTCGCATTTGGCGTCGGTTGGATATAAGGTCTGAGAACAAAATCCCCATCATTTTTTGAAATAGGCTCTCATGATTGACTTTCCCAAATTACACATACAAATTATTATCCAGGCTTCCTGGAATCATTCCGGGTAAATAAGATTAAGCAACGATTTTCATTTAATAAAGAGTGAAAACCGGGAACAGGACATCACCACAAGATGCAAGTTCCTACCAATCCTGTCATCAAAAACGTAATTTACTAGCCTATGCAACCATCTTTAACCAAACCAATAAATCCTTACCTCACCGTGGGGCCATGTAAAGTCTTCATATTTCCAATCAGTCTTTCCAGGTTGATAGGAGCTATATGGACTCGCTGAAATAACGAGGATTTCACCGGAAACGCTATGTTTGCGGTTTCCTGTGAAATGATTCGTTAGCCTATGGGATATCAAAAATCACCCCATTCATCTCATTTGGATCAAATGCATCTTCAGTCTCTTCTGGGGCTGCCCATGCACCGAAGAAATCGTCCACATGCCCCTCGCGCATTAAAAAGAGAATATTCAGCATGTGCGACTGTCTTCTGCTGAAGTAATCCAACCTATACGCGTCTTCAGTGTCTCCGAACGTATGTGGACCTATAGACACGTTTGATAATTCGTACAAATACCCAGGCAGTAACAAGAAGGCTTTTGGATCAGCGTTCTTGTTTATTGAGATTTCAATTAACTCCGAATCAAGCTGCGCCAACTCGCCTAGAAAGGTGCACATCCCCAAGAACTGCTTTACATCGGGAATGGTTTCATCTCCAGATGAAGGCGCACGATACGAAATCAGCTCGCGAGATGCCTTTAATGATTGGATACTGTGTTTAATAAAAGAAGAGAAGTTGGAATCGAACTCCGCAATGTGAGCGGCAACGATGTTTAGCACTTTTTCATGGCTTAAGGTGATAATTCGACCGTTGTTCCAGGACTGTTCAGGCAGCATCAATACGATTGCGCGAATGAGGGAAAGCGAAGAGTAGTACCTCAAATAAGGAACAACAACCCGTAGGTTTTTCTCTTGCGCATAGTGCATGGAGTTTATCGTGAGGGTTGCCTGCATTATCAATTTTGCAGCCAAGTAGGCTCGGCACAGCCATTCGGAATTCAGTTTTGGCGACCAGTTTTTTGTAATCTTGCTGTATCGAGTGAGCATATTGGCCACGACCATGCCGCATTTTTCTTCGTTTAATACAGAAGGAATTTCTCTAAAGTCGTACCACCATTCTCTATTTGCGTAGTTCATCGCTTTTTGAGGATAATAAGTTATTCAACTGATTGGGATGATATATAGAAGAATGACATCATTTGTGAGACCTTTATCGAGGTAATCCAAAAGAGCCAAATTCATAAAATAGTTGATTCATATAAATGAATAAACGATTCACGCCTCAATGTCCTGCAAATCAATAGCTGTTTTAATAACGTTAAGCATTTCTTCTAATTCTATTGGCTTGGGGAGAAACCCATCCATGCCTGCTTCTAAGCAAGTCCGATGAGGGTTGCATATTGTGGTACCTGATATTGCTATAATTGGAGTGCGCTTGCGGTTTTTTTCACTTTCAAATTGTCGGATAAATTTAGTTGCATCAAAACCACTCATGGTCGGCATGTCCAGATCCATTAACACAAGCTCGAAATTCTCCTTTTTAAATACGTCAACAGCCTCTTGTCCGTTGGTCACACACTTAGTCTTCAGATCGTAAAATGAGCACATGATTTTCAAAAGGTCACGAATCGGTTCATTGTCGTCGACGATTAAGATTTTGTAAGGCGAATTACTCATTCTCTTCTCCATCAAAAATCATAGTTTGATTACGTGTTAAAGTTTGACGACAACTCTAAAGGGCGATTATGACAATTTTCTGATATCTCATGACAATTTGATGATATGTTCATCAAACTTAACAAAAAACAGTGGAACAATCCCTCTACCATCGTTCGAACCCGCTACTCCATCCGACTTCGGCCGTATAATAATTTATTCCTTTTTTGTACGAACCCTGCAGCGATAAGCTTTTTGTAAGGTTTCAACTGTACACTTTGCCAAACGAACAAAAAACTCTAATAGGGAGACATTCATGACTGAAGAACAGCAGGACGACTTGATAATAGAGTTGAGCCTCTACGCCCCTTCACAGATTCGCGAAATGGTCGGAGAATACCAGCGAATCCGAAAGCCAAACGATTACAACTTCCCCTTTTACGAATTCTTGAAAGAAAAGCTTGAAATTGAAGGCTATTGGAAAAAAGTGGGCTTGGCATAATATTTCCATGATAGGGAGGTGGAATGCATACACCCTCGCAGGACAATACCCGTCTGGTTGAATGGAAAAAGAGTACTGCACGTGAAAAATCTGAGGCTATAGCCGCTTTTATTGACGAATACGGTGAACAGGCTGATTGGGACGATTGGCGTACTTTTTTACATAAGCGCCAAGCTAAAGGTTTTGAGTGGACTGATACTGTTGGTCAAGATTAATAGGAGATATCTGAACTCGATGAATCGCGGAGCTGAGCGGCGAACTTCAGCGGGTCCGACTAGAACGCCTGGTTAACCATTTTTTCTATTATTTAAGGGAAGATAACCGAATTTCATGTATAACTGGGTTTTAATATCTCTTGCTTCAGCTACTAGTTCTTTTAATTCTGGTAAATCTATATAATCTCCTTCAAGGAAGGTATTGATAGCAAATTCACGGTGAAGTTGATTTGTGTCTTTATTTTCGAAAATCTGAAGCAAGGTAGGGTTATGAGCAATTGTATTTCTTCTTTTAGCAAGATTTATTGCTTGGAATAAGAGGTCTATAGTTGATTTATCTCGTTTCTCATCAAGTGAGTTGATTACTTTGTCTGTTCTTTGCTTAAAGCTATGAGGAGGTTTTTGAGATAACTTCTGACTAAACCAAAGAGAATACGAAATATATTCAATTTCGCTGAATTCCATCATGAAGTCTCCTATGAGATTTTTCCATGTGTTCCAGACTTCTTTATAGGTTAGGTCATTCATTTTCTATGGTTAACGTGATGATCACCGGTTTACCCGGTGTATTATTTTGTTATTAGAAGCTGCACTTTATCTTGAATTTGTCACAAGAGTCAAAAGCTGACCTGACCCTTCCTGTTCAGATCCTGGTTCGCTCCGCTCTCAAGATCTAATTTTATTTGTTTGGCTTTACCTGAATATATCGCCTGTTGCTGCATTGAGATAGATGCGATTGCTCTTTGTCATAGCTCCACAATATGTGAAATATATCGGCTTTGGTTTGTGATTGGCTGATCTCATCCAACCACCCATTTCTTTAAAGTCTCCAAGGCTACATTTACCTGCCTTAATGAGTTTGTCCGACGCAGAGACAAACACATCTTGATATTTAGTAAAATTATCAGATGATTTTACTGATTTTGCAACGGGGGAATTTAGATTTGTTAGTATCTCTTCTGTGGGGCGATTAGTAGATAAATATTTTGCATATACCCAGCGTGCGACATTACCAGACACCCCCTCAACTCCACCATCATAGTAGCGGGAAATTCTAGCCCAACCATTTTTGACTTCGAAGACTTCAACCTTTTGCCGTTTATACAGTGTGTTTGTGATTTTGCCTGTTTTGTTTGGTGACAAGCGAACATTCAGATCCCCTGATGTAACGTAATAATCGCCGGGAGTTGTCGCGCCTGCATGTGAAAACGAAATTGTGAAAAACACCAGCAGTATTGCAAATGTAATTTTCTTCATGATGTTTCCTTTTTAAAGCGACTAATCGCGGCGTTCGACGCAATCGGCCTGAACAAGTAATTCACCTGATCCGTATATCACCCCAAATTGGAGGTTATGTAGTAAGATGGCATCGCTTTTGAGACCTTGATCGAAGTTTTACCAAAGTCCACATATTTCCAACAAATCATAACCGAAAGAAGTGGTGACAGACAGAAAAATTTTTCTGACAGTTCCCTTCGGCACCGACAAGTCCAAATTTATAGGAGGTATCTGAACTTTGGTAAAGCGATCCATAGTGATGTTCTACATGTCAGGCTCGAAATGCATTGCTCAAGTGAAGTTCATTTTATTGCATTTAACATCTTTTTAGATGTTCTCACAACTTTGGCAATCTTGCCGTATTTACATGCGTATGCAATATCCAAAGCTGTCTTACCATCGTGCATCTTCAAATCTGAATCCGCGCCTTCATTAAGTAGTAGCTCAACAATTGATTGATGACCATAGTGAACAGACACTATCAAGGCAGTCATTCCAGTTTTATCCTGAATATCACACAGTGCGCCATATTCTAGCAGAACCTGGCAGATACCAATGTTGCCGTATCTCGCGCCATACATCAGAGGTGTAACTCCATTGACATTACTGATATCCGGGTTGGCGCCAGCATCCAGAAGCATTTTTACTATTCTAGGGTAACCCTGCGCAACAGCATAAAGAAGTGCTGTCCATCCGGCCTCAGCTCTCTCGTTGACATCAATCTCCTGCTTGAGCAATTCTAAAATTTGTTCCTCTTGTCCACTTTCCACAAGTCTATGAAGGAGAGGACCAGCATTGGCAACTAGAGTTTCTAAAACTGCGTTATTAATTGCCTGCGAGATTAATGTGTTCGCTTCAATTTTCTGAAGGTCAGCTGCTTGCCTGATGTATTCTTCGGCATGCCTTTCTATTGCTGTGGTGGAAATGGTTATCTCTTTTTTATCTTGAATGGAATCCTCTTGAACATATAGAACGCGGACTTCATTTTTCAGATGTTTGTTGATTTTAATTCCGATGTTCGATGGTGTGTTATTATCTGGATTTCCGTCCTTTGGATAAGTCTGAAGCTTTATTTCTTTCATCAATTGACAATTAAATTTAATAGACGATTGGGCATTGGTTGAATAATAATTCTGAATGGATTGTTGGATTGTCTTTGGTGTAGCATTTAGAGGAATTCCGAGTTCCTTTGCAAAAGGATGTTTGGTTTTATCTATGCCTAAACTTATGAGAAAGTAAGAGTAATCATGAGCATTGTGAATCTCTTTGAATTGTTCAACACGCTTTGCATAGGGAATACGTTCACCATGTTCATCATGTGAAATGAACAAAGACACCCATCCTTCGATAACAACCAGAATGAATGAAATCGCGACAAGAATGCTTGATACACCGCAAATGATAGGAGGTGCAAGTGAAATAAGAAGATAATAGGTAGCTGTTAAAATCAAAACCACAGGGATCCATACAAAGAACTGAGCTTTTGTTGCTGCTGGCACACGTGGAAGGCTCAGACGCTTGGATTCTTCAAGACTTCGGATCATGATCGCTGAAAAAGCTAGGTTCGATGTGAATAACCCGATGAGAATCCCTAACGTTACGAAGCCCAAATACCATGCTGGTGAGATGGCTGCGAATGGAGTATTCATTGTTATCAGCGGGTACGCTAACCATAATGAAGCCACCGCCCAAAAAAAAGTAAAACAGAAACGAATGCCATGCCAGATCACGAACCGTGTTGTTCGTAAAGACTGTTTCGATTCTATTGTCATGTATATCAATGCGGCAATCAAGAGGACAGCGACAATCTTAGGGAATTGTTCGTTTTTTTCTAGAGTAACATTCAGTATGGGAAGGATTTGATTTGGAGCAATCCCAAAAAATTTTGCAACTACCAGGATACCTCCAAGCACCCAAATAGATCCTTCGGCAATGTAATATCGTGCTGATAGTGCTGTTTCAGTGTCTTTCATTTTGAGGGTACATATTGGTTTAGGGCATTGCTAGCCATTTCAAGGAGTGGTTATTCACAGAAAGAGACAAATATGTCATATATTAATCGAGGTTCTCACAAGTTAAGAGTCGAGTCGCCCAGGGGAATCACACCCCTAGGCTCTCACAGTTCCGGACGTGAGCCTCTCAACTCATCCGGCTCCTATCGTCCAGCCGGAGGCCGCATCCCAAGTATCTGCCAATGTGCAAACAGATAGGGATAACGAAGAGCTAAACGTCCTAACCAGTATGTCGCCCCCCGCTGTCGTCCTCTCAGTTTCTTAAATTTCCGCATGGCCCATTTTGTTATTATACAATTCAGTCTGTGAAACACCTTATACATGGCTGATTTGTGAAATTTCGCATAATAATTAATCCAGCCTCGCAGCTTGGGGTTAAACATTCGTGAAAAATCCTTAAGGGATTTGTCAGTGCGGTTATGAATCCGCCAACTCCGCATTTCGTCACATATTGATTTTGCAGCTTTATTACTCATGGCTGGCAGAAATCCGACAAAGAAATTTCCATTCTTGCTTTTTGCGCCTCGTGGCCTGAAAGTATAGCCCAGGAAGTCAAATTTGCAGTTTGGGTAGCTCCCCTGTCTCTTATCCTCTTTACAATAGACAATTTTTGTCTTCTCAGGATGTAATTCCAACTGGCACTCAAGTAGTCGCTGTTCAATCGCAGCACGTAACGTTTTAGCTTGTGATTCTGTTCTACAATGACAAACTACATCATCAGCATATCGCTCGAATGGGATCGCTGGAAAAGCCCGTCCCATCCATTTGTCAAACGCATAGTGCAAAAACAAGTTCGCCAACAAGGGACTCACTACGCCACCCTGTGGAGTACCTTTGTCTCTTGTTTCGATCGTACCATCAGGATGCTGAACTGGGCATTTCAACCACCGTTCAACATACAGCAAGATCCATTGGCAATCTGTATTATGTCGCACTGCTTTTAGCATGAGATCGTGATCAATATTATCAAAGAAACCTTTAATATCAAGATCTACCACCCACGCATACCGCCAACATCGTTGACGAGCAACCCCAACCGCCTCCAAAGCAGACTTGCCCGGACGATATCCGTATGAGTCTTCATGGAAGTGTGGTTCCAACTTCGGTTCCAGGGTTTGTTTGGCTACCATCTGAGCAATTCTGTCAGCCACTGTAGGTATTCCTAATGGCCGCGTCCTACCATCGCTTTTTGGTATTTCAACTCGACGTACTGCAGGTGGGAAATAACTCCCTGAAGACAATCGATTCCACAGTTTGTAGAGGCTGTTTTTCAGGTCCTCTTCAAAGTCGGCTATCGACTGTCCATCCACGCCAGCTGCTCCGCGATTTGCCTTTACCCTCTTAAACGCATCCCAAACTTGCTTCTTAGAAATCTGAAACGGCTTTGCTTCGTTCAAAAAGATCCTCCCAACTTTTGGTTGTCTTAATGGTAAAAGCTGAACAATGTAGCCCCTTCGCTCCACCCCCATTACAGGGATTTCGTCACTAATACAGGCTACTCCGCCCCTGTGCTCCGCATCGGTACTCTCACCCTCATGGGGTCTCCATTTGGATTTCTCCCTTAGCATCGGAACGACAGGTTCCCACGTTCCATACGAAAGCCAAGATCATGTTCACGCCACCTTTATGCCGGTCGCCGTTCGAGCAATAGACAGGCTCCCCTCGAACTTATCCAGGGATGGAAATAGTTCCCAGTTTTGACGACATCTTTAAATTTTCGACACCTCATCAGTGGTTCGTCGTTACTCGTCTCCATGATCCATACCTGATCCGATCTGGCCGGACCTTTTCCTTAACGCTCACCACCGTGACTCTTTACCACAGCAGCTTAAGGTGGTTTGGTGCCTGCTCCTGCAAGCCGACCCCGAGGGACCTACCCTCATCTTTCGTGTAGTTACGAGCAAAAACTGCTTGCTCTCGTGGCACACTATTTCCAATCTATGGTAGCCTCAATCAGGCAATATCAACATCGTTTCTCAGGATTTTAACTCATATACATTTTTGTAGTGAGAAAAGTCTAATCCATGATTTTTTTCATTTACTAAGCATTCATAATTCTGAAGATTTTGCTCAGTCATTGGGATTCCAGTTTTCAATTTTAAAGAATCAAGTCTGCCAAAATATACAGAATATATCCCATTATCAATAGAGATAGCCATCCATGCAGCCTTGGCATTGAATTTTAGTTCTGCATTCTTTGCTTTCAACTCACAATCATTTCCTAGATTATACCGTCCATTGATTTTTCCGTTACTCTGGTAGCGATTCCGTGTTTTAACGCTAATTACAAATCGATCCTGTTCTCTTTCTGCATACATATCAGCAAAAGGAAAATTGAATTTTTGATCATTCAAATTTCGAATATTATTGAACCCATTATCTACAAGGGCCTTAATAGCAAACAATTCTCCCAAAGCGCCAAGTGACTTAGCTCTAAGCGCAGTGTGCTGATTCAATTTATCTTTTTTCATAGTGTGCGATCTGGATAATTTTTATCATAATAAATCAAAGCCTATTAAGATCACTATCTTCTATCCGTAACACTTTGCGTTGGGTCAAGATATTTCCACTATATCCTAACTTTGCCATTAAGTCTTAGATTAAAAATAATTATCCCAGAGTTTCTTTGGGAAGGTCTCGAAATTGCCGAGTATTACCCTCGATCCATTGATACAACAACCTTCTACCCCTGGGGACAGGGTCAATTTACCCTCATCTAGTCATAAAACAATTCCAGCCAGTTATATATAAAACTGGTCAACCTCTCTCGCATATGGTACATTACCGCAAATTGTATCAAAAGCGAGAGGGTCATTTTGGATTTAAAACATGTTACAGTCCGTCCTGTAGAGGTCTCGGAAGAACCACAATACCAAGGGTTAATGCAACAATATCATTACCTTGGTGCCTTGCCGAAAATCAGTAACACAATCTGGTATATAGCCACATGCGACGATCATTGGCTCGGGCTGCTCAGCTTTTCAGCCTCTGCTTTAAAATGTAGCGCCCGGGACCGTTGGATTGGCTGGGGGCATCGTTTACAGTACGACAGACTTCATCTGGTAGCCAATAATTCTCGCTTTTTGATCCTGCCCGATTGCCACTTTAAAAATCTTGCCACCCGGATTCTCTCCCTATGCAGGCGAAGAATTCAAAGTGACTGGGTGGATCGATTCGGGTTTCCACTTTTGATGATGGAAACCTTTGTGGACCCGACTCGTTTTATCGGCACCATCTACCACGCAGCGAACTGGACCATGGTCGGCAAAACCAAGGGGTATCAGCGCATTCGCAGCGGTTACAGCAATAACCAGCAATCAGCCAAACTTGTTTTCATGCAACCCCTGCAGCGCAATGCCCGTTCTATACTATCTGGCCCATCATTGCCTCAACAATACGTAACAGGAGCACCTCGAATGAAACTTACCGCAGAACAAATGAGATCTCTGCCGGATTTTTTTAAGAGCATCGATGACCCCCGCCGTGCACAAGGCAGGCGGCATTCTGTTCATGTTGTCCTCGCCATTGCCGCCGGTGCAGTTTTATGCGGGATGCGCGGCTACAAGGCTATTTCCGACTGGGCTCAAGCCTTATCTCCCAAGGCTCGCGCGAGATTTGGGTGCTATTACAGCGACAGAAAAAACAGCGTCCCCAGTGAAAGCACCATACGTAACGTATTAATTCGTATCAAACCAGTTGAACTGGACCGTGCACTCCAGCTATGGAATGCACAATATGGAGCCATCGACGAAAGCCTGGCAATCGATGGCAAAACCATGTGCAATGCTTTTGATGACAGTGGTCGGCAAGTCCATATCATGGGGGCCGTCGGCCATCAAAGTAAACAAAGCTACACCCAAAAAAAGTCGGCACTCTGCCGGTAAAAGGTAGCGATAAAGAAAAACAGACGAACGAAATCAAAACCGCCATACCTCTCCTTGATTGTATAGATATTCAAGGAAAAACCATCACTGCCGATGCTCTGTTAACCCAGCGGGATCTAGCCAAATATCTGGTTGAGCAACGAAAAGCACATTATCATTTCACCGCCAAAGACAATCAAAAGAAGCTGCTCAATGAAGTTGCTTCATTTTTCGAAAATGTTTCCTGGGAGCCTGACTATATAACCCGGGACAAAAAACATGGCCGTAATGAAACCAGAAAAATCTGGGCAACTACAGACATTAATGAGCACCTCAACTTTCCCCATGTCGCGCAGGCTTTCAAAATTGAACGGGTGACATACCGTAAAAATCAAAAAAATTCTCGTGTCGTCGCCTACGGTATCACCAGCAAATCTCCTCAACTGGCCACCGCAGAACAGATATTAAGAGACAACAGACTGCATTGGAGCATTGAAAACAGTTGTCATTACATCCTTGACTGGAATTACGACGAAGATCGCTGTCGAATCTCAAAAGGCTACGGACCTGAAAATATCACTCGACTTAGGAGATTCGCTATTGGCCTCCTCAAAAGCAAGTCTGTTGGCAATGTAGCTCAAAAAATGCGACAACTCAGTTTTTCTCCACGTATGGTCTTAGATTACCTCAGAATTTCTAAGAATACCCACAGTTCCTCTACTGTTTAACGGTAGAATAAATTTACCGTGGTCTTCGGTCACATGAGAAGGCTACAGAGGAAACCAGAGAGAATTGTAAAGTACTTTGGCTACATGTCAATCAGTTATGCAGCGCGAGTTTAAATGCCCGATGAGTTAATAGCTGGGAACCACATGTAAAACTGGTGGATTACTCCTTTATTTGATTTAAAAAATACAGGATGTATGCTACATTTGTTATGAAATTGGGATCAATAGCGATATAGCAAAACAAACTAGGAGATGGGCATGAAAATATATTTTACCAATAAACTGTTTCTTATAGAATTATTTCTCTCCACTCTGCTTGTTATTGTATTGATAATGTTGCCATTATTTAGTTTTTCGACACAAATTGACGATAGTGAACCTAACGATGATCAATTGATATTAGAAATAGATGAAACTTTGATACAGGATTTAATATTATCCAATTTTGGCAGTGGATATTCTGCAATAAAAAAAGCGACTAGTTCCATTGAGGAAATACGTAATTTTGTACAAGAAGGTAATTATGAGCAGGCTCTTACTCTTATTAGTGATTTATCGGAAAGAGAGAAACAAAAAACGGAAGTAATTAGTTTGGAAATTTCAGCTTTAATCGGAAAAGGCGATTATGATTCTGCAATGGATCTGTACATGTTGTTTAAGGAAAGTGACCTCGCTTTAAGTAAACAATTTTCAGATATTGCAGATGAACTTATCAAAAAAAATAAACCATTTCCCGCAATGCTCGTTTGTCAAGGTGGGTTAATGAGAGATGTCTCATCAGCAAAACTTCTGTATCAAATGGGATATTCCTACGACATGTTAAAAAAAACCTATGTTGCTTTACCATACTACAAGGGTGCAAAACTTACCGACATGTCTTCGCATGAACTTTCTCGACTCACCGATATAGACCTCGTTCTCGCGAATGCATATTATAAGACGAATGACTATGTTAATGCTAAGAAGGCTCTTGACCAAAGAAAATCTGAGCATGACCCTTCAGGCATACCTGCAATAATAAATGCAAAGTATCAAGTTTCAAAAGGCAATTATTCTGAAGCCCTAGAGCTTCTTAACAAGAATATGAGTAGTTCTAGGGAGCTGGAGACTAAAATAGTCAAGGCGCAAATTTTAATACTGAAAGGTGAGGAGAGGGAAGCTTTGGCATTATTAGCTACTCTCGAATACAGCCCTGGTAACAAACAAATTTCGAATGTTGTTGATGTTTCGAAATCTCTTGCTCTTTTAGTAAATGGAGAAGGAGAAGAATCAATTAAAGTTTTAAAATCTTTAGATTATTCAAATGAAGTTCTTAATATTCGCATGCTACTTGCGACTAGTTATTTATCTATGGGGGACACAGAAAAGGCGATAGAGGAGCTAAAGATCGCCCCGTTTCCCTACAATGAATTAGCAAATTATCCCGAAGCAAAGAAAATATTAGATGAGGCAAAATATGATACGGATACCAATTTGGCTTATTTTTGCCTTAATCAAAAGTTTTATTCATTGGCAATAGATTTTTGCAATAAAACTATTAAAAAGAATGGCAACAACATTATCAGTGATTTTATCCTTGTTGAAGCATATTTAAATACGAAAGAATATTCTAAAGCGAGTCAGGTATTATTACGCTTAAAGAACGTTTTTTCTGGGAGCTATTCAATAGAGTTTTTTCTTAGTCAAATCTATACAAAAGCTGGGATGTACGATGAAGCCCAAGAAAGCTATAAAATTTTAATTGAGAAACGACCAGATTTTGTAATGGCTGACATCGCGTATGGAAATATGCTCTCAAAACAATCAAAATGGAAAGAAGCAAGAGAAGTTTTTGAACATGCACTGAACTTCCTTCCAAACTCTCCGAAGCTGCTAGTCTCACTTGGTTGGTGTTTAGCACAGTTAGAAGAACTAGAAAGACTTGATGCTTTGTTGGAATTAATTGATACTAACGAAAAAGTGCTACCTGCTAACAAATTGCATTTGCGAGGATGGTTGTACTATTTAAGAAGTGATTATATGAAAGCCTATGAGTTGCTGAAAGAAGCAATTGAAACAGCACCAGGTGACCCTGAAATTGCTTTTCATCTTGGTTTAACTATGACACAATTGGCTGGTATGAAAAAAGAAGCTGACAATTTGCTTCAACAGAGCCTGCTGTTTGACGAACAAAGAAGTAAATACAGGTCAATAGTTAACGTGAAGTAGTAATGAAAAAGTGGACACTTTTTAAGAGTGAATTACCTAATCTTAATGAGGTGTACTATGACCAAACAGAAAAGACAAAAACACACAAAAGAATTCAAAGATGAGGCAGTTAAACTGATCACGGCTCAGGGTTATTCAGTGGCCGAAGCAGCGCGGAATATTGGTGTAAATGCTACTATGCTTGGACGCTGGAAGAAAGAAATTGAGCAGTATGAAAATGAGACTACAGCAGCTGACAGCTCGACTCCATTGCAAGCTGAATTAAAGCGTCTTCGCAAAGATAACAAGCAGTTGAGACTGGAGCGTGAAATATCAAAAAAGGCGGCAGACTTCTTCGCGAAAGAACAGGGGTGAGGTATCAGTTCATTAATTCCGAGAAGAAAGCATATGCAATTATCTTACTATGCAAGGTAATGCACGTCAGTCGCAGTGGTTTCTATTCCTGGCGCTCAGGAGAGCAATCGGTCTTGCAAAAAGAGCGTTCTCGTCTTATTCCAAAAGTAAAAGCAGTCCAGGGACAAACCAGAGGTTCCTATGGTGCCTGCAGTGTTTCTGAGGGATTGCGAGCAGCGGGCGAGTCCTGTGGCCGGACAAAAGCAGCTACGCTCATGAAACTCGTTGGGGTAGAAGCCAAACAGAAGAAGAAATACAGGGTAACAACAAACAGCAAACAAAACCTTCCTGTGGCTCCCAATTTGTTGAAACGAAATTTTGTAGTATCAGAACAGGATTGCGCTTACTGCGGGGACATTATGTACATATGACGGCTCAAGGCTGGTTATACTTGGCAGTCGTCCTGGATTTATTTTCCCGGAGAGTTGTTAAATGGGCACCGGTAGGTGTCAAGGTACTTTTCGCCTAATCGGATTACTTGTAAAAGAAAACTGATTTCTTGGTAGCAATCCACTCCAGCCAAAGTCAACTCCACCGACGAGCGTTATTGTTGTCCCATTCTCTGAGCTGACTCTATAGTGGACCCCAGTTTTAAGACAGTAGTTTAAGCTGTGCACAACTAAAAGGAACGAGAACCAATGAGCGAAGTTAAGAAGAGAAATTTCCACACCCCCGAGTTTAAGGCAAAGGTCGGTTTGGAAGCATTGCGGGGGCAAAAGACAATCAATGAGATTGGCCAGGAGTATGGTGTTCATCCGGTTATGGTCGGTCAGTGGAAGAAAGAAATTCAGGATCAAGCCAAAACACTCTTTGTTGGAAAGCGAGGCCCCAAACCGATTGCCGCACACCAGGAACCTGAACTTCTGTATAGTGAAATAGGTAAGCTGAAGGTAGAGCTTGACTGGCTAAAAAAAAAGTCAGGGATCAGCCGCTGATGATACGAGAAAGCTGGATTAGTAAGGAAGATGAAATTCCGATGGTCAGGCAATGCATATTGGCGGGAGTGTGTCGTTCCACGATTTATGAGCGGCAAAAACCCAGGAAAGTTGGTGAAAGCGATTTACTGCTGAGTCAGTTGATAGATAAAGAATACACTTTGCATCCATTCTACGGCAGTCGCAGAATGGCGGTTGTACTCAAAACGGCAGGACACAAAGTCAACCGCAAACGGGTTCAACGTCTTATGCGAATGATGGGACTGGTTAGTATGGCGCCAGGTCCTAATACTAGCCGTCCACACCCTGCGCACAAAGTGTATCCATATCTGCTACGAGGTCTTCCCGTGGATAGACCAAACCATGTTTGGAGCACAGATATCACCTACATTCGGCTGGCTCGTGGCTTCGTCTATCTGATGGCGATCATCGATTGGTACTCTCGCCGGGTGTTGAGTTGGCGGATCAGCAATAGCCTGGAAGCGACATTTTGTGTCGATTGCCTGGAGGAAGCCTTGCGCACCCATGGTAAGCCGGAAATTTTCAACAGTGATCAGAGATCGCAGTTCACCAGTGATGCCTTCACCGGCGTGCTTAAACGAGAAGGTATTGATATCAGCATGGATGGGCGGGGTCGGGCATTCGACAACATTTTTGTCGAGCGACTTTGGCGTAATGTCAAATACGAGGATGTGTATCTGAAGGGTTATGGGACAATAAGCGAGTTGACGACAGGTTTGGAAAAGTATTTCGTTTTTTATAACGGTGAGCGTCCGCACCAATCACTGGGAAATAGAACGCCAGATGTCGTATATCGAACCGCACTAGGTGGAGAAGCTGTGATTGTTAATAAGTACCCTCGCGCGGTGGATGATACCCCTGTTCCGCTACGCTCCACAGGGGTATCATCCACCGCGGGGGTAGAGTCGGAAGTAATAGGTGAAGCTACAGTTGGGTACTACGCAGCTGTCATTGAAGTTAAATGTGCAGCTTAAACTCAGTGGATTTTTGTCTTGACTCGGGGGTCCACTTTACTCTGACTTCCGTTCCCTCTGATATAAATTTGCATATTCCAAATTATACAACCATTTTCAACTCAATATTCCTTTTCTGTTTATTGACAGGATTGAGCTCTACTGTTGCTTCATGATTCCAATTTCTTATTTGACCAAACCAGCGCTCAGGGTGCAGTCTTTTGGCCTCTTGATAGACACATTTTCTTCGTTCCAGGATATGGACGAAAAAAAACAAGAGGATGTGTCGCCAGGCACACGATTTTAGCCATGGTCTGGAAGCTTGGCCAAAGTGCACAAAAAAAATGGCGCAAACTGAGAGGATTCAAACTGCTTGGTGAGGTCATAAGAGGTGTTCAATTCAAGGATGGAGAGCAAATTGACCCTTTAAATGCGGATGAACTCAACAGTGCTGTCATTTAAGAATGATTCCTCGAACACCAGACTTGACCGTAGCTCAAGTTTCTGTCCAGGTTAGTAGAAGATGTTGATCGAAAAAAAATTCTAATTCTGGATAACCATAAAGTTCATCACAGTAACTTGGTAACCGAATGGCTTCAGGAACACTGTGAACAAATAGAAGTCTTTTTTTTGCCGCCTTATTCACCTGAGTACAATCCAGATGAATACCTCAATAGCGATTTGAAGACACGGATTAGATCTGGAGTACATGCCAAGAATGCGGATAATTTAAAGAAGAAAACGCGTTCATTTATGAGGACATTGCAGAAACGACCCCAGCATGTCAAAAATTACTTTAGGCACCCGATGGTCTGTCATGCATCCTGATTTAGTTATTTACACACCGAGTCATTATAATATGTTATGGCTCGGATCTCCTTGTATTTATATGTTATTTCGCAATTTCAACATAACACAATGAGCTCTCCGGGCCTGCATTTATCTGATTTCCCTTACATCTTTATGAGGCAGTTGTGATTGTAGATTATAAGCTCTTCTCTTTAGTAGCAAGAACCAAATAAAAGTTATCATTAGGAGACTTTTCGCAAGCACATATCCATTTTTCGATAAGAATGTTTGGTCGTAGCTTGGACTGATCGTACCTGTGATACTTCCGGTGGATCCAATAGAAGAGAACTCAGTTATCTGTCCTAATGGCGAGACAAACATGGAGTACCCCCAATTAGCAGACCGAACTACATACTTTTTATTTTCAACTGCTCTGTAAACCAGATGAGGTATGGGTATTTTATAGGCTGGTTTAAAGTTAGCAAAAGAATACTCGTCGTTACTTATATTGACAAGGAAGCCACTATTCTGATCTGCTGCGAGTCTAACATAGTTAGGAAAAAATATTTCGTAGCAGATGACAACTCCAAATTGTATTTTTGGTGAAAAAATTTTAAACTTACCAAGAGTGTTTCCCTTATCAATTTTTGAGGGTCCGAATATTTGTGTTACAAGCGTACTGTTATTACTGAAGGGAACTGACTCGACAAATGGGGTTAAAATATTTTTCCTATATTCTTGGTTGATGAAACTATTTGTCGGAACGAGGAACGCGGAATTAAATATCTTTGTTTTACTGTTTTTCGATTTACTGAAAGATCGTGCCCCCAGCAAAATCGGAATTTGATGCTCTTTTGCAAAGTTAACAAGATCCGAAATATACTTCCTATCATCTATCGATCTGAGAAAAACAGGTATGCTTGTTTCAGGCCATATTACCAGGTTTATTTTAGATGCTGTGCTACCGGCAGCTTTTGTCGTCTCGTCTATTAATACTTGAAACGTTGTATCCTTAAGTTTATCCTTATCTTTTGTAGCTATTGCAGTGTGAACCAAAGTAATTCGAAAGTTTTGTTTAGTGTTACCTGCGTTACGTTGAATAGTATATAAACCGTATCCAAATATTGAAAGAGTAATTAACCCCACTGTAAGTAATAGTTGTTGATTCTTTTTTGTGTCCCTTCGAAGTAGAGTATAAATGCTAACATTGACCATTATCAGCCAAAAAGATACTCCAAAAACGCCTGTTATGTCAGCAACTTGTATTGCTAAAGAAAATGGCCATATAAAATAACCTATTGCTATTGACGGTACTGGTAAGAAGACATCTGAAAGAATAATTTCAAAAGACGTCCAGATGGAAGCTAACCAAAAGGCAAAAACCATATTGTTTAACTTTGCTTTAAATCCTAAATAGACCGCAGGAAAAAACAGACCGTAAAAAACCCCATAAAGAAGGGAAGCAGCAAGCATTGAGCTCCAACTTAAACTCGAAATCCAATAGAAACATGAAAATACGAACAGTAAGCTAAAGAGGACACCTTTCGCATATAAATGAGCAAGAGATGTTTTGTTTGAGATTGATTGAGACTCTTTTTCAATGCTTATCAGCAGCGGAATAAACGCCACAAAAGCTAGTGGCCATAGTCCGAATGAAGGAGTGGAAAGTGCTAACAACGCACCGGACAGTAACATCAGTGTAATTGGGATGAAGTGCATATAATGTTATAGGGGCAAAAAAAAAGGGATTTGAGTAAACTTAACTCAAATCCCTTAAGAATAGATCCTGAAAAAAATTATGCTTTTTTCTTTCTTCTAGAGACTCCTACAAGACCTACTAACCCGGCACCAAAGAGAATTATTGTAGATGGCTCTGGAACAGCATTAACTGCCAGGGATGCGGAGAAATCAAAAGGCACACAATCCAAGTCCCCGTTAGCGAGACTTACGTTGACCATTGTGTCACCAACCATAGCAGAGGTTGCTGTGATACTGTAGAAGAAATCATACGTAGAACCCGATCCAATATTGGCAGCATTATCATCGTCAGTATAACTAATTCCGCTGTTATCAAACGTGAGAGTGGCCACTAAATTGTTAGCCCAAATATCATCATAAGTACTGTCACTATTGTCAAAGGACATTTTCATTTCAACACCGTATGTTGTCCCTACGACAAGTGTTGCTTCCTCAGTGTCACTCCAGGAACCACCTGGGGGTGTAATTGTCACACTGTCTATGCTGTAAGAGCCAACAACATCTACAGCGTATGCGCTAGACACACAAAGGATAAGAACAGCAGCCAAACTCAGTATTTTTTTCATTTCAAGCTCCAAATTTAAAGTTAATAAAATGTTACACTTCCTCTTGCAAAACAAATGAAGCAATATGCGTGCCAGTCTGCACTGAGCTGATATTCCATGTTTTTTCATAGATCACCCAAGAGGAGTGTTAAAATTTTCGACACATTTGGAACTTATCCCTGAGATTTCGTTTTACAGAAACGCCAAAAAAAGGGTAAAAGTAACATTTCTATAAATAATAATAGAGTGACTCAGTCTGTCTATCTGAGTCTAGGCGGGAGCAGTGCCGAAAGACAGGTCGCTTATCGATAACCTTTTCGTCATGAGTTAGATCCTGGTATAGTTGATCAGATTCGCCAAACTACCAACAGGAATTTTGCCCCTGTGAACCCTCGGTTTAATGAAGAAATCGCCTCCATGCTTGGCCACCGGTTAACTCTCAGAAAAGCCGTCAGCCCACGAAAGCGCAGACAGAGCCAGGATAGAAAGGATAAATCAAGCTGTTAAATTATTCGACACCTACGGTTAGAGGTAACGCGATCACAAACCGAGCTCCACCATCCGGATTGTTGTTGGCTGAGACCCCCCCCCCCAGGGTGGTTACCAATCTTTTCACCTGCCACAAACCAATTCCGCCCCCCCCATCCTTGCTTGTTTTAAATGGCTCAAACAAACCCTCCGGTAACAAATTTGCTAGAATTCCCGGACCATTGTCAATAATTTCGACATGCGCCTGATCAGCATCATCCCTGCCAATTCTTATCCGCACCACAGCTCCCTCTCCCTGCGCCTCATAGGCATTAAGCAGGATATTTTCTATCACAGAACCAAAAAGATCAGGATTACTGCTTACCTGTATTTCATCTGGACATTCAATTATAACCTCCATCAAGGGGAGTTTTTTCTTCATCTTGCGAACAAACCCCTGTAAAAAGTTGCCAAGCTCAATATTCTGCAACTGCGGTGCTATATCATCTTTCAATGCCCCTAAACGCTGCTCTACCCTGCCCATTCTCCGCAAAGCATCGTCGACCAATTCCAGCATATCCTGCTGGAACTCAGGTTCATGAATATGCTCCGGGGCATTTTCTTGAAGCAGAGAAAGCATGGTGGCCGCATTCTTAATATCATGGAGAACAAAGGCCGACAGTCGTTGCCAAGCCTCCTGTTCCCGAGTATGAGCGAGTACTTCTGCTATTCGAACAGCCAGTAGAGCAGATGCAGTTTGGCTGCCAAGGGCGATAAGCAGATCAAAGTCATCATGACCGTATTGTCCACCAGTAAACTCCGGCCCGAGGCCAATCAAGCCAGTAAGATGGTTACCAATAGAGATGGGAGCGATAAGAGTGAGGTTGAGCGAGGAGAGAAAAGATTCCTTATTTTTCCTTACCTCCTGCCATGCCTGGTCCGGTTCTTTCTCACCAGTATGAAAATAGGAATGATTATGGAGATAATTGATGAGAGAATCATGCGACCAAAAATTATATTCGTGTTTTCCGGCATCTGAATTTACCGGTGAAGAAATCAGTTTATATTCTTGGAAGGCATCCCCACCACCAAGCCAGATAAATATCTCTGTGGTATAAAGGCTCTCAGCAAGCACTTCACGGAGTGCTCTAACCACAGCCGTCTCGGACGAAGCCCCCTGAAGTTGCTGTGAAAGTGCCAACCATTCATCTCGGTATTCATATTTATTGATATAGAAGTGCGTGCTGATAAAGAAATGGACGCGGCGGCGTATTTTACCCGAGCAGGCAAAGAGTCCAACGGCTACAAAACCAAGAGTCAGAAACAACCACTTCAGGACAAAGGACATCTCCAGCTCAAAGGTCCGCATCAGCAGGGTGACTATGCCAAAACCGAGGAGGTAGGCAGCAAGCAGAGATGGTACAACAAAGGCGTAAACAACCTTTCGGGAGACAAAGATCTTGCGATTGAGGAGCCGGTGATGGAACACCGCATAGCACATCATAGCCCAACCGAAAATCAACAGGGCCGCCAGGAGATGCAGATGTTCAGGTAATATTGTCAGATAGGTGAGACGATAAGAACTGGACCAGGCCAGGGTTCCGCAGACCAGAAAGCCACCAACCACCAGAAATTTATACTCCCAGCGCCCGGCTCCAGGCAACGGACGCCAAAATTTTTCCAAACGCCAGGCAACATAAAGAACGACAATCAGGGTCAATACACTTGAGAAATAGATTGGCCCATACATGCTAAAAAACACACCCTCATCGAATATTCCAAACAGAGAGTAGTGCAACAGACAGTGTACGGCCATGGCTAACAACACAGTTCCGAACAAAATTTCAACTAAAAATTTACGCCTGAAGCCATCAACAAATTCACGGGTTACCTGATTTAAACGGAGCGCAAAAGAAAATATAATAATGACCAACACGAGTTCCGAGAATAGGACCAAATGAACAACCGGAGGTTGCCAATGGTAGGCCAGATAAAAATATTCCCAGGCAAGTAGAGGCAAAGCCAGTAAGGTCTGGACCAGTGCAAGGGAAAAGTTCCGCTTACCACTGCCTTGGAAAAAGCCCAAAAGACCTGAGAATAGGATTATCAGATTAAGTATATAGAAAAGAGATATCAACATGAGTAATAAATGAGGTTAAAGAGATCTGTCACAAAAATTGGTTCCGATGAGGCTGTTCGATAATGTTCTTTTGCCTAACTCTTGGTTATTTTCAAGCACTCATTGAATTTTCTTACGAATTATTATACCTCAAGGATATTCTATGCGCTCCTTTTGTTTGTTTCATCTTACCTCCCTCACAAGCGCCATACATCTTAAGTTAGTTAAGCTCTCTCTTTTATTTTTGAATATAATTCGTTATATACTATATAAACTTATTAATATTACACTACAGAGTCCCACCTCATCCGCAAATGATTGACACAACAGACAAAAAAATCCTCAACATTCTACAGCAAAGCGGCCGTATAACCAATGCCAAACTGGCTCAGGAAGTTGGCTTATCGCCACCGGCAGTTCTGGAACGGGTTCGGCGACTGGAATCAACCGGCATCATAGAAAAATATGTGGCAATACTGGACCGTGATCTCGCGGGATTTGGTCTACAGACCATTGTTATGGTTTGTCTCAGTCATCATCAGATTTCTTCGCTGCAAAACGTTAAGGAACGGTTAACCCAGATGGATGAGGTGCTTGAATGTCATCAACTGACCGGTGAGGTTGATTTTCTTTTGAAGGTGGCGGTCAAAGACATGCACAGCTATACAGATTTCGTCAACAACAAACTCTCGGGAATTCCGGGAATTCAGAATGTCAAAACCTCCTTTATCCTGGAGACGCTGAAAAACAGTACCGCCCTTAAACTCATCGTAGATAAATAACGAAGCTTCCTCGCCACAAAATATCTGCATAAAATATCTGTTGTCAGGCTGAATCGAGAGATGATAAATTTCCCATAACAGGGTATATGGGAGAAACAAATCCCGACAGTCGGGACTTTTTTGAGTACCCCTTTGTATAGGGGCTCTTTGCAGTACTCCTTTGAGGAGTATAAGTACCTTCGGCAAATTCTTCTGAAAAACGAGGAGTTATTTCCGAAAGTACTCATTTGATCATCATAATTGATCTGCTACTTTGAACAGAGACCAAAAGACCATGAAAAATCAGGATGAGCTTATTGCCCAACTTGGGGCAATCATAACAATGGGGGAAACTGTTCTCGGCACAGAAACCGGCGGCAACCAGTCAAAATCCCTTGTAAACGAGCAGAAATTTCACGATTTCAGAATTACCGCACTCTCGTACCTCAGCCGTGTCTTTGGCGAGGTCAGCACCTATTACGAAAGCTTCAGAACCGAAGTTATCCACCACACCGCAAGCCGAACCAGAAGAGGGCTTGGCATGCTCACCGCGGCTAAAAGAGAACTTCAGGGAAATTGGCTTGAAACCACCAGTGGAGCAGTTGCCCGGGATATTTTAGTCGACATGCTCCGACTGGCCAGAATCCAGCTAGACCAAGGCAACCACGTGGCCGCCGCCATTATCGCCGGTGCCATTCTGGAAAAACAGCTCCGCAATCTTTGTCTCGCCCGCGGTATTGCAATCCACAATGAGATCCAAGGCAAGGCTGTGCCAAAGAAAGGCCTTCAATTGACCGGTGAGGCATACAAAAAGAAACTCTATGACAGACAGGACAATAAGGCTGTCATGGCCTGGCTAGAGATCTGTGATGCAGCAGCAAAAGGGAACCACGACACTGTCACAAGTAACCAGGTAAAGAGTATGTTGGGTGAAATGCAGGCCTTCCTGGTTAAAACCAAATATTAATGGCCTGGGGATGTTTGATGATGTCAGCGCTGGAGCGCCTACGTTTTGTCCCCACGCTGGAGCGTGGGGACAATATTCTCTGACGCACAAGAACAGTAGCAATAATTTTTAACCATCCGACTTTTATATTTTCATTATGCATTCAGCGTCCCTGCTTCGGCCAGATACTCTGCTGTTTATCTATTATATCGAAGGGATAGTCCCGGCCTTGCATCCGATAAAGGCTGAGAATTTTATCGGAAACTGGGTGGAAGATGACTTCAGTTTTCTGTTTTTTACCAAACCGGCAAAAGAGCAGGTGTTGGCAATCTTAGCCGACTTCCCTGAGCTGAGTCTCCTTGACGACTATGAAATGACCTATGCACAATGGCAGGGCGGCAACATTGAACCTGTGCGCATAGGCCGTTTTCTGTTAAACCCTACCTGGATTAAAGCCTCTCCTGGTGAAAATGAGATTGCCATAACCCTCGATTCAGGGGTGGTGTTCGGTAACGGCATGCATCCAACCACCCAGGCCTGCCTTGAAGCCATTGATATCGCCTGCGCCGGCAACAAGGCCAAGACCATGCTCGATCTTGGCTCGGGAACGGGAATTCTGGCCCTCGCTGCAGCAAAGCTCGGTTGCGAAAAAATTATCGCCGTCGACTACAATTATCTGGCGACGCAAACCGCCCGCCTCAATGTGTCACTGAATAATCTCGATGACCATATTCTGGTGGTCAATGGCAGGGCTGAAGAGCATACCAGCGTTGCCACCGACTTGCTGGTTGCCAACATCCACTATGATGTGATGAAGGATCTGGTGCGCACTGAAGGGTTTCTGAAACAGAAATGGTTTGTTCTCTCCGGTCTCTTGCGAAGTGAGGCGGAAAAAATTGTCGAATTCCTTAACACCCAGCCTGTTCTCATCCTCAAACGCTGGAATCAGGACGAGGTCTGGCACACTATCCTAGGAATAACCAACCTGTAATGAATGGTGTCGTAAAAATTCTCCATCTTCTTCGTTGTTGCAAATTCCGATTTTGTTTCGGCGTACTAAGGTACGTCGAAACAAAATCGGAATTTACACGCCTCGAATATGAAGCTTTTTGCTTAACCATTGGCTTTTGATTTTTATGAGAAAATTACAAAACGAACAGTCTCATGACAAGACTGTTCGTTTTTTTACAACTACCTATCACAGCTTCTGAAGCGCCGCAATCCGGTCCTCTATGGGTGGATGACTCCTGAACAGCGCGGCCAGACCTCCCTGCTTAGGCCGGATACCAAAGGCCGCCACCTGATCAGGCAGATGTGATGGTTCGTGGCTGGCCTGCAGCCGTTGCAATGCACGGACCATTTTTTCCTTGCCGGTGAGATAGGAGGCTCCTTTGTCAGCTGTAAATTCCCGTTTTCTCGAAAACCACATAACAATGATGGAGGCAAAGAGGCCAAGCACAAGTTCGAGGACAATGGTCACCGCCATATAACCGAAAAACCCCAAGCCCCCACCCTCCTCATCACTACTCAGGAAGTTATCAATTATATTGGCGGCAATGCGGGAAAGAAAAATAACAAAGGTGTTTAAAACGCCTTGGATCAAAGAAAGCGTCACCATATCACCACAGGCCACATGGGTTATTTCATGGGCCAGCACTGCCTCGACCTCGCCTTTCTCCATATTCTGCAGCAACCCGGTGGAAACGGCAACCAGTGCAGCATTCTTATTCATTCCTGTGGCGAAGGCATTCATATCCGGAGAGTTGTACACAGCCACCTCGGGCATACCGATTTCTGCCTTTTCGGCCATGCGACGAACGGTATCAATGAGCCACTGCTCCGTCTGATTACTCGGATTTTCAATGACCTTGGCACCAGTCGATTTCTTGGCAATCCATTTGGACATGGCCAAAGAAATAAATGAGCCGCCCATGCCAAACATCGCCGCCATCACCAGCAGTCCCGAAGTGGATCTTGAATCAATCCCGAAGACACTCATCACAATACCCAGCAAAACAAGTATTGCCATGTTGGTTGCTAAAAACAGAACAATTCGTAACACGTCGTACCTCCAATTATTGTTTATCCTTTCCCGTAAGTGCCATGTTATGGCGATATTACAGAACCCTTTATACGTAATCAGGGATTAAGATAAACATCCTTTTGCCTGTCACAAGAAATGAACCGCCAGTTCATTCAAATTTTCAACGTCTCTCTTTCCAGTCAGTAACTTTAAGCAAATTTCCCCAACACTTTCTTCACCGTATTGCCATCAACGCTGCTGCCAAAATGCTGCATAATCGGTTTCATCGCCTGCATCTTGCTGGCAAATGAAGAAAAATCGATATTTTTTTCGACCCAGTCATAAATTTCCTCTTCACTGGCCTGTTTGGGCAGATATCCTTCCATTATGGTGAGAAATGGTGAGCTCTCCTGCCCCTGGGCTGTAAGAAGTTCCCGCTCGGACTTTATTAGTTTTTTTACAATGGCGATAACCTGCTCATCGCTCAAGACTTTTTCTGGCTGGCGGGCGAACTCACCGATCAGAATGCGGATCGCTCCGGTCCGGTCGGTGTCTTTTGCCTTCATGGCAACTCTCAATTCCGCACTCAACGCTTCCTGCATACTCATATTTTTCTCCTTAAAACTGCTAATCTATTATAATAGGAGTTTGTCCGAGGATAGGCATTTTGTTCAAAATTGAGGCATTTTCATAAAAATAAGCGGAGCTATATAATTAATATTGCGAGCATTATTTTTATGAAAACAACGAAAAGTTTGGGCAAAAGGGCATCCTCGGACAGGCTCCTGATCATCACCTGATCATATCAGGCTGTCAACAACACGAGCTATACAACACAGTCATCTGCTAAAAATAACATGCTTTCCAATCACCGTCTATGATAACAGTTACCGCAGCAATCATTGAACAAAACGGACTCATCCTGGCCGCCAGAAGAAAACCCGGCTGCCACCTGGCAGGATTCTGGGAGTATCCCGGCGGCAAACTTGAAGCAAATGAGACGAATGAAGAATGTTTGGCGAGAGAGCTCTGGGAAGAATTCGGTATCAAATGCGCCGTTCTCAATTATTTTGGCGAATCCATATACGATTATAAAACAAAAATCATCAGACTGCTGGCTTATCGCGTTCAGCACCTGAGCGGTACCTTCCAATGCCGGGACCATGATCAGATACTTTGGCTGCCGGTCGAGGAACTTATGTCTCTTTCATGGGCGCCTGCGGATATTCCTTTGGTGGAGCAATTACAGGAAGAGCATCAGGTCGAGACGACACTCGCGTACTACCGAGACAATGCGATCGAATATATCGAAGAAACTCGATACCTTGAGTACCACCAGCAAATACGGCAACGATTTCTTGAGCTTCTTGCCCCAAACAGCCTGATCCTCGATATCGGTTGCGGCTCAGGACGCGATAGCCGCTTTTTCCTCGATCAAGGTCACCGGATAATGGCCATAGACGCGGTAGAAGAGATTGCTGAGTGTGCAGCGAAATATCTCGGCCAGCCAGTTCGGGTACAAAAAGCCGAAGAACTGGACGAAGTGGCGACCTACGACGGCATCTGGGCCTGTGCCAGCCTGCTGCATATTCCAAAATCCCGAATGCAGGAAACCTTTGGCAAGATACTCAAGGCCTTGAAACCAAATGGCATTTGGTATATGTCTTTTAAAGAAGATGAACAAGAATCGTTTGACCAACGGCAACGTTTCTTCAACAACTATTCTCTCCCGAGAATGCGGCAGTTTCTTGACCGTTTCCCACAGCTTACAACCATCGAAATACGTCACTCTGATTCAATTCTGCGTGGCCAGCAACAGACCTGGCTTAATATACTGGTCAAAAAAGAGACGGGCAAATCTTGAGATCAACTGAGCATATTTTAAAGTCGAAAGCACTTCTGCCTAAAATTTCCAGCAGAGCTGATCTCAATATAAGATGCCCCCTGTTTCGGACCAAAACTGCCGGCCAGAACAACGATAAGATCACTGTCCTGAAAATGGTTTTCCCTGAGCAGTCGGCAAATAGTCTGTTGCACCGGCTGATTTACCGTTAAATCCATGGGAACATAATCCGCATACACACCATAAGAAAGAGAAAGCTGGCGAACGACAGATTTATTGTAGACCTGGGCATAAATGACATTGGGTCCACGATAGGTGGCCAGGGCAAGAATGGTCTTACCGGTGAGAGAATCAGCCACGATGGCCTTGGTCTCAAGGCGGAGTGCGGCTTTGGCCGCAGCTTTAGCGAGATATGCCTGCAGTTTGTTGCTGCTGCTGTAAGGAATGTCAATATTGCGGGGCTGCTTACCTTCAATCTCTGTGGCAATTTTTGCCATAATGCGCACAGCCAGTTCCGGATATTTTCCGTTGGCCGTTTCACCCGAAAGCATCAGGGCATCGGTGTAATCGAGGCAGGCATTGGCCACGTCTGAGACTTCTGCCCTGGTCGGCCTGGGAGAGTCGATCATGGAATGCAGCATTTGGGTGGCAACAATGACAGGCTTTCTTCGTTCAATGCAGTCTTTGATTATCTGCTTCTGGATTAGAGGAATCTGTTCGGTGGGAATCTCCACCGCCAGATCGCCCCTGGCAATCATAATTCCGTACGCGTGATCAAGGATTTCCGAAATATTCTCAACGCCGTCGGCATTTTCAATTTTAGCGATTATCTTGATGCTCGAGTTTGTTTCATCCAGGATATTCTGAACCGCCTGCACATCCTCTTTATTTCTGACAAAAGAGTGGGCGATAAAATCAAGATCATGCTCCGCCGCAAAACGAATAAACCCTTTGTCCTTTTCGCTGAGCGCCGGAAGTTTAACATGAACAGAGGGAATATTAATACTTTTCCGCTCTCTGATAATTCCGTCATTTTCCACGGAACATGTCAGGTAGTTTTCGTCTTTTTTGACGACCGCCAGAGCCAGATATCCGTCATCAATAAGAATGGAACTGCCGACCGGCACATCTTTGACAAAGTCTGCGTAGGAGACACAGATTATATCGTCATGGGATTTTTCGCCAGGGGCACCCTTGATCCGAACAATATCACCAAATTTTACCGTCAAAGGTCCCTCGTTCGGACAGGTCCTGATCTCAGGCCCTTTGGTGTCAAGAAGGATACCAATTTTATCAGAAACAGCCCTGGTATTACGAATAACATCCAGAGCATCATTATGGGTCATATGGGCAGTGTTCAGTCGGACGACATTCATACCCGCCGCAAAAAGACTTTCAATAAAAGGGATAGAACATCTTTGACTGGAAATGGTGGCAACAATTTTGGTTTTTCTGCGCATGGGTACCTCAGCATGGTGGTCTTTGGTTGGAGAATCAATGGTCTACTTTCAGCGTATCGTGTTCACCTTTTTTTTACCAGTCAAATGGCCTCCTGTTGAGGATTGATTCTACTGATATTATAGATGAGAGACAGAGTCTATGCAGACAGAGGATTGTCTCGGAATGCACCTTCTGGTATATTTAATACCTTACAGAATATTTTCTTATTTTTTTTGCATTAAGATATTCTGTTTCAAGGTACTTTCATTTCTGAGGCAACTGTTTGCCCAACCACAAGGAACTATCGATGCCACTCCTGCCAGCTATTGAATTTGAAACCAGCCCCAATCCTGACAGCACAGTCGTCTGGCTGCACGGACTCGGGGCGGACGGCAATGACTTTGCCCCCATTGTCCCGGAGCTCAAACTGCCAGCAGACCTGGCTGTCAGGTTTATTTTCCCCCATGCACCGGCAATACCTGTGACGATCAATGGCGGTTTCGTCATGCCCGCCTGGTACGATATCCTTGAAATGGACATTGACCGGAAGGTCGACACCGCCGGTTTACTTGAGTCCTGCCAGGCAATCAGAGATTTTGTCGATCGTGAACTGGACCGGGGCATCGACAGCAAAAGGATTATCATTGCCGGTTTTTCACAAGGTGGCGCCGTCGCCTATCAGGTGGCACTCAGCTACGAGAAACCACTCGGGGGGCTGCTGGCTATGTCAACATACTTCGCCACTGCCGATAGTATTGAATACAGTACCGTGAACAAAACAATTCCTATCAATATTCAGCACGGTGTGCATGATCCGGTGGTGCCGGAACTCCTCGGCAAAAAGGCGCACACCCAACTCACAGAACTGGGCTACAAGGTCAGTTATCAAAATTACCCCATGGAACATTCCGTCTGTCCGCAACAGATCGGCGATATTTCCGCGTGGCTGCAAACTCTCCTTCAATAATTTTTCCGGCAACGGAGGTCCTATGGATTCACTTGCTTTTATCGCGGAACAGCGAATTGCCGAGGCCATGCGGGAAAGGGATCTCAATTCCCCAAAGTGGAAAAACAAACCACTGCCTCTGGAAGATGATCGTTTTGTTCCGGATGACCTGAAAATGGCCTATAAAATTCTGAAAAACAGCGGCTATCTGCCGCCGGAGATAGAAGAGCGCAAAGAAGTTAAAAAATTAGAAGATCTGATTTCCCGCACGAATGATGAGCATGAACGACTCAAGCAGATGAAAAAGCTCAATGTCCTCCTCATGAAAGTTGATGCAAGACGTTCCTTCTCCTCTAATATCTCCAGCCAGCACGACTATTATCGAAAGGTGGTGGAAAGGATTAGCCTCAATTCCAAAACAAAGGACAGCGATTCAAAGTAATCGGCAACAACCAAGAGAGTGTCGGAGCCTCACTCCGGGATGGAGATCCTTATGAAAACAATTACTCCCCACAAGAACCTTGAATTTCTCGAAGAGGCGGTGGAAAAGTTCAAGACCGCCTCATGTCCCGTGGCTCTCACCGGAGCAGGTATTTCCGTCAACAGCGGTATTGCCGATTTCCGTAGTCCCGGTGGAGTCTGGACAATCTTTGCCCCTGAAGAATACGCAACCATCGATGTATTTCTCAAATTTCCGCAAAAGGCCTGGAAACTCTACCGAGAACTCGGCAAAGGCCTGCTCGGGAAAAAGCCGAACCAGGCACACCGGGTTCTGGCTGACTTCGAACAACACGGTTTCCTCAAAGGACTGGTTACCCAGAACGTCGACAATCTGCACCAGGCCGCGGGCAGTAAAAATGTGCTGGAAATTCATGGCGACCATCAACACCTGCAATGTCTACAGTGCGATACGCTCGTCCCGGTCACCAGCGCCCATTATGCCGCAAAAGAGGTGCCTCTTTGCAGCCATTGCAGTTTTTCTCTCAAACCAAACGTTGTTTTGTTCGGTGAAGCCGTCAGAAGCCTGGATAGGATTGAAGAGCTTATCACCCACTGCGATCTGCTGCTCGTCATCGGCACATCGGCAAAGGTCTATCCAGCGGCCGGATTTCCGGCATTGGTAAAAGAACGCGGCGGTTTAATCTACGAGTTTAACCAGGAACATGCACTCACTGCCCCTGGATACCTAAAAACAATCCCAATTTCAGACTATTTTTTTGAGGGTGACCTGGCGTCCACCCTGCCATTGTTTGGTAAGAAAGTTTTAGGTGGGAAAGGATAATCTTCCTTTTATTTTGTACATTACTCACTGATGATTCGGACAAGTGTCGCCATTTTATTCACCTCTACCAAAGCAAAGCAGCCACCGAAAAGCCTCCGGTAACAAGCACAATTTTCTCTTCACAACTAAACAACCCTCGTCTACAAGTCGAGGGGTTCAAGAGGGGTCGATTAGAAATCGACTATCATCAACTACCGGCTCTCCCTCTTGTTCAGCTATATATTCTTGGATCATCTCATCTGTTATTGTTCCAGAACTTACAGCTAGATAACCACGTGCCCAGATATGGCGCCCCCAATACTGTTTTTTCAAATGGACAAACTCCGAAAGCAAGATCCGCGAGCTTATTCCTTTCAGCCACTGGACAATTTTGCTGATATTTTGAGTTGGTCGGTAACCTATAAACATATGAACATGGTCGCTCGCTACCTTTCCAGATATAATGTCAATATCATGTTCCATGGCAATCTGCCGAAGCAAATCGCGAGTACGTATTGCTACCTGCCCGTTCAATACTTTTTTACGGTATTTAGGAATCCAGATTATATGAACCTTCAAATCTGTTTTAGTATGAGAACCAATTTTGTAACGTCGCATAGCGACAATTTTAAACTTTTCTTCGCCTGAAGGCGAGGGGTTTCAACCATCCCCGAAGGGGACACTAAATAATCTTCTTGCCAGGACCGAAAAGAAACTGACAGCAAGGAGAAAACAGCCCTGTCCTGTTCATTTTCTGCGCAAAAAGTGACGAAGCGGTTTTTCTTTGATACACTGAATAGAGCGATAAAATCCGTCTGGAGGAAGTCTCATTGACCAACTGTCTTTTCCGGCAAAGGGACATGCATGCAATTTTGTAAAGACTGCGGAACCGTTCTCAATCTCTTTGGCAATAACGAAAGGGAATTGTGCTCGTCCTGCATCCAGCATAAAAAAAAGGCCGAACCACCGCCTACTTCCCTGGAGACATCAGGTTCGCTTGCCGCAACGGCCGACAGCTTCGAGTTGCTCGGCGATGCGGTTTTATCCTATGAAAACAACAAACTCGTCCTACGCTCGAAGGAAGGCTGGGAACTTTGGAGCGGCCCAGCCGAAACGCCGGTAGAATTCAAAACAATACTCACCCGGGCAAAACGCATATATGAGATTCGCTTACGAAGGCAAAAAAACTAGTTATACACATAATATTTTTCACTTTTTCCGGGCTTAACTTAACCAGGCCAGCCAACCAATGATCTTAAAAACACAATGACAGTTACCATTTCCATAGGATCAGGTAAAGGCGGCACCGGTAAAACCATGGTCATCGCCAATCTCGCCCTGCTGCTGGCAAGAACCGGCAAAAAGGTCTGTCTTGTCGACCTCGATATCGGAGGATCCGACGTCCATTTGCTCTTCGGACTCTTTGAGCCAAAGCGGACTCTTACCGATTTTTTAACGAGGCAGGTCGAATCGATCAACGATCTCATCCACACCCTCTATTCTTATCATGGTCTACAGCTTATCCCAGGAACCGGCGAAACCCTGCAGACCTCAAACATGACCTACCAGGAAAAGCATCGTCTTCTGCGTGGCCTGGAAGCTATTGAAGCCGATATCCTGTTGATTGATGTTGGTGCAGGCACCAGCTACCATGCCCTTGATTTCTTCATGCAATCAGATATCCAGATCTGTGTTACTCTGCCTGATCCAACGGCCATAATGGATCTCTATACCTTTTTACAACTGGCAACAATCAGGAAAGTGCTCGGCGGTTTCTTGTCGAAAAGCGATGTGGCTGTTGCCCTGAAAAACCATAGTTTCAAATCCCTACAGGAGGTCTTCGAACTTGCAGAGAAGACCAGTGAAGGTGCCAAAGAAAAAGGTCAACAGGCCTTGAGATATTTCCATCCGCTCTTAATTGTCAACCGAGACAGTGAGAATGGTTCAGTCGACAAGACTAAGCTCTGCAAAATGGTCAGAAAATATCTCGGAATTGAGATTCCCGAACTCGGAGTAATCCCCGAGGACGACAAAATAATCAAAGCCCTTAAAGCCTTCATGCCAATTTGCGAGCTTTATCCATCCTCTCCTGCCGCATCGTCTCTTACCGCTGTTGCCGAAAAAGTCAGCAAGATCGTCGAACTTTTCAGCCAGCATAATCTTCGCAATTAAGAACGCGCAGGATGGATCATCAACAGCCACTCATGATAATTGGCTCAATCATCATGAGTGGCTGTGACGACGGTGCCGTGTTACCACACCTTTTAGAATCTTACGGAAGAGCTAAGGTTGTTTGGTCGACATAAGGAGCCATGATAGCTTCAGCTTCTTTCTGAGCCTTCTCCGCTGCATCTTTTGGTGTAAGATCAGGATCATTTAATAGCGCAGCCATCTGGTTCTCAATGGCTTTTCGTACAGTGACGGTTTCATAGGTTGAATACCATGGGTTTGCATATTTCAACTGGCTCAAGGCCACCGCTGCATTAGGATCTTTAGCCATATATTCTTTCATTTCCGGCAGATCATAGGCCTGCTTGCGTGGCGCGAAGTATCCGGAAAATCGGCTCCAGCGCCCGGAGACCTCAGGACTGGTGAGATATTCCATAAACTTCCAGGCGGCCTTTTTCTGCTCTTCATCGATACCTTTGAAGCTCACCAGCGAAGCACCACCGATAATAACACCATTCTTCACATGTTTCGGCATATAGGCTACGCCCAGTTCAAAGTCCTTGGAATTCTCGCGCATGAAACCTAAAGCACCGGTGGAGAGAAAAGCCATACCAAGCTTGCCGGCAAAAAAGCTGGCACTGATTGCTTTGGATTCAAGAACCCCGGACGGCATAACATGATGTTTATAGGCAAGGTCGCGCCAGAACGTCATAGCACCAACCGTAGACGGTGCTGTGTAATAGACTTCGCCCGGGTAATCAGAATTATAATATTTCCCACCATTTGCCATCGTCAAGGAAGAAAGAATCCAGCCACAATAGTCGTTGTTAGTGGAAGGCAACATGATTCCCCATCGCCCCTCATCCTTATTCGTTAACTTTTTTGCCACTTCAACCACTTCATCCCAGGTCTTGGGTGGATTCTCAAAGCCGTTTGCGGCAAGAAGAGTCTTGTTGTAATAAAGGACCGGAGTGGAATTATGGAAGGGGATGGCATAAACCTCGCCATTGAACATGGCATTTTTATGAAGAGCGGGCCAATAATTTTCAGTCAGAAACTTTTTGGCATCCATATCACCATACTTGGTGATCTCCTGTATCGGTAGAAGCAGGTCATTGATGGCAAGTTCAGTGGTGAGGTTCGCCATCATAATAACCAGGGCTGGCGGACTGCCTGCCTTGGCAGCAGCTTCAGCCTTCATCTTCGTGGTGTCATAATCTCCGGTAAAAATGCCACGAACCTTGACATCGGATTGAGACGAGTTGAATTCCTTCAGAATCGAATTCATTTCAGTGGTAAATTTCCCCTGCACCGGCGCAGGAAACATGAAGTCGATTTCTGTGGCCGCCCAGGCCATTGTACCGCAGGTAAAAACGGCTGCGGCAGTCAACATTGATAACAGCTTTTTCATTTTTTCATCCTTTTATTAGTTGAGTCTTTGACCAGTGACGTCATCAAAAAGATGCACATTGGCCAAGGAAAAATGGAGGTTTACCTGTTCCCCGGTTTTAGGGACAGTTCCATTGTTTTTATAACGAAATTTCAACCGACCGTTTTCTTCGCCGGTGTGAATCAAAAACTCACTGCCCAGCATTTCACGGGTACCGATTCTTGCGCCAAGCGACACAAAGGGTTGATCACCCACAACCTCACCGCCGACAGCCCGACACTCTTCGTGATTTACAAAGATATGCTCAGGCCTGAGTCCCAAAACCACCTCACCATTTTTTAAGACCTGGTGTTCAAGTTTTGGCGGGAGAGTTAAGGGTGTTCCGTCAGGAAGGTAGATTCCACCGTTTTTTCTACCGAGCTGCATGAAATTCATCCCTGGTGTGCCGATAAAACTGGCCGTAAACTGATTTGCCGGACTATGGTAGAGTTCTTGTGGCGTGCCAACCTGCTGGATTCTTCCGCGATCCAGCACCACAACACGGTCCGCCATGGTCATTGCTTCAATCTGGTCATGGGTGACATAAACCATGGTGCACCCCAGCTCTTTTTGCAGCTCCATGATGGACAGCCGAACCTCATTACGAAGTTTCGCATCAAGATTAGAAAGCGGTTCATCCATGAGAAAGAGATCTGGAGTGTGGACTATAGCCCTGGCCATGGCCACCCGCTGTCGTTGACCGCCAGAAAGCTGCCTTGGCTTGCGGTCGAGCAGACCTTCCAGTTTGAGTATTTTAACCACCCTGGCCAAAGCATTTTTCTGCGCATTCCGGCTCTCTTTACGGATTCGCATGCCAAAGGTGATATTTTTTTCAACACTCATATGGGGATAGAGTGCGTAATTTTGAAATACCATGGAAATATTTCGCTCTCTCGGTGGCGCAAAGGTAACATCGCGGCCTCCGACAAACACCTGTCCGTCGCTTACCCTCTCAAGCCCCGCCAGTAAACGCAAAAGGGTCGACTTGCCAGACCCCGAAGGGCCGACAAAGATAACAAATTCCCCATCCTCGATACCCAGATTAATATCCGAGATGACCTGAACCTTATCGAATTTTTTGCCAACATTGACAAACTGCGCATCAGCCACGACCTACACCTCACCATTTTCCGGACATCCGCTTGCACATTCAAAGCGAAAAGGACCATCAAAATTGGCAAGTGATGCCACATAACTGACCAGGCCGGTCTGTTTGCTGAATCGATGCATCAGCATCGCCGGCGGTTCCATGCTATAAAAGCCATTCGGGTTGGTGGTATTGAATGGCACCTGATGGGCAGTTGATGGGGCAGTTGCGATCAGCAAGCCATCCATCTGCTGAAAAATTGCCCGGTGGGTATGGCCACAGAAGATATGACGGACTTGTGGGAACTGCTTGAGCAGGCTTAAGAGTTCAGCGCCGTCCCGACAGTTGATGGAATCCATATGCAGACATCCGGAAGGTGCCGGGTGATGGTGCATGAAAATTGCCGTCTGCCTGTCCGGTGCGGCCAAGAGAGTATCTTTCAGCCAGGACAATTTTCTACTGCCGATATTGCCATACAGTTCTCCGTCGACACTTGAATCAATACAAAGGAACCGTATGGGGAAGTTCTCAATAATATAACAAATCGACTTCGGATCCTGTCCCAGATACTCATAGGTTGGCGCAAAGGCTGCCAGGAAGTTATCATTTTGGTCATGGTTGCCCGGTAAAATGAAGATGGGATAGTCAAGTTGACTAAGGATCCTCGTGGCCATCCGGTACTCTTCCGGGCAGCCACAATTGGTAATATCGCCGGTAATGATCACCGCATCGGGACGTTCCTGAAGATTGTTGAGATAGGCAATATGACGGGCAAGGAGTCCGTTGGTATCTATAAAATCGTACAGTTTTTCCCCGGCAGGACGAATATGCAAATCGGAAATTTGGGCAAGAAGCATTTGAATTCCTAAATATTTTTGATTGATAAGAAGATCATTTGTAATCAGTAAAGCCGAAACTACTGACAAACTGTTTTTGGAATGCGATAAATGCAACCATCAGCGGCATGCAGACCATAAGGGTTCCGGCCGCAACCAGCCCCCATTCACTCCCCGCTTCTGCACCCATGGCAAAACTGACAAGGCCAATAGTGAGCACCTGATTGTCTGGATTGTTTAGAACCATCAACGGCCAGAGATATTCATTCCAGTGGGCAGTGACAGAGATAATGGCAAACGCCACCAACGACGGCCAGATCGCCGGAATCATGACATAGAACAAGACCTGAAAAAAGCTTGCACCCTCCACAAGAGCCGCTTCTTCCATTTCCCGTGGGATTGATCGCAAAGCCTGACGAACGAGGAATACGCCGAAGGCGGAGGCAAAATATGGCGCCATGACGCCGAGCAGGGTATCGAGGAGTCCCATGCTTTTCAAGGTCATCATATTGGGGACCATCAAGACCACCGGGACCAGCATGAGTTGCATCAAAAAGAGCTGAAACAACAAATCCCGGCCTTTAAATTTCCCGAAGGTAAAGGCATAACCAGCCATGATGATAATGACCATCTGAACAACTAAATTCCCCATCGTGAAAATAATAGTATTGCGATACAAGATCATCCAATCGGCTGACTGATAGGCCTCGACGAAATAGTGTATGGTCAACGGCCACTTAGGCAACAGCGAGGCGATATCTATCCCAAACGAATCAGGGCGGAGGGAGGCGGCCAGCATCCATAAAAATGGACTCAGCCACAGCACCGCAAGCAATGAGAAAAACAGCGCAAAAAGGGGCAACCTGCTGACTGCACGTGCACATATTTTCGAAAAGCCAGCCTCTCTGTCAAAAGAAAAAATCTGCCGGTAACTGCCTACTTCACCGTTCATAGTAGGTACCTCGATCAATAACTTTCAGGTTCACCCACGAGACAAGAAACAACGACACAATTGTCAAGAATGTTGCAGCCGAGGCCTTGCCAAAATCCTGCGACTGCATGGCGGTAGACTGGATATAATGGAGAATCACGGTTGTCGCGCTGGCAGGTCCGCCATTGGTCATGATTGCCACATGGTCAATCTGGGTGACGGCATAGACCAGCGACACAATGCCAACAAAGGTGATGGTTGGGCGCAGAAGAGGTAAAGTTATGTAGAAGAAGCACTGAATTGACGAAGCGCCTTCTATCCTGGCAGCCTCCATGGCATCGTCTGGGATAGACTGGAGACCGGCAAGAAAAAAGAGCATATAGTAGCCGGAAAATTTCCAGATACTTATTATGATAAGTGCACCGAGAGCAGTTTCCTGGCGACCGAGAAAATTATGGGAACCGGAACCAAAAAAATGCCCTATATAATGATCAAACAAGCCGATATCTGGAAGAAATATGAAAGACCACAGGGCCGCCGCAGCCACGAGGGGAATAATTGTCGGAAAAAAGAAGACCGCCCGTAACCAGCGATTGAGCAGTGTATTTTGTTTCAACGCCAGGGCAAGAGCAAGTGCAAGCATCATCCCAGGCAGAACAGTGAATACTATATAGATGAGGTTATTGCCAATTGCTGCGTGAAAATAGGGATCGCGAAAAAGTCGCAGATAATTTTCAAAACCAACATACCTGACCCCTTCGGACACCATCCGATAGTCATAAAGAGAATCAATAAACGAACGCACCAGAGGCAGATAGGTAAATAGGACCAAAAGTGCAAAGCCTGGCGCGAGCAGGAGCAAATAAAAGGATATATTTCGCTGAAACATTGATAATCGACATAATAAAAATTTGCCCTTTGGATGCAAAAAACAGAAAATTTCAGTCTATGATTCTGCACACCCTGAAGGAATTCGTTGCAAGATGCCACGAGTTTATTCAACACAGATTAGTAATTGATTTGACTTCTGTTACCCCCAGTCGATTTTCGTTGATAAACCATTGGTTGCAGGATCAGACGTATTGCGAAAGGTACCTTGAGATGGTAGCTTTGCATCAATCTCTTCGATTGTTTTTTCTGGAAAATATCTTTCTTGCCCCTATAAAAACCAGCACTTGCCACCCTAGCGGAGCAAATTTATGATACGTTTGGTTACAGGTTTGGGTAAGTTTTTTATTCGGTTCTGCCTGTTGGCGATGGCTGGATGGGCTACAGTTGCCATTTTCTATTCAAATCTGCCTGTTGTTATACGTCCATGGGTTGCCGTTTTTTTCGCCTTAGGCAGTCTTTTTTTTCTTGTTGGCAAATTCAGCACCGGCAAGACACGGCTGGGCTTTTTGGCTGCATTTACCCTAGTGCACACCTGGTGGCTGCTTATGCCGCCGAGCAATGACCGGGACTGGCAACCCGACCTCGCGACTCTGTCCTGGGCAGAGATTGCCGACAGCAAAGTGACGGTCCACAATATCCGTAATATCGATTACCGGACAGAGACCGACTTTACCGTCCACCACTACGACAAAACATTTGATCTGGCTCATTTGAAGGGCATCGATCTCTTTCTGATCTATTGGGGATCACCCCAAATAGCCCACACCATGATGAGTTTTAACTTCGAGAAACAGGGCTATCTTTGTTTCTCTATTGAGACACGTAAGGAAATGGGGGAAGAGTATTCCACCATCAAAGGTTTCTTTCGCCAATACGAGATGATCTATGTCGTGGCCGACGAACGAGACCTGGTTCGCCTGCGGACAAACTACCGCGAGGAAGGCAAAGGAGAGGACGTCTACCTCTACCCGCTGAATGTCAGCCCGGAGGTTGCCCGCAAGATTTTCCTCAGTTACCTGAAGGAGGTCAACCGACTCAAAGATCAACCCCAGTGGTACAACGCCCTGACTGGCAACTGCACCACAAGTATCCGTCGGCACACCATGCCTTATGACCCTGATTCCGAGCTTGACTGGAGGTTGATCGCCAACGGCTACCTGGACGAGATGCTCTATGAGAGAAAGATAATTGCGACAAATTTACCCTTCGCAGAACTGAAGGATCGAAGTTATATCAACCCAAAGGCCCAGGCCGCAGACAAACACCCATCATTCTCACAGGTGATTCGAGCGGGGCTTCCCTAAAATGGCATAAAATTATAATGACCCAACTGGGCCGAATGGGACTTTTTGGACCCAACACCCCATAAACGCCAAGCTTATGCCATAAATTCACCAGGTGTATAGAGGTTTTCTCTAACGAATACCATAGAAGTAACCCTTACCCCTTGACTGTTTTTTTGGTATTATGCCGACACGTGTCCAAGTCTCCCATCATTCTATAAGCATTCGAAATCAAACACAGGTTTCGTTTTACAAGCCCAACTGGATACGCAGATTTTGAGTAGGACCCCAAAAGAGTTAGCTGAGGGCGGATCAATACACCTCTTAAAAATATCAGTAATTTTTAAACTCAAAGGACACACTCATGACAACGAACAATCCAACAGAGGACCGTGAAGAGCCAGAAGGATACAACGGAATTGCTGTTTCCGGGTGGGAAAACTTAGCCAATGCCATGCCGTCAATCAGAACGGTTGAAATTAAAAAGAATAAAATTGTTTCGGCTGAAGAAGCTGTTCGAATTATTCGAGACAATGACACGGTGGCCTTTGGCGGCTTTGTGGGAATTGGCTTCGCTGAAGAAATTGGCGTGGAACTGGAACGTTTCTTCCTCGCAACAAAACACCCGCAAGACCTTACCTTGGTCTTTGCTGCCGGTCAGGGTGATGGCAAAAACTGCGGCTTAAACCATTTGGCCTATACGGGTCTCGTCAAACGCGTCATTGGCGGACACTGGGGACTGGTACCCAAGCTTCAGGCCCTGGCCGTGTCTGGGCAAATTGAGGCTTATAATTTACCTCAGGGGGTGATTTCGCATCTTTACCGCGATATTGCCGCCCATAAACCCGGCAACCTGACCAGGGTTGGCCTGGGGACCTTTGTCGATCCACGTAATGGCGGCGGAAAACTCAATAGCAAGACCGTTACAGACATCGTCAAACTCATTGAAATTGACGGCCAGGAATATCTCCTGTACAAGGCTTTCCCTATTAATGTAGCCATTATCCGCGGCACCACCGCCGATATGGACGGTAATATCACTATGGAGAAAGAGGCCTTAACTGCTGATTCTCTTTCCATGGCCATGGCCGCCAAAAATTCCAATGGCTTTGTGATTGCTCAGGTGGAACAGATTGCCGAACGCGGTACCCTTAATTCCCGTCAAGTAAAAATCCCCGGTATTCTGGCGGACTGTCTGGTGGTGAGTCAACCGCAGAATCATTGGCAAACCTTTGCCACGCCTTACAAAGCGTCATACAGCGGGCAGGTGAAGATCCCCATGGAATCCATCACCCCCATGCCCCTGGATCCGAGGAAAATCATTGCCCGTCGGGCAGCTTTTGAGCTGAAACCAAACAGTGTGGTGAATTTAGGCATTGGTGTTCCCGAAGGGATTGCCTCTGTGGCAAATGAGGAAAAGATACTGGACTTCATGACCTTAACCGCAGAGCCGGGTGTGATTGGCGGTGCACCGGCGGGGGCACTCAACTTTGGTGCCGCTGACAATGCTTCAGCGGTCATCGACCAGCCTTATCAGTTCGATTTATACGACGGCGGCGGCTTGGATGTGGCGTTTTTGGGCATGGCCGAAATTGATGCTGAAGGCAATATCAATGTAAGTAAATTCGGCCCCCGGCTGGCTGGTGCCGGTGGATTTATTAATATCAGCCAGAATGCCAAAAAAGTTGTGTTTGTCGGCACCTTTACTGCGGGTGGATTAAATTGCCAGTTGAGCAATAGTGCTCTTACTATCAAAGAAGAGGGCAAATTTAAAAAATTTGTTAAACACGTTGAGCACGTCACCTTTAGCGGCAAATACGCGGCCATGTCCAACCGTCGTATTCTTTATATTACCGAACGTTGCGTCTTCGCTCTCACCAAAGAGGGTTTGGAGCTCCTAGAAATTGCCCCCGGCGTGGATCTTCAGAAAGATATTTTGACCCACATGGATTTTGAGCCCATCATCCGCCAACCACTTATATTAATGGATTCAAGGATCTTCAGTCCTGAACCTATGGGATTAAAACAGGATTTGATGAGCGTCTCCATCAAGGAACGGATTACCTACAGTGCCAAAATGGACATCCTGTTTGCCAATCTAGCGGGCTATGCAGTCAAAACACAAGAGGATATCGACGTCGTCAAAACAACCATCGTCGACCTCCTCAAGCCCTTGGGCAGAAAGGTCTATGCTATTGGTAACTATGACGGCTTTAATATCAATCCCGATCTCATAGAAGCGTATACCGCCATGCAGACATATTTAACGAAAAACTATTTTTCGAGAGTCAGCCGCTATACAACCAGTGCCTTCCTGCGCATGAAATTGGGTTCGTCTTTAGAAAAGCGTGGCCTGGCACCGCATATTTACGAAAGCAAAACAGAGGCCCATTTGTTTTTACAATCCCATAAAAACAATGAATAATCCGAACATAGGGAACGTTTGCCATTAGTTTAGAACTGCATCTCTTGGGGAGCCTGATCATGGCCAAAAAAAATATTTTAGTTATTTACCATTCCCAGGGCGGCACCATGAAACTCATGGCAAATAGGTTTGCTAACGGGGCGGCAAAAGAGGAGAACGTTACCGTCACGTTAAAAAAAGCGGGAGACGCTACTCTGGACGATCTTCTTAATTGTAGTGCTATTGCCATCGGGTCTCCCGAATATTTTGGAACTATGGCGGGCATGATTAAGGATTTTTTTGATCGCACCTATGAAAAAGCAAAAGACAAAACAATCGGGCTGCCTTTTGTCTTATTTGTCTGTGCCGGCAATGACGGCCGAGGGGCCATTGGCCAAATTGAAAGACTTGCCGCTGGCTACAGATGGCAAAAGGTGCAGGAACACATGAGAGTCGTAGGCCCACCCACCGAACAAAATTTAGCTGACTTGGAGGAGTTGGGCCAGACTCTTGCCGCAGGAATCGATTTTGGTATTTTTTGATGAGGGGAGAGTAATTTTCAACAATAGTAACAACATCAAATGTTGCGATGGGCATATTCCCCAACGCCTGGTATTTTGCCTGCCATGTTAAAATTGAGTAAGCAGGATGCGAGGCGTTTACTGGTATTGCATCATTTCCAGCCCACTTCACTACAAGGGGCATTCGAACGGTTGGGCAGTGTGCAATACGATCCACTGAATCCGGTCGGCCGAAACCATGATCTGGTTTTGCAGGCGCGGGTGCCTGGTTACTTGGTGGATGACTGGCAGAAGTTCGCCTACGGCAAGGGGGAACGTTTTATTTATGATGGCTGGGACAAGCAGGCGTCGCTGGTTTTGATGCGTGATTATCCACTGCGGCGGATCTACTACGACTGGCACGCACCACGCTGGCGTGAAGCGATACTCAACCGATACCCTGAGGCAGTAATAACAGTCTTACAAGAACTGCGGGATCGGGGCCCCTTGAGCAGCACCGATTTTCATTACCAGGAACATCACAATCAGTGGGAAGGCTCGTGGTACGGCCCGAAATTGACCAAAAATGTGCTCCGGGCCCTCTGGCATACTGGTCAAGTCCAAACATCTGGACGAAACAAGGGAAAACATGTCTATGACCTGACCGAAAGGGTCATCCCCAGCCACCTTTTTCATGCACAACCAATCCCCGCCAAAAAAAGCATCGAGTGGTTACTACTATTGCGACACCAGGCGCTTGGCTTAATGCGGCCGAATGCCGGAACGGCAGTCTGGAGTTTAGGGATTTTGACAGCAGAACGGCGGCTGCTCCTCAAAGAACTGGTTCACCACAGCGCTCTGGTACCGGTGGATGTTGAGGGAGTACTTTTCCATGCCCTGCCGAGCACCCTCAAACACCTCGATACAATTACTAAAATAGAAAATCGCATGCGGCTTGTCGCGCCACTCGATCAACTTATGTGGGACCGAACGGCCATTTCCCATATCTTCAACTTCGACTATGTCTGGGAAGTCTACAAACCAGAAAAACTCAGACGCTGGGGATATTACGTTTTGCCGGTGATGCTCGGCGACCGGTTTGTGGCTCGAATCGATTCAAGACTGAAAAATGGCATTTGGCATATTATCAAATGGTCCTGGGAGGACGGCGTTGAAACCACGCCGGATATGCTCCAAGCATTGGAGCTGGCTGTCAATCGATTTCGGCGCTATCTTGGGGCCGAGACCTTGAAGTTGCCAAGAGCCTTGGATAAACGAACTCGTGGCTCCTTAAAGTCAGGGTTTACGGCATCTTCCTGACATATATTTTGCCTTCTCTGGACATTCACTGTAGCTTAACGCTACCAAATTCCCGGTTGTTTTCAATGGAAAAGACAAAGAGTTGCTCTTTGCTGAAGTTGGAGAAAAGTACTATCAACAATCCGATGTTGGAAGAATGAAGCAATTATCTCGGTTGATTCTCAGGAATTATCTTCGATATGCACATAAGAACAATCTCAATTCAATATTAGATAAACCCAATATCCCAGCCATTCATGGAGTACATCGCTGCTTAATTGTAGGCTGTGAGCATTAGGTAGAAATGAACTAACGGTTAATGGTTTCTTGTCAACGAAACCTGTTGGAGCTGGCAGCACATAAAAGCCTGCCTGCTCAAAACTCCATTTAGCTCGCATCATATGCAAAGAATTAGTAACCAATGCGATGGACGGTTTGTTTTTTATTCCCAGGATCGCATAGCTATAATTAGCATTTTCTGCAGTTGTCCTGCTTTTTGTTTCCAACCATTCGGCTTTTATGCCAAAACCTTCTAATAAATCAAAAGCCATAGTCTCGGCGAGGCTGCGTTGTTCATCGCCTTGCACTGATCCGCCACTCAATAGAACTGGTATCCCTGTCCTACGGTGAAGAAAAGCGCCGTACCGTATGCGACTTAATGCTTCTTCTCCGCTCACAGGTTCACCAAATTCTGGTGCAGTTTCATTTTGCGAGCCAGAGAGGATTACGATGGCATCAACCTGCACAGTCTCTAACTGATGGGGCTGGAGTGCTAGATCCTGTTCAAGAGAACGGGCTAATATCGTTGACGTAATCGGTGTTCCTAAGACCCATAAACTGATGACAGCCAGCAGAAAGATGGTTTTTGCAAATTGCGGCATTTGTTTGCGTAATTGCCATGCCAACAGTAAGAGTATAATTTGAGAAAAAGGCGGTAGAAAAATGTTTTTCACCAAATATCGTATTTCCATTTGGATACTCTTTCACTAGTAAAGGTGTGATGAAGGAGCCTGTCTAAAAGGATATTACAAGCATCCTAATCAATATTTTTCCACCACATCCTATCTCTAATAATTTGTTTTTCCAAGGAGAATGAAAGCGATCGTGAATGTTCTTAAAATTGGACACCCCGAAAGCTGAGAAAATTCTTTATTAACCCTTATTTTAAATTTTAAAAATGAAGATGTCGCTAGAAAATATTTACTTACAAAGGAGCCTTTGGGCTCTTTTAAATATTCAATTTTCTTTACGGGTGCTGACAGAAACTGGAGCTTATAAAAATTATAAATGATTGTAGAGAATCTCCAGTTATGTTGATTTTTGGCCTCTTTCAGTCAAATATGCCGTCACAGATAGTATATCCATCAAGGCCATTAATTTTACGGTGAGCATAGCGGAAATTTTGTGTTAGTATAATTTAACAGATAAAGATGAGAATGGTGTTTCGAGTTTTAATTAGAAAGTGGTGAATATGTACACAATCCTTCCCTGGCATTGGCTTGCTTTTGGCATGATTCTCATCATGCTCGAACTGGTTATTCCGAGTTTCACTATCATTTGGTTTGGCTGTGGTGCTATCCTGGTCGCGGCCCTTGCCTGGTTCTTTCCCAGCCTAACGATAAGTCTGCAAATCTTTTTGTGGGCCATTGCATCTATCGGGTTTACTGTCTTATGGTTTTTTGTCTTTAAACCAAAGATGATAGATAAAACGAAGGCGGGTATATCTCTGGAAGCAGTTCTCGGGGAATCTGGAATGGTGGTAAAGGTTCCGCATGAGAACGTTAGGGGCGTTATCAAGTTTACTACACCATTGTTGGGAGCCGAAGAGTGGCAGTTCATCTGCCGTGAGTCGGTAACGCCGGGCGACCGAGTCAAGGTTATTGATGTGTCTGGCAACACCCTTATCGTTCAAAAACAATAGAGAGTCAAAGCTATGAATGCAAGCCTTGTTGTAACCATTATTTTTCTGGTCTTAGTTGTTTTTACTATTAGTCTTGGAGTACGGATAGTACCGCAAGGTCATAAATTCGTCGTTCAGCGTCTCGGAAAGTACCACACAACCCTGGGCCCCGGCCTAAACCTGCTCATCCCTTATATCGATTCGGTTGCTTATAAGGTTACCACAAAAGATATCGTCATGGATATACCCAGCCAGGAGGTTATAACCAAAGATAATGCCGTTATTATCACCAATGCTGTTGCCTATATCAATATTCTCTTCCCGGATAAGGCAGTATACGGTGTCGATGACTATGAGGCAGCTATAAAGACCCTCGTTCAAACATCTCTCAGGTCAATTGTCGGTGAAATGGACCTCGATGAGGCTCTCTCCAACAGAAACGTTATTCGTGCCAAACTCAAGGAGGCTATCTCGGATGACATTGCTGACTGGGGCATTGCCTTGAAGACTGTGGAAATCCAGGATATTAATCCGTCGAATACGATGCAGACCGCAATGGAGGAACAAGCTGCGGCGGAAAGAAAAAGACGGGCAACTGTGACCACAGCAGAGGGTGACAAAGCAGCCGCCATTCTTCAGGCAGAAGGCCGGTTCGAAGCCTCGAAAAGAGACGCTGAAGCCAAAATTGTTTTGGCAGAGGCGAGTCAGGCCGCCATTCAAAAGGTGACGGATGCCATTCGGGATAATGATCTACCGATTGTCTATCTTCTAGGGGAAAAGTATATTGAAGCACTGAAGGGAGTATCTTCATCGCCAAATTCCAAGATTGTCCTGTTACCGGGAGATCTGCCTGCCGCCATTAGAGGAATTCTCGGCACCATGAAATAAGAGAATCAGAAGGCAAACAAACACCATTATCTACCTTTCTTTCTCGTGCGATTGAAAGGTAGATTGGCCCTTATGTAGTTTACTTATATGTAATTTTCGGTTGTGAAATCAACTCTGCCGTGCATCCCAGGTTGTCTTCAATAAAAAAATTCCAACAGGAATATAAGACGCCAGGGCAAGAGCGGCGGTATTTGGAAAACTAACCTCGGTATCTGGAGAATAAATTAGCAGATAAGCAACGAGAAGTGGCATTTTATCAAATTGTAAAAAGGTAAAAAGACCAAGAACAAATCGCCGCATGAGATCAGGATGACGATCAGAGATGCCCTTTGAAGCACGATAAAACAGGTACGAAGAAATAGAAATACCTATTAAAAACAAGCTGGTACCAATTACCACATCCATTGTCAGAGAAGATGCATCGCTGGAAAGCTTTGTCTCATCAGAGGGAAACCAGAAGACTGATGCGAGAAAGAGGCTGGTAAGATAGCCGCCAATCCCACCGGCCAGATATTTAAAGTGGCTGGCAGAAACCTGCTCTCCTTCCGCCGGTTTCACTTTTACCAAAAACAGAGCAAGAGTCATCCCCGTTAGAATCAGGCCTATTATAAAATAAGGCCATGCGGGTACCTTGGAGAAAACAGGAAAAAAAGCCCTCTCGGCATCAATTGGCAAATAAAACAGTATTCCGAAAAAAAACGAACCAAAGGCCCCAAAACCCAGTAACAATCCGGTCATCATTTGCGCCAGCCCGGCAAGATAACTAAACCCGGCCACAAAAGATGCAAACCCTGCAATAAGAACTCGTACCACCATCTGCTGGCAATCTCCTTTGAAGTTGATACAACCCGAAACGTCGTCTGCCATTAAAATCGTAAAAAGTCTTAATTCGAGATGGCTAAGTAAAAAACTGAACAACGAAGCAGGTGAAGAATTTTTACGACGCCATCAACAGTCATTAATAACTATTGTCCCGGAATGTTACAACGTATTCCCGCAGAAAAGGTGATGATGCTCAGGATTGCCGATCAAAAACAGCTTCAAGCAGATATTTTTTTCAGGTAAACGTCAGCATCACGCCAAAGAAGGTAAGCATCACTCCGGCTATTTTTTCAACCACAAAAACTGATCGGCCCAACCATTCCCGCACTCGTTGCCGGCCGATAAGCAAAACCACCCCACTGTCCCAAACGAAGACCACCGTCGTCATCCATAGCGCATAAAGACACCGGGTCATAAAACCGGTTTTGTCAGAAACCATAACCGTAAAGAGTGCCAGATAAAAAATTACATTCTTTGGATTGAGGATGCCCGACATAAAACCGAGAAGAAACTGTTTGCCGAGATGGCGAACCTGTAGAAAATTAATTGATCCTTGCTGATCAAGCGGTCGAATGGGTGTTCTGAGCAACATGATGCCGAGAAACACCAGATAGAGTGCGCCAAGATACTTAAGCGTTGTCATCAGCCAGGTCGTTTCCCTGACAACTTCAAGGCTAAAGACTGCAACAATCAAATACAGAGCATTAGCGACAGTAATCCCCGCACAAACGCTGATAGCATAGCGAATGGGCAGCCGCAGAGAGGCCTGCATAATAAGAAAAAAATCTGGCCCGGGGCTAAGCAGGGCAAGAAAGTGGGCAGTTGCGATGAGTAAAAATTCCATATCATTCTCCTTTGTAACCGTCCACCAGCGCCCCATTTTCGTCCGATCAGGTCTTCACACATAGCTGACTATAGCGCAAAGACTTGCCTGAACGAACCTGGAGCCCTGGATAAACAGTTACCGATCTAGGCTATTTCCTGTTTATCTGGGTGTTTGAGAATGATAGAAGCTTTTTAAAAAGAATTATTGTACAAAATTGACGCGATATTCCTGCGGCGTAACGGTGGTCATCGCCTTGAAGTGGCGATGGAGGTGACTTTGATCGAAGAAGCCGCATTCCAGGGCTGTTTCTGCTATATCCATTCCCTCTTGCAGGTATTTCCTGGCCTGTTCGACCCTACAGTTCATACGATAAGCGTGGGGCGTAATACCGGTCACTGCCTTAAACTTACGCAGCAAGGTATAAGGATTGACCCCGAGCTGCCCAGCCAGTGGCTCCAAAGTTATATCTTCTTTAAGGTTTTCACCAAGAAGCGTTTTCAATTGCTCAATTTTCTCCGGTACTTCCTGGTGCGGGGCCTGCACTCGGCAAGCACGACTAAAAACAGCACAACTCAGCTCAACAAGTAACTGTTCTTTTTCCAGGAGATGCACAGTCGGATCCATTAACTGCTCTACAACCTGACAATAGCTGGTATAGAGGTCCAGATCGTCAAGACGAATTTCCTCGGCCGGAACAAAAAACTCAACATTCCATAATGATTTTTGCACTTGCAGGCACCAGGCAGTATCAAGATACAGCATGGAAAAACTCCGCCCCTTGCTGCCCAGGGCATTGCAGGCATGAAGACTCTCCGGGTTGATGACGGCAAGAGACCCAACTGTCAAGAGAGCATGCCTCGCACCTACGCTGTATTGTACCTGTCCCCGATCTACTGCCCCGATACAAAAGGATCTATGCATATGGGCTTTAAATTGACGCACACTGCTTGTCGAGGAGCGACACTCGACAAACGGCAGCCTATTATCTGTAAAAAATTTTTCGCTGTTCATATAATTTTTGGTTTTATCTGTTGATATAATTAGCCATCATGCCCCACTGCCATTTGAAAATCCACAAAAAGATGCTGTGCAGCAATAAGGCTTACTCGCCGTCCTGTTGAGTATAACTCTATGGCAAAATCTCAATTTCCCTCATTTTGTTCCAAAACAAATCCTCTTGCCGCCACAGAGTGACATGCTTAGTGTTGTTAGCAACAATTTAACCATTAAGTACAAAGGATGAATAAATCTATGAATATGCCGCTTCGCGACCAGACACTCGAATCTCTCAATTTTGATAACCGCTTCGTGCAGGAACTCCCCGCCGACCCACAAGCGGGAAATTACCGTCGCCAGGTCACTGATGCCTGCTACTCCAAGGTCCAGCCAACAAAAGTTGCCGGTCCACAATTGGTGGCCTACAGCCATGAAGTGGCTGAACGACTCGACCTGTCAAAAGAAACTTGTGAATCATCTCAATTCACCGAGCTCTTTGCCGGCAATAGCCTGCTGCCGGGCATGGATCCTTTTGCCATGTGTTACGGCGGCCATCAATTCGGTAACTGGGCCGGTCAATTGGGTGATGGCCGAGCAATTAATCTGGGAGAAATCATCAATAGCGAGAAAAAGCGGTGGGTGCTCCAACTCAAAGGAGCGGGTCCGACCCCTTACTCACGACAGGCTGACGGGCTGGCGGTTCTTCGATCAGGGAATTTCTATGTAGTGAGGCCATGCACCACCTTGGTATACCAACCACCCGCGCTCTCAGCGTCATTACCACCGGCGAACAGGTTTTGAGGGATATGTTTTATGACGGCCATCCAAAGAACGAACCAGGGGCGGTGGTCTGCCGGGTATCACCCTCTTTTCTCAGGTTTGGCAATTATGAGATCCTCGCCGCCCGAGGAGAAACAGCTCTCCTGAAAAAATTAGTCGACTACACCATCTGTACCGATTTCTCACATCTCGGAGAACCGTCACCTGCCAACTACATCGAATGGTTCAGGGAAATCTGCCGAACCACGGCAGCAATGATCATCCACTGGATGCGGGTGGGTTTTGTCCACGGGGTTATGAATACCGACAATATGTCAATCCTCGGTTTGACCATCGACTACGGCCCATATGGCTGGCTTGAAGGATATGAAGCAGAGTGGACTCCCAATACCACCGATGCCCAGGGTCGCCGTTACAGTTACAGCAACCAGCCACAGATCGGCCAATGGAACCTTCTGCAGCTGGCCAACGCCATCTATCCCCTGGTGAAACAAGTTGAGCCATTCCAGGAAGCCCTTGCTTATTATAATAGTCTGTTCCTCAAAGGATGGAACGACATGATGGCTGCAAAACTTGGTTTGAAAAACTTTGTCGCCAATACAGACGACACACTCATCGGCGATCTGGTGGAAATCCTCCAGCTCGTGGAAACAGATATGACGATCTTTTTCCGAAATCTTGCCTTAATCACCACCGATACCAAACTACAAAACGAGCAGGAGTTGCCCGCAGCTCTGCTGGGCGCCTACTATAAGCCGGAAGAAATGACCGTAACATACAAACATCGAATGAACAGCTGGTTACAATCCTATATCAACCGGCTCCAATCCGACAACGTGCCCAACGAACTGAGACAGCAAAAGATGCATAGCGTCAACCCCAAGTACGTTTTGCGCAATTACCTTGCACAGTTGGCCATTGATAAAGCGGAAACCGGCGATTTTTCCCTGGTACATGAACTGCTCGACCTGCTTCGCACGCCATATGACGAACAGGCAGACAGAGATCACTTCGCGGTAAAACGTCCAGAGTGGGCACGAAACCGTGCAGGATGCTCAATGCTTTCGTGTAGTTCGTAAGCGTATCCGCCGGTCAAACTTTATTTTTTTAGCAAATGCTTACGGAATATTTCCTCGGCAACCGCGTTAATATCTCTTGCTTCAACATTGATCTCGTAATCCGCTGCCTGCCGATATAATGGCAGACGCCGGTAATAAAGCTCTTTGGCGGCTTCGAGATCTTGAAGGAGTGGCCGTTTTGCTATTTTTTTTGCGCCATTAGGATGGTTTTGGATCGCCGATATAATACCTTCGATACTCGAATGCAGATAAATAACTTTTCCGAGTTTATGTATTTTTTTCACCATAAAAAAACCGCCACCGGTGGAGACTATGGTGCTGGTAACACAACGATTTAACCAATCTGCCGTCTGCTGTTCCATCTTGCGAAAGGCAGCTTCGCCTTCATCAGCAAAAATATTGCGGATCTTTTTTTTGGCAAGAGATTCGATCATATTGTCGGTATCCAGAGCAAACCGCCCGCTAAGACGCGAGAGTTCTCTCGCGGTTCTTCCCTTACCAACCCCCATAAAACCAATTAATATTATATTTTCTGACAAATTCGACCCCTTCATATTTAGCTAAGCTTATGTCTGCATGTTGGCTGAAAATTTTACCACGACAAGCTTGTGTTTACCAGTCATGTTGGTAGAATACAACAAGTTGAGAACCTCATTTGGGGGGCTATTCTTGACAAACCAGAACGAAATCGGCATATCTTATTGCTCCCTTATTTTATTTTCCGACAATTTCATGCAGAACGACCAACACACAGCACCATTTATGACGTCTTATGATTTTCTCCAGCTCATTGCCAAGGCATGCCAGAGCTATAGAGAGAAATCTTCTAAAGAAGGCTTTGTCTCATTTCTACGGGATCATATTTTTTGTCATCTCGGTCCGTTCTTTATTGAAATCTATTTTCGTGATGATTGTCAAAACACCTTTATCCCCTGTCCCTCCGGGCCTCATCCGGTTCCACAAAAACATACTGCTTGCGTCCCGACCCAGATCCCTGCCGACGATCCATTGCTGGCTGACTTACTTGTCCATCACATCCCCACTCTTTTCCATAACGAAAGGGATGCTGATTCTTTTTTAGCATCAACCGGCAACCTCACCCAGATAATTTTACCAATAATTCCGGAAGATCAGACAACGGCACTGCTCTATATCGGTTGCCGGGAAAATCTTACATTTCCTGATGATTATCTGCAGGGCATACAAACGATCACCACGATAATCGGGTCCTGGCTGAGGAGCAAAGATGTGCTCTCTCAAATCGAAAACGCGATGGCGTCTCTGGAATATTCCGAACAGCTTCAACAAGCAATGTACGAAATCAGCGAACAGGCCCATGTGACATCCACCACAAGAGACCTCTTCTTGTCGTTACACGAGATTGTTGGGCGCTTTATCAATGCACGGAATTTTCTGATTGCTCTGCGGGAAGAACGAGACGGTGACCAATATCTGAAATTCGCTTATTTCTCTGATGAACTCGACTCTCATTTAGAGGGGATGGAGTTCAAAATTGATCCGAAGCGAGAACACTCCATGACAAGTTTTCTCATACAAAAAGGTAAACCGGTCCTACTGGGACCTGGCGATTTTGACCAGTTTTGTCAGGAGAACAATATAAAATATTTTGGATCAAAATCTTATTCTTTGATTGCGGCACCCTTTTATCTCGATCACCTTGCGGGTGTGGTTGTGGTCCAGAGCTACCGTGAATTTATCTACACCGAAAAAGACAAAGATCTGCTCGCCTATGTGGCCAGGCACATCAGCGACGCCCTGGCGAGAAAGAAAACCATTGACGACATACGCAATACTAACGAAATATTTTCTCTCTTTATGCGCTATTCTCCGGTCTATATTCTTTTCAAAGATGTCACCGAATCGCAAAACCGCGTCTTACAGGCCAGTAGAAATTACAAAAAAATAACCGGCAAATCAGATTCAGAGATGATCGGCTTGACTATGCACCAGTTGTTTCCTGATGATTTTGCCGCCAAGGTTATCGCTGACGACTGGCAGGTTGTCTCCAGTGGCATCCCAACACAGTTAGAACAGCATTTGCATGGCCGGATTTATCACAGCATTAAATTCCCTATAACCCAAGAAAACAGAACACTGGTAGCAGCTTTTTCCGTCGACATAACCGAGCAGAAGCAAATGGAGGAAGCTCTCCATGAAAGTGACCGTAGGTATCTGATTATATTCGACAAATCACCATTTGGAGTGGTCTGTTTCAACCCCAAAGGAGAAGTCTTTGACTTCAATGATAAATTTATTGAGCTCATGGGCTCAACCAGAAAAAAGCTTCTCGGTTTCAATGCAGTTCGACAAAGTTCGCCGATAGTGCAAAAAAACCTCAAAAAAGCCCTAGCTGGCGAAATCACCTCTTGTGAAGAATCCTACACCTCTGTTACCGGCGACAAGGCAAGATATTTGCGCGGAATTTTTTGTCCCGTTGTTCCTGGCCAATCCCCTACTGAGGTCATTGCCACTATAGAAGATATTACCGAACAGAAAGAGTACGAAAACGAACAACATAAGATTGAGAAGCTGGAATCGCTCGGCGTTCTTGCCGGTGGTATTGCTCATGATTTCAACAATATTCTGACCGGTATCATGGCAAACATCTCTTTTGCCCAGATTTTTTTGGATGCCGGACATAAATCAAAACATATCCTGGCAGAGGCAGAAAACGCCTCAAGAAGAGCCGCTGAGCTTGCCCAACAACTCCTCACTTTTGCGAAAGGTGGTGAGCCACAAAAAAAAGTAATATCTATAGAATCCCTGATCCGGGAAGCAGTTTCTTTAATGTTCCGTGGCTCAAATGTCAAAGCTGATGTTGCTATTGACAGCAAAATCCATGCAATGGAAGCCGATGCAGGCCAGATCAGTCAAGTACTCAATAACATTATCATCAATGGCAATCAGGCAATGCCGGATGGCGGCACCTTTCACATCATCGCCGAAAACGAATTTCTGCCGGAAGATAACAGCTATGGCCTCACCCCCGGAAATTATATAAAAGTGTCTCTTAAAGACGAGGGATATGGGATTGCGCCAAAAGACAGGCAGAGAATCTTTGACCCTTACTTTACAACCAAGATGGACGGCACAGGCCTGGGTCTGGCCTCCGCGTATTCAATCATTACCAGACATAAAGGCCATATCGCTGTCGACTCCAACGTCGGCGAGGGAACTGTGTTTACCATATATCTTCCATCAATCGGCACTTCATTACCTGAGCATCTGGTGGTAGCTCCCAAAAAAAATCATCCACATCAAGGCGGAACCATACTGGTAATGGATGATGAGGAAATGATCCGGGATATTGCCGAGGCCATGCTAACCCACCTTGGCTACACAGTTACCACTTGCTCAAGGGGCGAAGAAGCCATTGAGCTCTACAGAAAATCTCTGGAAGCAGAAACACCTTTTGGGGTTGTTATTGTCGATTTGACAATTCCCGGTGGACTCGGTGGAGAGGATGTAGCCAGACACATTAGGACCATATCTCCCACAGCCTGTCTTATTGTATCGAGTGGCTACTCGAACGATCCGGTTATGGCCAATCATCAGGAATATGGTTTTTGTGCGTCGATTGCCAAGCCATACAATATCGGCGAGGTTGAACAGACCCTGAACTCATTGCCGGAGCACTGATTTCAACCAACCCGGCTCCCTGCAATGACCAAGAAGCAGGAATCACAAAAGAATAAAGGGCTTTTCTCCATCCTGCGGTGTTCTGGAGTCGAGCCCTTTATATCAGACGCTGTCGTATCAGTTCCAAATGACCTGATTGTCTAAATAGTCCTGTCTTTCTTTGTGGTTAAGTCGACCGAGATCACCTTTGTCGACTTTCTGCCGATTCAAAGCGCAGACATATTTTTTCCCATCTTTTACTTTTACCAGTATAAACGCTTCGTATGTGCCTCTCATAGTTTACCCCTTTATGTTGACTGAAATTCTTTTTTTACCAGCCTGCTCTATCCAATCTTCAGGAAACAGCAGAAAGGCAGAACCATTCTTCGGTACCAAAAATCACGCTAACATCTGGAGTAACGTCCCACCCTCCTCATTAGGCACCTGATTCGAGTTGCGCTTCATTCCATCACACATACCCCTCTGGCTAAATTGCTATCTGTAGTATATGTCAGCCCTCAGCCAAGAACCAGATAAAAATTATTTTTTTGAAAATTCTTTTATCGGGCTAAACACAACAACAAAAGGAAGACACTATACAGATAAGTCCTTGTCAAAAAATGACAGCCATAAATCGACATTTCTCTTAGAGAAGGAGAATAAAGGAGAGAGAGAAGAAAGAAAAAAGGGTGGAAAAGACTATAGCAGACGAGGCCAGCTTGGTATCGCTGTTCATCTGGGAGGAGAGTACATATATTGCCGTTGACGCCGGTAAAGTTAAAAAAATCAAGCCCACCTTCAGAGGGAGTCCGGTAACGTGGAAGAGATAAAAGAAGAACCAGCCCAGACCGGGAAGCAGCAAGAGCTTGAAACCTGCGGCAAGCAAAGAGAGCCACAGATTGCCCCTCACCCCTGCAAAAGAGAGGCTGCCGCCGATGGAGATTAGGGCAAGTGGTAGTGCGACCATAGAAATCAGACTGAGAGAATTATTGATAAAGACCGGAAACCAGCCGACCAGACTGGAATAGCCCATCCCGGCCAGACAACCAAGGATCAAGGGGTTGGCAACCAAGGCCTTGCCAGCTATGGATAACCGCTTGGCAAAGTCCACTTCCCGCCCGGAGAACCAGATCAGCGTCGTGACGGCAAAAACATTAATAAGAGGAATGGCAAAACCGATGAGCACACCAAAATATTTGACCCCTTCTGAGCCAAGACTATTCAGGATAACCGCCACCCCGATATAGGTATTAAAACGGTAACAGCTCTGAGCAAAGGAGCCTGCTTGAAAAGCAGAAATTCGGAAAACTTTAATAGCCAGAAGACTGAGCACAAACATGGTCAGCAGGGCACAGAGCGCAGCAAAGCAAAAATTCCAGTCAATCCCATCCTCAAAGGAGGCACCTCCAATTTTCCAGAATAACATGACCGGAAAAAAAAAATAATAGATCAGCCTGTCGGAATTTTTCAGAAAAGCCGCATCGGTCAGCCCCAAACGTTTCAGGACCGAACCAAGAAGGAGAAGGATAAAAATGGGGAACAATGAGTTGAGAACGATCACAGGTGGCTCCACGAGTTGACACAAAATTCAATTATGATAACCCATTACACCTTTTGAAGAAAATCCACAACGACTTGTTTCGGCACGGGATAAGGAACAGATACATATAAAATTGTTGCGTTTTTCCTCCACCACTTTACTATGACTTTTTATACGAAAAAAAGAAACCCAGACAAAAGAATGCTAATGAATCAGATAAATGATCGGCTTCAAGTCCTCGAAGAAAAATTTGAATATCAAGAGCGAACAATTGATGCCTTGAACGATGTAATAATTGACCAGCAAGGGCAGATCAACGCCTTAGAGGACCAGATCCTCCGGCTCAAAGCCTTAATTTCCACCAGCGAAGACAGACCAGGTGGTGAAGAACCGCCACCACCCCACTACTAAAATTACAGGAGAAAACAGTTGGCACAAAAGACCATAACACATAAAGGGTACCACGGAACAATTGAGGTAAACACCAAAGACTATTCACTCTTTGGCAAAATTTTATTTATTGACGAAGAACACAGCTACTGCGGCCAAACTTTTGAAGAACTTGAAAATGAGTTCCGTAAAGAGGTGGAAAAACATATACTGCTCTGCGAGGAAGAAGGCAAGAAACCGCCTTTTTCCGAGTAATCGAAACCCAATCAGGAAGCCGAAATGGATATATACTATGTGAATGGTGAATTTGTAGAGGATGGCCAGGCCCAAATCTCAGTAAACGACCTTTCAGTTTTGCGAGGCTTTGGTGTCTTTGATTTCTTGCGGACCTATAACTCTGTCCCCTTTCACCTTGACGATCATCTCCATCGCCTGGAACGATCTGCGCGACTTATTGGTCTTGAACTCCCCCAGTCCACAGCGAAGATCAGGGAAATCGTCCTGGAGACACTGAAACGCAACAACTATGCCGAGAGCAGCATCCGTCTGGTGGTAACCGGCGGTCTCAGTAGTGACGGTATAACGCCGGGGAACTCCCAGAAGCTCATGGTCATGGTCACCGAAATCAAGCCAATGCCCGCCGAATGGTACACGAACGGCGCCAAGGTCATCACCTGCCATGTGGAGCGCTTTCTGCCTGGTGCCAAAAGCATCAACTATATTCCAGCAATCCTCTGTCAAAATGAAGCCCGAAGTCAACAGGCCATTGAGGCTATCTATGTGGACAGAAACGGCTATCTCCTGGAGGGAACAACGTCGAATATTTTCGTTTTTGTCGGCGACACCCTGATCACTCCATCGTGCGACAGGGTCCTGCCCGGTATTACTCGCCAGGTCGCGCTTCAGCTGGCGGAGGATGCAGGTTTTGCCATTGCCCAGCGGCCGATCCACAAGGATGAGGTCCGATTGATCGATGAGGCTTTTCTTTCCTCTTCAGTGAAAGAGATTGTACCTATTGTGGCGATTGATTCCATAAAGATTAACGGCGGAAAACCCGGAAGCCGAACCCAGAAAATCATGCAACTCTTTAAAGAATACAGCCTCTCTTACCAAGACTGAGCCATCACTCTATATTATTTAGAAAGTATGTAATTTCGCATAGGCAGCCAGGAGGATCATCTCACCATGATCCTCAAAGGAGACCAAAAGTCTGCCCTGCTTCCTATCTTTCACCGCGAGTACTGTTCCTGCACCAAAGACATGATGCCAGACCCGTAAGCCTTCACCAATCTCATGGATTTCCAGGATTTTTTTGGCGGGTTCTGCTGTTTTTTTCTCTTCTTTCGCATCTTCGTTAACGCGTACTGTTGCGCCGACTGCGGCAACATATTGCCTGGCGATGGTTGTGTCATCAGCACTTACCGTCCGCTCACCACCATCTTGCGCGAGCATTTCACCAAGACAAACCGACAGTCCGGGATTTGCTTCGTAAAGAAAACGGCTGGCCCGGACCATTTCTCCTGGAATTTTACCGCAGTGTTTGGCTATGCAACGTTTCAGATCGGCATCCAGAGGATGAATGCACACCACCTGCTCAATGGCCCTGGTGATCGCCACATAAAAGAGCCGACGCTCGTCTTCAAGATCGTCCGCATTACCCTCACGTTCCTTGTAAAAGGGGAAGGCACCTTCCTCCAAGCCCGGCAGTATGACCAGCGGCCACTCCAGCCCTTTTGCCCGGTGGACAGAGGTGATGAGCAAGGCCTCTGCCGCCGGCTCAAGCCCCACCGTCTGAAATTCTTTGATTTTTTCCAGCAACTGCCGAATAGAAAGATTACCGGCAGCAGCAAAGTCGATAAAGGCCTGGCAGGTTTTGATCCGGTTTTCGGCGGTTGCCGATCTTGCGGAAAAATTATGATAAAAATCATATAGTTTGAGTTTTTCGACAATCCGTTTCAGCAAGACATGAGCAGGGCCGGAAGACGGGCTATCGGCCAGCCAGCGCCAGTTACTGGCCGTTTCCTCAAACCGCTTTCGTATAAACGGTGGCAGATCCGAACCACTCCAGTTTCGCAACAATTCAGCGGCAGCATCATGATTTTCGGCGATACTCTGGACCAAGACCACCATATCTTCCCGCTTAATGCCCAGATGTGGCTGCGAAAGCATAGCGGTGAGCATCTGCTCACGACTCTGTTGGTCATCATCGGCCATGGTGCCGAGGGCAAGCTTTAAATAGCCGGTAAGGGCCAGGACCTCCGAACAATCAAAGACCTGGGCATTACCTTCCAACCGGTAGGGAATTCCTGCCTCAAGAAGAGCCAGCTCCACCGGCACGCTCTGGGCAAAAAGTCTGACCAGAACCACCGCCTCACGCAGGGAGCGCTCTTGTCTCTGCCAGTCGGCTAGAACCGAGATAGCCGGATGCTTTTTCTGCTCCTCGACGCAGGTAATAACGGTGTTTTCCGTTGTTTGATGGGAGACACAAAGCTTCTGATCTCGTTTTCTATTGCCGGCAATGAGATGATTGGCGGCAAGCGACAGCTGGTGGCCATATCGAAAGGTATAAGAGAGCTGATAATTATCCGGGCTCGGAAAATCGATCTGAAATCTGGTGGTGATATATTCCGGTCGAGCCCCCCGCCATTCATAAATACACTGGTCGACATCCCCGACAACCATCACCTTGGCCCTGCTGCCGGCGAGAATCTTCAAAAGCTGCTGCTGGGCCTCGTTGATATCCTGGTACTCATCAACAATGATATGGTCGACCCGGTCGGTCACCCATGTGGCTAGTGCACTGTCAGCGAGCATTGCCAAAAGCGGTTCATGGATGAGGTCGGCGTAAAAACGGATTTTCCGTTCCTTTCGCACCTTTTCAAAGAGTTCATAGGCGCCGATGAAATAGCTGTAACGCGTGGAGAGATCGAGTTTTTTAAACACCTCGGCGGCCCCGGTCACCGTCGATTTTACCCGGTCGATAAAGGCGAGAAATTCTTCGACCTCATCTCCTGCCAGCCAGCCGTCGTTGTCCTGCTGCTCCCGGTAGACTTCGTTGGCCACCTGCCGGGCCAGCTTTTCCTGAATATATTCTTCGGTGACCAGTTTGTAATGCGGCAAGGCACCACGCCTGGTAAAACTGTTCACCAGGCGCATGCCAAGAGAATGAAAGGTACGAACTTCAGGCAACTGCCCAGCAGAAGAAGCGAGTCGGTTCTGCATCGCCTGGGCAAAGGAATCCCTTGCTGATTTATTGAACATCAAAACCATAATCAGGTTTTCGCCTACACCCTGCTGCAGCAATTTTCCGACCCGGTCAACCATGGTGGTGGTCTTACCCGATCCGGCAACTGCACTGACCCGGGCATGTCCCCCAGAATGGTTAATGATATTCAGTTGTTCTTCCGTCAACCTCACTGAACACATAGTATAACTAATACTCAATTACATATTTTTTGTTGCTGCCTGAATCACAGAATCAACCTTACCAGATAGTTTTCATCCACCCACTATTGCTTCCAAGCCAAAATCTGCAAATATGGCAACAACATGGGTCAGTTCTTTTTCGCTGGGTTCAGCCATATCCGATGAATCGTATGTCTCACCCAGCTTAAGATATTTGTTTGCCGCGATGTTATGATAAGGCAGAAGATTGACTTGCTTTTTTTCACCAGCAAGGCTTGCCACAAAAGCCGCTGTCTGCTCAATGTTGACATCATCGTCATTGACACTTTTTACCAGCGGAATACGGATATTAATGGCTGCACCAGTTTCGGCAAGGAGTTGCAGGTTTTTCAGAATCTGCCCGTTTTCCACTCCCGCCCATTTTTTATGCCGCTGAGAGTCCATCATTTTCAGATCGTAGAGAAACAGATCGGTTCGTTCTGCCACCTTGAGCAGTATCTCAGTCTTGGCAAAGCCCGTTGTATCCACCGCCCGATGGATCGACCTTGCGCCAAGTTCATCGAGGAGTTCGACGAGAAAGTCCGATTGCAATAACGGCTCACCACCAGAAATGGTCACTCCACCTCCCGACTGCTCAAAAAAGACCCGCTCTTTTTCAGCGATTGCCATTATCTCGTCAACGGTCACAACTCTGCCCGACATCTCGGTCGCTTTTGTCGGGCAAATATCGGCACAGGCACCACAACTGGTGCAGCGTTCGGGATCAGTAACAATGCCATTTGGCGTCAGTTTACAGGCTTTTTCCGGACAGACATCAACGCAGGCATTACAGCCTATGCACTTGCCAGCATTGTACATTTTCTGGATTCGTGAAGAAATACTCTCCGGGTTATGGCACCAGGCACAGTGAAGAGGACAGCCTTTAAAGAAGATGGTGACCCTGATACCAGGGCCATCGTTGATTGAATATTTTTTAACATCAAAAATCAGACCAGACTGCATAATTGAAGTACCTTGTCGAAAATAATTATTTCTGTGGAAAAACGGCTTGTTAAAACAGCATTTCAAGGCAGGGGACAATAAAACGCCCCCTGCATCGTTCATGAAAAGGCCGTCTTAGAAGGCATCATTTTCAGTACGTTCAATAACCTCCTGCTGCAAGTCACCATTCATATCATTGAAATAATCGCTATAACCAGCCATTCGCACCAGCAGGTCTTTATAGTCATCCGGACACTGCTGAGCCGCCAGCAGGGTTGCGGTATCGACGATATTAAACTGGATGTGGTGACCGCCGAGGGAGAAATAGGAGCGGACCAGATGTCCGAGTTTGCGGATATCTTCGTCCCGTTTCAAAAGACTTGGCAGAAAACGCTGGTTCAAGAGAGTGCCACCGGTTTTGGTGTGGTCAATCTTGCTCAGTGATTTAACCACCGCTGAAGGACCGTTGGTATCAGCACCATGTGAAGGCGAGGTTCCATCGGAAATTGATTTGCCGGCCAAGCGTCCGTTGGGCGTTGCACCAAGGACTTTACCGAAATAGATATGGCAGGTGGTGGAAAGCATGTTGAGGTGATATGCGCCCCCCTCTTTAATGTTGGGATTTCCGTCTATTGTGGCAACCAGATCATCGAAGACCCGAACAGCGATTTCATCTGCATAGTCATCGTCATTACCAAAGAACGGAGTTTTATTCATGATTGTCTGGCGCATGAACTCTTGCCCCTCGAAATTCGAGGCCACTGCAGTAAGCATCTCTTCCATGGTGAATCGGCCATCTTCCAGGACGTGCTTTTTAATAGCCACCAGGCTGTCGGTGACAGTTCCCAAACCGCAGCACTGGATATAACTGCTGTTATATCGCGGTCCCCCATCATAATAGTCGCGACCTTTGCTGATACAATCCTCGATAACCACTGACAGGAACGGGGCAGGGGCATACTTGGCGAACATCCTGTCAATATAATTGCTCACCCGTATCTTTTGGTCGACAAAGAATCGAACCTGACTCATGAACGCTTCGTACAGTTGATCAAATGTCTTGAAATTGCGGGGGTCACCGGTCACTATGCCGACCATCTTCCCTGTGAGCGGATCGATACCGTTGTTGAGTGTCACCTCAAAGACCTTCGGAACATTGAGATAACCGGTCAGCAGAAACGCTTCTTTGCCGAAAGCACCTACTTCAATACAGCCACTACAGCCACCTTCACGGGCATCGGCAAGACTCTTCCCCTGACGAACCATCTCTTTAATGTACGTATCCGTGTTGAAAATGGAAGGATAGCCATGCCCCTGACGAATGACCTCGGCTGCGGCGTGCAGGAATTTATCCGGTGTTTTAGTGCTGATGTGAACAGATGAACCGGGCTGCAAAATATGCAACTCCTCGATGACGTCCAGCATGATGTAAGAAACTTCGCTTGTGCCATCCGAGCCATCAACCTTAACCCCGCCGATGTTAATATTGGTGAAATCGTTATAGGTGCCGCTTTCCCGGGCGGTAACTCCTACTTTGGGCGGTGCTGGGTGGTTGTTCACTTTGATCCAGAAACAACAGAGCAGCTCTTTTGCTTCCTCCCGGGTGAGAGTGCCGTTGGCAATCTCTCTTTCATAGTAAGGAGCCAGATGCTGATCAAAGTGGCCGGGATTCATGGCATCCCATCCATTCAGTTCGGTGATGGTTCCCAGATGGACAAACCAGTACATCTGGATCGCTTCCCAAAATGTTTCGGGTTTATGAGCCGGTACCCGTCGGCAAATCGCTGCTATTTTTTTCAGCTCGGCTACGCGATTGGGATCGGTTTCTGTTTCGGCCATCGCCTCGGCAAGATCCGCGTGCCGTTCGGCAAAGACAATCACTGCATCGCAGGAAATTGCCATAGCTTTCCACTGTTCGGCTTTATCCGTTGCCTCTGGATCATTGCGATAATCGAGAGCGGCGATATTTTCCTCGATTTCCCGTTTGAAATCGAGCATTCCCCGCTGGTAAATCTTACCATCCAGCGCCGTGTGGCCGGGAGCACGCTGCTCCATAAACTCGGTGAACAAACCGGCCTCATAGGCAGCCTTCCACTCATCCGGCACGTGAGAAAAGATTCGTTCACGCTGGGTACGGCCCTGCCAGTAGGGAATAACCTCACGGGCATAGGTGTCTATATCCTCCTGGGTGGTTAAGTAACGCTGCATATCACGAGTATTGAGGACGTGAAAGTCTTCAACACTGTGGCAGGTCAACTCCGGGAAGGTTGGTATTGCCTTTGGCTTGGGTCCACGTTCGCCAACAATCAATTCATCTGCACCGAGATACAGCGTTTTCTTTTGGCAATGGTCGAGAAAATTCATCGCCCGCAACACAGGAGTGGAATATTTGCCAAGGTTCTCCTTGTAAAACGCTGTCTCATGCAGAGCTCTTTCAATGGATATCGTTGGCTCTGTTTCGACGGTGAGTTTGCGGAGTCGCTGGATACGCGGGTTCATCCCCGGGCCGATTGGATTTTTGCTGGGAGTATAAAAATTTCCCTCTTTTGCTGCTGGTCGTTCCGCTTGCGTGCTTATTGTTTTTACCTGTTCAAACATTACTGAACCCTCCATGAATAATTGCCTTCCCCGGTTGCTGCTACGAAAACAACTTGAAATGATGAGCAGGAAGAAAGGCGATGGATATAAAATTTCTTTGGGCACACCTGTACCTAGTACCCTGAAAAGACAACTTTTTTGCAGGAGGCGGGGTTAGTGATACAACATGCAGCAACTATACAGGCAGCGATAGCTCTTCCGTAGATTGGTTGCAGTGATGGTATTAATCATGATAGATCTCTTATCTGACCCCGGTAAACGGGAAATAAGCCGGGACTCTTTTCAGTACCCCCTTGAGGGGTGTAAGTACCTTCACGAAATTCATTCATAAAAAACAACAAATGAATTTCTAAGGTACTAAAACGTCCTGAAGCTAAATTGCATTAAAATATATTATCACAGCTATTCATGTTTGAAAATGGTAATTCTTCTCAATATTCGGATTTTTTATGCTTGCTCAAACAAAGAAACGTGCAGAGAACGCTGACCGTCGCTTCGACGATTTAGCCCAAAAAACAGTCTTTGTTCTTAATGCAGATAAGAGAGAAAATCCATACGATTTTAGCATCGAGCAGGTAACTTGTTGATGTTAAGTTATTTTCATTGTCCAAAATAGCGAGTTGCCAACTGTTCACAAATATTGTATACATTTATGCATTATTTTTTCAACCGCAAGCGATATTGGCGTGGATTGCGGAACACACATTGTAATCCACTTATTTATTAACTCGAGACTCAAGGGGAGATGAAGAGAGAAGAGCGTACGTCACGCTGTTCTAACTATTAGTCAATAATAATAATTTAAAAAAATTGGGAGATCATTGAATGAGCCAGAAAGTCAAATCTATTGTTTGTATCACCTTGGTTAGTGTACTTGTCGCCTTTAGCAGTGTTACCGCCTTTGCAGCACCTGAAATGGTCCTTAAGTTTGCTGGACAGAGTAACGCAGATCATCCTGCAACCCTACTGATGAGAGAGATTGCCAAGGAAATTGGTGAAAAAACCGATGGCCGAATCGAGGTCAAGGTTTACCCTGCCAGCCAGCTTGGCGACTATAGCCTCGTCTACGAAGAGCAAATTCGTGGAACCATTGATATGTCATGTATTTCTGTGCCCAGTCAATTCGATCCAAGGATGGAGCTGATTTACATCAACGGCTTTGCTAGCGATTATAATGACTTAAAAACAGTCTTCGCCCAAGATGGCTGGATGTTCAGCAAAATGGACGAGTTCAATACCAGACTTGGCGTTAAGCTCCTTGGCTTTTTCGTTGAGGGAATGATTGGTATAGGCACCACTGAGCCAGTCATTGAGCCACTCAATCCCGAAGTTAATAAGGGTGTTCTTGTTCGTGTTCCCGGGATGGATGTGTATAAGCTTGCCGCAGAAGCTATGGGATACAACTCAGTCGGCATACCCTACGCTGACGTTTATCAGGCAATTCAGACCGGCGTTGCAAATGGTGTTGACGGTTTTCCTGTTGCCTCTGCATATACTACTCTCGGGGATGTCCTCAAATATTGGTATATGACCAACTATTCTGTTGAAGTCCTTAACTTTATGATCAGTGGCCAGACCTGGGAAAAAATCAAGCCGGAAGATAAGAAGATTATTCAGGCTATTTTTGCAAAAGCCACCATCGACAGTATCAACAATGCCAAAGAACTTGATACTCACCATATGGATCTCATGAGAAAAAAAGGCATCAAGGTATTTACCTATACCAAAGAAGAGCTGGCTCCGATCATGAAAGCCTGTGCCAGCACTTGGCCAAAACTTGAAAAGAACATGACCAAAGAACTTATGGACGAATTCAGAAAAGAACTCGGTCCTAAGTGATTCTCTGCTCATTGTTGCTGTTTTCTTTTCATTAATCTATTAGCACCGGGACCGGGTATGTCCCAGCCCCGGTGCTAATTTTTGCCAAGGAGGTTGTCCGTGCCTGGAGACGAAAATAAAAATGAATTCCCTCACTTTAAGATTGATACGTTACCCCCGGGCGTAATTCCTGCTAATTACCCGAAAAATTTTTTCGATCGGATCGTCATCAATGGCTTTTCCATCATCAGCTTCAGTACCACCATTATCCTGACCGTCGTCATTTGTGCCGCCGCTTTTTTTCGTTATATACTCGATGGGGATCTTACTGGTTACGAAGAATGGGTGAAGATTTTTGCCTTCTGGCTCTACTTCTCGGCCGCAGCCATCGGTGCCTATAACCGTACCCACGTCTCAGCAGATCTCGTCCAGGCCTATGTACCCGATGGCAAGTTAAAGGACTTTCTGGTATTTTTGAAAGATTTGATCACTGTCGGTGTCTGCCTGCTCTTTACCTGGTATGGGTTAAAATTTTTCGAATTTGGCTTTATGGGTCCGCTGGGATCGCTTATGGACCCGTTGGGACCAAGGATTGCAGTGCCCACAACAAATGTCTGGAGAATACCCTTATGGGCAGGCTACTTGTCTGTCTTCCTGGGTCTTATATTCATGGCCTTTTATTTCACCAGGGATCTTTTAATAAGTACGCGTACACTATTTTTGGGGAGGAAAGGTAAATGATATATGTAGCACTTTTAATCCTCGTTTTATGCCTCATCGTCGGTGTCCCCGTACCAATCAGTTTCATGGCATCCGGTGCCTGGCTTATCTTTTTTGGAGGAATCGACGGAACCGGATACGCTGCAAGCCAGTTGTTGCCCTATGGTTACAAACAGATGGATTCCGTCCCCCTCATCGCTATTGCCCTTTTTATCGCCGCCGGCGGTATCATGGAACGGGGGAAGATAGGTGAAAAGCTCATTGATTTTGTCGATGTCTTTGTAGGCGACCTCAAGGGTGGTCTTGGCATCGTGGCCACCATCTCCTGTGCCATCGTTGGTTCCATTTGCGGCGCTGCCTGCGCCACCTTGTCATGTGTCGGTACCATAACCTTTCCAAGGTTTAAGGCTGAAGGATACCCAAGAGGCCTGTCTGCGGCACTTTTGGCCAACGCCTCTCTTCTCGGACTGCTCATACCACCAAATGCGACACTCATTATCTTTGCCTGGATAACCGGTCAACCGGTACTGGCATGTTTTTTGGCTACGGTAGTCCCTGGTTTCATGGTCATCTTCCTCTTATGCACTGTCAACAGATGGCTTTTAAGAAATAATACCACCGTACTTGTTGCCAAGAAAAGGACAGGTTCGCAAAAGATAGAACTTCTCAAAAAAAGAACCAAAGTTGCGCTGCCGTCGCTGCTGCTTCCGTTCATCGTTCTGGGCGGCATCTATGGTGGTTTCATGACCACCACCGAGGCCTCGGCCATGGCCGTGCTCTATGCGATACCCATCGGAATGTTTGTCTATAAAGCGCTCAACCTGAAAGGCACCTACGAGGTCATCGTTGAATCGGCAATAACCACCGGCGTCATCATGGTTATGCTCTATTCGGTAGCAATGCTGAGCCGTCTGTATCTTCTTGAAAATCTGCCGGAGGTGTTGCTGGGAATTTTCCAGGCTATTTCCAATGATCCCATGGTTATTATGTTCATGATCAATGTTTTTCTCGTTATCATGGGCATGTTAATGGATGATATCAGTGTTGTGGTACTTGCTACCCCAATCCTGATGCCAATCATTTTGCACCTGGGTTTCAACCCCATTCATTTTGCAGCAATAATTGGCGTCAATACCGGCCTTGGCTGTATTACTCCACCTGCTGCCCCGGTTCTCTACCTATCTGGACGACTGGGTTCTGCGCCAATTGATGAGATGATGAAACCATGTCTCTGGTTTATCGTACTTTGCTGGATACCGGTACTCGCACTGGTCGTCTTCTTTCCAAAAATATCACTCCTGCTGCCCCATATGTTTCTGGGCACACCATGGTGAGGTAAAAAATGACCTTTTACCGGAATTTTTTTGCAGTTATCTGTTTTGCTTTTTTTCTTGTAGGCCTGACAACCCAGGCACCTTTTGCTTTTCTGGTCGCCATGCTGAGTGGGGCATTATCAAGGACTGCTGGCAAGAGAGGTTGGGCAGATCCCTTCTGAAGATTAAAATCGTTCATCACCATTTATGAAGCCTCCCCTGCTGTGACTTTAACCAGCTCACAGCAGGGGAGGCTTCATCTTTTGCAAAAACCATTAAACGTGCAGTACGCCCTAAAGTAATCAACGGATCGATACTGCTTTCAGCTTAGCCATCTCCCCTGCCAAAGATTACTTCTTTTTGGGTGGCATAACATCGGTGATGGAGCCATCGACAATTTCTGCGGCAAAGGCAAATGTTTCCGCAAGAGTCGGATGGGCGTGGACCGTCAGGCTGATATCCTCGGCACTGGCCCCCATCTCGAGAGCCAGGACCGCCTCATGAATCAGTTCCCCGGCATTCTGACCGCAGATGCCCGCACCAATGATTCGGCCGGTTTTCTTATCAAAGAGGGCCTTCGTCACCCCGGCGGAAGCACCGGAACTGAGCGCCCGGCCACTGGCCCCCCAGGGGAATTTCCCTTTGTCAAAATCGATTCCCTGGGCCTTGGCATCTTTTTCGGTGAGTCCCATCCAGGCAACCTCCGGGTTGGTATAGGCAACCGAAGGAATCGTCATCGGCGTAAAAGCCGCCTTATGACCGGCAATGACCTCTGCGGCAACTTTCCCTTCATGGGTGGCCTTATGGGCCAGCATCGGTTCCCCCACCACATCGCCTATGGCATAAAAATGCGGGACACTGGTCTCCTGCCGCTCGTTGACCTGAATAAATCCACGTTCATCGATTTTAAGACCGACGGTATCAAAACCCATATCGGAACTGTTGGGTTTCCGGCCCACTGCCACCAGAACGGCATCGAATTCAGCACTTTCGGGGACGTTTTTCCCTTCTAAACTGACCTGAATGCCGCTCTCGGCCGGAGTGATTTTGGTCACCTTTGTTTTGGTCAAAATGGTGTATTTCTTTTTCAGCTTCAGAAAAAGAGGTTGCACCAGATCTTTGTCAGCAGGCGGAATGATCTGGTCAAGCATTTCAACGATGGTGATCTCCGAACCAAAGGCGCTGTAGATCTGGGCCATTTCCAAACCTATTATCCCACCACCGATGATCAGGAAGCGCTTTGGCACCATCTGTAATTCCAGGGCTGCGGTAGAATCCCAAATTCGCGAATCCTCGGGAATGTTCGGCAAAACGAAAGGATGGGAACCGGTGGCGATAATCGCACTGGTAAAATGCACATCCTGCTCCCCGTCCGCCCCTGTAACCAGCAAGGTTTTGGCATCTTTGAACACTCCCTGACCGGTGAGCCTGGTGATTTTTCTGGCCTTACAGAGACCGTCGAGGCCTGAAGTCAACTGTTCGATAACCGCATCTTTTTTGGCCAGGACCCTGGCAATATCAACTTTCGGCGAGGCAAAATCCACACCGAATTCAGCTATCTCCTCTGCCTCTTCAATCACCATTGCCGCATGGAGCAAGGTCTTGGAAGGAATGCAACCTACATTGAGACAGACGCCACCCAGCCGCTCCTGTTTATCGACAAGACAAACCGAAAGGCCCAGGTCCGCCGCGCGAAAGGCTGCGGTATAACCACCGGGACCGCCACCGAGGACCACCACGTCAAAAGATTTTGCTTCACTCATTGACTTCTCCTATAATAAAATTCGTTTCATATCTTCAATATTCAGGCGCAGCGCTTTACAAAATCTGGCGGCCTCTGCCCCGTCGACAATCCTGTGGTCGTAGGAGACGGAAAACGGCAGGGTTAGCCGCGGCTGAAACTCCGCACCATCCCAGACGGGCTTCATATAAGACCGCGACAGGCCAAGAATAGCCACCTGTGGACTGTTGACAATGGGGGTAAAACCGGTTCCGCCGATCCCGCCAAGGCTCGATATGGTAAAGGTCGCCCCCTGGATATCCGGAATTGCCAATTTGCCCGCCCGGGCATTAGAGCTGAGTCTTTTTAATTCTAAGGCAATTTCCTTGCATCCTTTTTGGTCCGCGTCTTTAATCACAGGAACCATCAGCCCTTGGGGGGTATCGACGGCAATACCGATATGGTAATACTTTTTCAAGATAACCTTATCTCCCTCCGGCACCAGCGAACAATTAAACAGGGGAAAAGCCTTGAGGGTCGCGGCAAGGGCGGTGGTTATAAAAACCAGCATACTGAGGGAGGGTTCCTCTTCTTTTAGCCCACCGTTTACTTCTTTTCTGAACCGTTCCAGCTCGGTAATATCCGCTTCATCAAAATGAGTGACATGGGGAATGGTGATCCAGCTTCGATGCAGGTGGGGTCCGGAAATCTTCTGAATGCGCCCCAGCGCCATCTCTTCAATTTCGCCGTATTTGCTGAAATCTTCCAGGGTCATTTCTTTAGCAACATGAGCCATGATGCTCCCGGCGGGTACCGAGACAGCACCACTCTGTTGCAGAGCTGCAAGAACATCCTCTTTTAGAATACGCCCATTTGGCCCAGTGGCGGTAACCTTGGCCAGATCAACCTGCTTTTCTCTGGCAAAGGCCCGCACAGAAGGGGTTGCATGGAAATTTTTATTTGCCGGTGTTGTATCAACCGCTGCCGTGGTATCGGATTCTGTTGCGGCCTTGTCCTCAGGTTCCGGAGCAACATCCTTTGGCATTTCGGCATCTTTCTCCTCAGGCTCCCCAACCTCTTCAGCCACCTCGTTTTCTTTCGCCTCAGGCTCCTCAGTCTCTTCAGCCGCCCCGGCTGTTTCGATAAGAGCGATGACATCGCCACTGCTCACTACATCTTCTTCTTTGACCATCACCTCTTTGATGACCCCGGCAAAGGGTGAAGGGATATCCATCACCGCCTTCTCACTTTCCAAGGCAACAAGAGAGGCCTCTTCTTCAACCTTGTCACCGGCTGCAATAAACACTTCGACAACTGTGATCTGCTGTACATCACCGAAATCCGGGATCGTAATTTTCTCGATGGCCATCTACTTTTCTCCTCTCGTGGCTTAGAAACGATTTATCTATTAAGTGCGTGTGGCTCTTCGGCATTTATACCATATTTTTTCAATGCTTCGCTTACCGTGGCGAGGGGCAATGTGCCCTCATCGGCCAAGCTTTTCAATGCGGCGATAACAACATGATACCTGTCAACCTTAAAAAAGCGGCGTAATACCTCGCGGGAATCACTCCGGCCATAACCATCGGTGCCCAGTACGGTGAGGGGCCGCTGAATAAAGCGCCGCAATTGCTCGCCGTAGGCCTGAACGTAATCAGTGCTGATGATAACCGGCCCCTCGAACCCATCCAATTGCTCCTCGACATAGCTTTTCTTTGCGGGCTGTTCCGGATGGTTACGATTCCAGTCTTCAATAATCATCCCCTCGCGGTGGAGCTGATTGGCGCCAAGGATCGACCAGACATCCGCCTGCACCCCAAAATCCTCACTCAACAGGTCGGCTGCGGCGATGACTTCGCGCAGGATGGAACCAGAGCCCATCAACTGCACCCTGGTGCTGCCGGCCTTGCCCTTTTGAAAGAGGTACATCCCTTTATTGATGCCTTCTTCCACCCCTTTCGGCATTTCTGGATGGGGGTAATTTTCGTTTAACAGGGTGATATAATAAAAAACATCCTCGCCGAGCTCAAACATTCGTTCAATGCCCTTCTGAATGAGTACCGCCACCTCGTAACTAAAGGTCGGGTCATAGGCCCGGCATGAAGGAAAGACAGAAGCAAACAGAAGCCCCTGACCGTCCTGATGCTGTAAGCCTTCGCCGTTGAGAGTGGTTCGCCCGGCCGTAGCGCCCATGACAAAACCCTTTGCCCGGCTATCTCCTGCCGCCCAGAGCTGGTCACCGACCCGCTGAAAACCAAACATGGAATAGAAGGTATAAAACGGGATCATCGGCACGCCGTAGTTGGCATCGGCAGTGGCCGCAGCCAGCCATGAAGAGATGGCCCCGGCCTCGGTAATGCCCTCTTCGAGAATCTGCCCTTCCGGATCCTCTTTATACCAGGAAACTGTCTCGGAATCCTGTGGTTCATATAGCTGTCCGGTGGGAGCATAAATCCCCAACTGACGAAACAAACCTTCCATGCCGAATGTTCGAGCCTCATCGGGGATAATCGGGACGATATGTTTACCAACGCCTTTGTCTTTTATCAGGGTACCAAGCAGCCGGACAAAGGCCATGGTCGTCGACAGTTCCCGATCTTTTGAAGACTTCAGCAGAGCTTTGAAGACCGAAAGCGGTGGAGCCGGAAGGGCGTTGTGGGCCACCTCCCGATAAGGAACCGGGCCACCCAGCGCCTTCCGACGTTCTTTAATAAATTCATCTTCCGGACTGCCTGCCGGTGGTCGAATAAAGGGGAGATCGACCAACTGATCATCTTCCAGCGGCACATGAAATTTATCCCGAAAGGCTTTTAAGGAATCAAGGTCCATCTTCTTGACATTATGGGCCACCATCACCGATTCACCGGAATGGCCCATACCAAAGCCCTTTATGGTCTTGACCAAAATAACGGTGGGTTTGCCTTTAATCTTGGTGGCCGCGGAATAGGCGGCATACACCTTGCGGGGATCGTGGCCACCCCGGGTCATCTGCCAGAGTTCGCTGTCGCTGATATCTTCCACCAGGGCCATCAGACGAGGGTCGTCACCAAACACCATTTTCCGCAGATATTCAGGCCCCCGCGCCCGGATGGTCTGAAAATCGCCATCCACCATGGCGCCGAATTTTTTTATCAGCAAGCCTTCCGTATCACGCTGTAAAATAACATCCCATTCAGTGCCCCAGATCAGTTTTATAACATGCCAGCCAGCACCCCGAAAGCGGCCTTCCAGCTCCTGAATAATCTTGCCGTTACCCCGCACCGGCCCGTCAAGCCGCTGCAAATTGCAATTGACCACAAAGATAAGATTATCGAGATTTTCGCGGGCGGCAAGCGACAATGCCCCGAGGGACTCCGGCTCATCGGACTCGCCATCGCCCATAAAAACCCAGACCTTTCTGTCGCCTGCCTTCTTGAGACTGCGACTGTCCATATACCGCATGAAACGGGCCTGGTAGATTGCCGCCATGGGCCCGAGCCCCATGGAAACGGTGGGAAACTGCCAGAAATCGGGCATCAGCCAGGGATGCGGGTACGAAGAGAGGCCGTGGCCTCCTACTTCCTGGCGAAAGTTTTTCAAGTGCTCTTCATCAAGCCTGCCTTCGACAAAGGCACGGGCGTAAATTCCTGGAGAGCTATGTCCTTGAAAATAGATCATATCTGCACCATCGGCAGCATCCGGTCCGCGAAAAAACCAGTTATAGCCCACTTCATACATGGCGGATACTGAGGTATAGGTAGCGATATGCCCACCCAAACCCTTGTCGTCTTTATTGGCTCTTGCCACCATCGCCATGGCGTTCCAACGGACATAAGCGGCAACGTTTCTGGCAATCAACGACTCACCGGGAATACCATCTTCATCTTCCGGCAAGAGAGTATTGGAATAGGGTGTCAACAGCCCGGGAGAGGTGGATACCCCAAGAGCCGTGGCAATGTCGGTCAGACGACAGAGGAGGTAGTCTGCTTTTTCACCACCTTCCTGTTCAATCACACCTTTCAGGGATTCAATCCAATCCTGAGTTTCTTCAGGATCCTGGTCTTTGTAATACGAGCTCATGGAGCACCTCTCTCTATTTCCGACGAGTGAATATCTTTCTTTCTTCTTATGCCATACACTTTACTTCTCAGCCCTTTCGGCCATATTTTTCATAGCTCACCTTGTCATAGAGCAAGGAAGACGCGGCGTGTCCGGGCTTCTCCTCTTTGGCATAACCAATGGCAATAATAGCTTCAACTGCGATATTCTCGCCCAGGCCCAAAAGTTTTTTGACATATTCATCCGACGTTGTCTTTCCATCATGTTCACGCTGACGAACCTGTACCCAACAACTGCCGAGTCCCAGGTCGGTTGCCGTAAGATGGATAATAAGGGAGGCAATCGAACAGTCCTCAACCCAGACATCACTTTTCGAAGAATCGCCGCAGACCACAATTGCCAGCGGGGCATTTTTAATAAAGGAGGCACCATGTGGTTTAGTGACAGAGAGATCCTTGAGCATTTGAGGCTCGCGGACAACCACAAATTCCCAGGGATTGATGCCTCTTGAAGATGGCGAACGCAGCATTGATTCGACTACGATGTCGATTTTTTCCTTTTCAACCGGCTTATCCTGAAACTGCCTGACACTTCTTCTGGTACGTAAAAGATCTAGTAACATAATTTCTCCTTTTCAATTGATGAGTGATAACTTACAAATATAGACATCACACAGAGCTGTGTGAAGCAGTATATATCCAGCCTGCTCCGAAAAAGAGACAGCTTTTATAAATATTCATTTATATATAGCAAAAAACTGTATACTACCGTGATTAAATATTCTATCAACGAACAAACGGAGTAACCATGGATCCGCAGACTTTTGTGACCTGCCTCATTGCGGTTACCCTCCTGACGCTGACGCCGGGAGTGGATACTATGCTCATCATAAGAAACAGCGCCCGTGGCGGCTGGCTGGATGGTGCGGTGAGTTCGCTCGGGATCTGTAGCGGCTTATTTGTACACGCGACGGTTTCGGCACTTGGTATTTCGCTCATCTTATTGCATACGGCCTGGGCCTTTAATGCTCTTAAGTTTGCCGGTGCCGCCTATCTGATATGGCTGGGACTGTGCAGCTGGCGACGGGCTGCCCGCAGTCGTCAAAGTTTTCTTTTTGGCGATGTCTCAACGAAACAGGATGAATTTCGATTTTCGAGATCTATCAGGGAAGGCTTCCTGTCCAATGTACTCAATCCCAAAACAGTGATTTTCTACATGGCCTTTCTGCCCCAGTTTATTAACCCGACCGAGCCCGCTCTCTTCCAGTCACTTATGGTGGCTGGCATCCACTTTACTGTCGCCATGGTATACCAATGTCTTCTTGCCGCCATGGTCAACAAGGCAAAGAAATGGCTGCAGCGCCCAGTAGTCAATCGGGTCTTCGACACCTGTACCGGCTCAATCTTACTGTTTATTGGCCTGAAACTGGCCACTGACAAATAGCTTTTTGAAAAAACAGACGCATTGGCAAAGGAGAATCTTGGAAAAAGAACAGACAACAGAAACCAATAAGAAAGGGGTAATCGTCGCCCATTACGGTGTGGCCGTCGATGTCCTGTTCGCCGAAGATAATAGTCGCAGCATGATCCGGGTAAAACGGAACTCAGGCCATGTCGTCGGCGACAATGTTGTGATAAATGACGAAATTCTGACCAGGCTCGAACGCAGCTCAGAACTCTCCAGAAGGGATGCCAGAGGTGGGCTCCACATAGTTGGCGCCAATCTAGATATCCTGTGTATCGTCGTTTCCTGTGAGCCCTTACCGCCCCCCGGTTTTATTGACCGGGCAATCGTCTCCGCCCGGTCAAGCGACCTTCGCCCCGTGCTGATAATAAATAAATCCGACCTCCCCTGCTTCGCCGGGTACCATGCAGAAATCCAGTCGGTTTACCAGCAATCAGTGAAGATATTTACCATGAGCGCAGAAGCCGGGGATGGGCTTGAAGCCCTCACAGCTTTTTTCAGCGAAGGACACAGAGGGGTATTTGTTGGCCCGACAGGTGTCGGCAAAAGTTCTATCCTCAATGGTATCCTGCCGGAAATCCACCTGACAACCGGCGAGATAAGCGAGACCAAAAAACGAGGCAAAAATACCACCACTGTTTCCACACTCCACCTCCTCAAGGACGGCGGTGAACTGATCGATTCCCCTGGTTTCAATGATTTCGGTCTGGTTGACATCTCGGCCCATCAACTTTCAAGCTATTTTCCCGGCTTTGAAAAAGCAGGCATGGATTCATGCCGATTCAGGGATTGCAAGCATCGCGAAGAACCGAACTGTCGGGTTATAGAGCTTGTCGATCAAAATGAAATCGACAGGGCGCGCTACACAATTTATCTGCAGATGCTGGGCGAAGTGGAAGCTGGAGAAGATGAACCAGATTATCGGGAGCGAAAGCATCGACGGAAGAAAAATTAAATCAGTTTTTTTATCATTTTCCAGGAGGGCAATTCGAGGCCATGTCACTTGATTTAAAAAATCTGACAGAAAAACTTCAGACTATTTATCAGAATTATGAAGCGGAGTCCGCTCAATTTAAAGAGCAGGCAAGCTGCGGCCGAGGATGCTCTTTCTGTTGCACCGTGGTTGGCAGAATTGATATCGTCACTCTTGAAGGGTTGATTTTGCTTGAGCGGCTGGAATCCATGTCTGAATCCGAAACAAAGAGCATAAACCTAAAACTGGAAAAAGAGAGGAAATCCAAGCTGAAAGGGAAAAAATCACCATGCCCTTTTCTCGATGATCAAGGGGCCTGTCTGGTCTATGACGACAGGCCTTTCAGTTGCAGGCAGCTCTATTCCTTGCGAAAGTGTGATCAGAACGGGCCATTGGTTCACAAACAAGCCTATGCACTTGCCCAAATAATTGTCAGAGAAATCCAGCAACTGGACGATACCGGCTATTCCGGTCATCTCAGTTTTATCCTGCAACTTCTGCAAAACGCCTCATTTAGAACAAGCTACAGTTCCGGAGCTTTTGATCCCGGCAGGATAGAAAAGTTCGGCAAGAGACATGGGATCATTATTAATCGCTTTGCAAAATAACTTTGCCGAGAGCCATTTTGAGTGACTTTCAGTTTAAAAACACTCGTCAAAAGACCTGATTCAAGATGGCTAAGTAAAAAATTTCAGATGCGAGACGTAAGGTTTTTCTATTATTTCGGCGTACCAAAGTACGTCGTAATGATAGAACAAATCGCAATAACGAAGCAGGTGAAGAGCTTTTACGACGCCATCGGTTGTTGAGAAAGAATTATTTTTGCCGCTTCATCCCTTAACGTCATTATTTTCATGGGCTTGGCTAAATACTTCAGAGAATTTTTTTTGAAAAACAATTCTCTCTCGGCTGTGATAGCTCCACTCATAAAGAGAAACCTTTTGTTTGATGCTGGATATCTGCCAACAGCTTGCCGGTAAAAGGTAAGTCCATCCATTACCGGCATATCAATGTCAGTGATGATGAGCTTATAATATTTTTCCTCCATCATTTTCAGGGCGGATTCGCCATTATCAGCGATATCTATATTTCCCGAGCGATTAAGAAGGGCTTGAATAAGTTGAGTGATCATCGGTTCATCATCTACAATCAAGATGTTTTCAACCCAAATGGGAGGTAATTTTTTTATTTTCTGCAATGATTCCGGCAGACCTTCTGTCTTTTCCAGAAAGTACTCAATCTCTTTAATATGCGCTTGAATTCTTGCTATAGGATATATGAATTCACTGGATATTTCTTTCATAACACTGACAACATAAAGAAAAATGTCATTCCATTCAGAGAGCTCAAGCTCGACGACCTTTTCAATGAGTTGATATCTGTCAAGCGTCCCTTGCTCAATACCATTTCTTATATACGCAAAAGAGTTGAGAACTTTATCTCTGGTATGTTTGTCCACGGAAATAGCCGGAGTAATATCAGGTATTGACGCTAAATGTTCTGCGGCACTACCCATCACATGGTAATGCCAGGCCTCATCTTCGGATAAACCATCAAAAAACTCCTTCAGATTAGCATCCTGATTATACACTTCAGCCACCTGCAAATAGACTTCATGGGCCAAATGCTCAACTTTTCGCAGTAAAATAACGAGATTTTTCATAATAGCGACCCTATAGAGTAAACCAGTTTAGCCAAATTGAAATTTATTGCTGGCACATGGCGAATTATCCAAATGGTTGCATCACCCTAAATTTATTGTATGTTTATCAAATATTATCCTACAATGTATGACATCTCCGGGATATTTCCAGAGAACATTGATTTCCTGACCAACATACCTATTCTTGTAAACTAGTTTCCATCCTGAAACGTGGCTTTTTATTTTAAATTGAGGCGTTCGAAAAATTTGACCGCAGGCATATATGCGGTATTCCGAGGATTAAATTTTGAGAACAACGAAGAGTTAGGATAAAAGGGCCGTTTCAGGATGGAAACTAAGCTATGCTGTAGCACCATTTCCATGGATGCTGCCGTATATCTCATCTCTTAGAAAATACCCTAACCCAACAGGCTCCAGCTTCTGTTACTACTATCGAGCCTAACCCCGGTAAACGGGAAATAAGCCGGGATAAGTATATTCACGAAATTCATTCATACTCTTTTCAGTGCCCCCTTGAGGGGTAAAAAACAAGGAATGAATTTCTAAGATACTAAAAAGGAGGTCTATTATGCGTTATTTATTTTCACTGCTGCTGGCGACACTCTTTAGCACAACCACCTTCGCCGGGGAAAATATCACCTATTCGGTGGACGGTCAGCCCTATGAAGGCTATTTCATCAACACTAAACCCGGTGCCCCTCTCATTCTTCTTGTTCATGACTGGGATGGCCTCACCGACTACGAAGTTAAACGGGCACAGATGCTTGCCAACCTCGGCTACAGCGTTTTTGCCGTCGACCTTTTCGGGGCTGGAGTACGACCAACAAAGGTCGAAGACAAGAAGCAACATACGGGGGAGTTGTATAAAGACCGGCAGAAAATGCGTAAGCTGTTAAACGCTGGGTTGGAAACAGCCAAGGCTCAAGGGCTCAATACCGACAATACAGTGGTGGTCGGCTATTGTTTTGGCGGGGCCGCAGTTCTTGAATTGGCACGATCAGGAGCTGACTTAAAAGGCTTTGTCACTTTTCATGGCGGTCTTGCCACCCCCGAAGGCCAGGATTACTCTGCGGCAAAAGGCAAATTCCTTATTCTGCACGGCAGTGGTGATACAGCGATCACCCTCGATCAGTTTGCAGCTCTCGCCAAAGAACTTGAAGAAAATAATGTAGAGCATGAAATGATTACTTACAGCGGAGCGCCCCATGCCTTTACCGTCTTCGGCGCAAAATCCTACCGCGAAGATGCAGATAAGAAGTCATGGAAACGATTCACCGAATATCTGAGCGAAACCCTATAACATCTCCTCCGTCCCATTAAAAAAAGTGCAGCCTTTCAGATATTCAGGAAGGCTGCATGATCTCCCTGCCAAGACATCAAAACAATACTCTCCATACTCTGCCGGACTGGAAACTGAAAACCGCTCTTGCCGTTTGAACTATTCCATTTTATAGTGGCAAACCTACAGCCTTTTTCTCGTTTATAGGTTACTTTTCAACAAGATACATACGACACGGTAGGAATTGTGAACAAATTTTTTTCAAAGCTACGTATCGCCATATCGATATCCAGCCTTCTCTGTTGCAGCAGCATGCAAGCCTTTGGTTCTCTGCCAGAAACCACAGTCAGTTTTGCCGAGGCATGGCAACAGGTCATAGCTGAAAACGACACCCTTTTGGCAGCAAGGGCAAATGTCGAACAGGCCCAGCATAAACGGGACGCGGCAAAAGATTTGTATCTACCGGAAGTGGGCATATCAGCGAGTTATGTCTATCTCGATGATGAGGTGACACTTTCTCCATCGGAGGTCTTTGACAGTATGCCGGCCGGCAGTCAACTCGAGGCTATTATTGGCGGTCTGGCCCAGAAATATGGTATTTCCCCGGCGGAATTAAACAGCGGACTGACCTCAACTATCGTAGAGCGAGACAATCTGACCAGCTCCATCCGGGCCCAGTGGCCTATCTATGCCGGAGGACGAATTGATGCCGCCCAGGTCATCGCCGGGGGCCAACTGGCCGAAGCCAGCCACCAGTTGGGCATGAAGGTCGAAGAGCAATTTGAAAACCTGGCCCGCTACTACTTCGGGGTTGTCTTAACGGCAAATGTGCTGGACACCAGGCTTGAGGTTGAAGCCGGGTTAAAAAGGCACTACGAGCACGCGATACTTCTTGAACAGCAGGGCCAGATAGCCAAGGTTGAAAGAATGCAAGCGGAGGTTTCCTACGTCAACGCAACAGTCGAACGCAGGAAAGCTGGCCGCGACCTACAAATTGCCCGCTTGGCACTGACCAAGATGTTAAAAAATCCGCAGACAGTTATCCCTTCTGACGCACTTTTTATTAATGATACAATGCCGCCCATGGCTTCCTTTATCGACAAAACCCTTGCCAACTATCCGGGCCTCGGCATCCTTGAGTCCAAAAAAGAACAGGCCACAGGTCTTATCTCTGTGGAAAAAGGAAAATACCTGCCGACTGTTGCCATTTTCGGCGATTACAACCTCTACGAAGAGGACAACCTGGCAAACGAACTTGTTCCCGACTGGGTCGTGGGAATTGGCGTAAGCATCCCTCTTTTGGATAGATCAGGGCGCTCTGGCAACCTGGCGGCGGCAAGAAGCATGGTGACGCGAATCAACGCCTTGCAGGCGCAAGCCCGAAATGACCTCTCTGTTCTGGTGGAAAAGAGTTATCGACAGGCGGAACAGGCACTGGAAGAGTATAACGGCCTTGGTTCAAACCTGAAGCTCGCCTCTGAAACCATCGACCTGCGGGAGAAGGCATTCAGCCAGGGAATTTCCACCTCTCTTGATATCGTCGATGCCCGGTTGTTTCTGGCTGGCATAAAAACTCAGCGTGCTGTTGCGGCCTATAATTATGTCATCACCCTGGCAAAACTCTACGCCATCAGCGGCGAACCAGAGAGTTTTTTGCTTTATCATAATACCCAAGGAACAGAGGTACATTAATGCGTTTTTTCAGAACCTTTCTGGTGATCAGTATTCTCACTGCCGGGGTCGCCTGGCTCGCTTATACCTTCTGGTACGTATACCAACCAAAACCGATCAGATTGCAGGGACAGGTCGAAGCACAACAGTATAGCATCAGCTCAAAAGTGCCGGGACGAATAGATCAGGTCCTTGTCCGAAAAGGTGACCTCATCGACAAAGGCCAACTTATTTTTACCATCCTCAGCCCGGAAATTGACGCTAAACTGGCCCAGGCTGTGGCCGGCAGAGATGCGGCGGATGCCCTGGCTAAAGAGGCAATTACCGGCGCACGAAAGCAGCAGATCAAGGCAAGCAAAGACCAATGGCTGCAGGCCCAAACGGCCGCGAAACTGCGAGAAACAACGTTTCAGCGCATCGACAATCTCTATAAGGCCGGAGTCGTCCCCGAACAGAAACGTGATGAAGCCTACACGCAGGCCCAGGCTGCCCGCTTTGCCGCCAATGCCGCCTATCAGATGTACACAATGGCCGAAGAGGGTGCCCGCTCTGAAACGATAGAGGCAGCGAAAGGTAAGGCCCGAATGGCAGCAGGGGCTGTGGCCGAAGTAGAGGTCTATGCCGACGATACCCGTATTGAAAGCTGGCATGACGGCGAGGTGTCGCAAATCCTCCTTAGAAGCGGTGAACTTGCCCCCCAGGGTTTTCCCGTCGTCACCATTATCGACATGAACGATGCCTGGGTGGTTTTTCATGTCCGTGAAGACCGCTTGGCAGAATTTCAAAAAGGCAGCGAATTTAGCGCTTCAATTCCTGCTCTTGCCCTGAACGATCAACGCTTTCGGGTGGACCATGTTGCCGTTATGGGTGACTTTGCCACCTGGCGGGCGACGAATGGAGACAAGGGCTTTGATATGCGAACCTTTGAGATTGAAGCCCGCCCGATCACGCCTATTGAAGGATTAAGGGTTGGAATGAGCGTCTTGGCAGAAAAATGAGTGCCCCATCTTTTGCATCCATGGTCAGCCGAGAGTGGCGGGTCCTGTTCCGCGACCCCTGGCTGGCCTCTCTGGTCAGCTGGATTCCGCTCCTGCTCTTTTTTATCATCTGGTCCATTTTTTCGAAAGGGATCGCCAGAGACATTCCGATCGGCGTGGTTGACCTGGACAACAGCCGCTTGTCCAGAGAGCTTATCCGCCATTACGATGCCAGCCCTTCCCTGGAAGTAGCTTTCAATTTTCCCCGCATCGACGAGGGTGCCGCGGTTCTTCGTAGTGGAAAAATCTACGGCTTGGTGATTATCCCGGACAGGCTTGAAAAAGAGACGATACTCGGTCGACCGCCGCAGGTCACCGCTTTCGTCAACAGCCAATTCCTGCTCATAGGAAAAGGTGTTAACTCGGCTCTCATGCAGGCTCAGGGGACTTTTACGACCAAGATCGAAGTCGCGCAAAAACTGGCAACCGGTGCCCCGGTTATCACTATGGCACTATCGGCTGCGACGCCAATAGGTAACCAGATAACCCCACTTTTCAATATCAGCAGCAACTATGCACAGTTTCTGGTTTCGGCCATGTTACCTGCCGTCTGGCAGATTCTCATGGTGGCGGTGACCGTTCTCTCCCTTGCTGCCGAACAGCGCAGAGATGGCTTTAAAGAATGGTTGGGTGCTTTGCCGGTACGGGCCCTGCTTGCCAAATTTTTTCCTTTGATCCTCCTTTTTTGGCTGCATGGACTGCTTTTTCTCTGGCTGATGTATATCCTTCTCGGCTGGCCGATGCACGGCAACTGGACGGTATTGCTTTTTGCCCAGCTGGTTACGGTTTGTGCCAGTATCAGCGCGGCTTCGCTCTTCTACTTTGTCACCCAGGATGCGGCCAGGGGCCTCAGTATTGCGGCGGCCTACGCCGCACCTGCCCTTGCCTTTATGGGAGTAACCTTTCCGGTGACCGACATGACCCTACCGGCCAGAATCTGGCGCAATTTATTGCCGATTTGCCATTATATCGAGATCCAGATCGGCCAGGTAAATTATGGGCTGCCTTTGCACACCGCTCTTTCGAAGCTGCAGTATCTGGGCTTTTTCGTTCTGCCACTCTTCTTTGTGTTCTACCGTGCCAGAAAAATTGCTGCACCACATAGTCAAGCCGGGGTGCAACAATGAGCTGGTGGGAAATTTGCAAACATGAATGGCAGGCTGTTTTTAGTAATCAGGCCATCCTGCTCACTGTCTTTGGCGGGGTACTGCTCTATTCATTTCTCTATCCGCTGCCCTATACCAGGCAGATCCCGAGAAACCAAAAAGTAGTTGTTGTCAATCTGGACGGCAGTCAGCTCAGTCGGCGGCTGGAAAGGATGGTCGATGCCACTCCTCAGGTGCAACTGAGCGCCCGGGCCTACAGCCTGGAAGAAGCACAGAAGATTTTTATCGATCAGAAAATGGCCGGCATTTTGGTTATCCCTGAACATTTCCACCGGGATCTTCTCCTCGGCAAACGACCAACCCTCGCCTTTGCCGGTGATGCCAGCTATTTCCTGGTCTACAGCACAGTGCTGGAGGGATTGGCAGGCGCCGGTCAAACCCTGGCCGCAGAGGTAAAGATCTCCCGGATGGTCATGTCCGGCCAGGCACTGGCCCTGGCAGCAGAACAGTACAGTGCGATAAAACTCAACATTTATCCAGTATTTAATCAGACTATGGGATATGTCAATTATGTTATCCCGGCGGTTTTTATACTCATTTTGCATCAAACCTTGATCATGGGAGTGGGAATCCTTGGCGGCGGCCAGAATGAACAGCGGGCGCGGGAAGCAAAAGGATATTGGCTGGAGGCGGCACCATGGAAAATATTGGCGGTACGTACTGCTCTTTTCGTGACCATCTACTGGGTGCTGTGCATGTACTATTTCGGTTTCAGTTTTTCTTTTTACAATGTTCCGCACCTGGCGAATTTTTCTGAACTGAATTTACTCATTCTGCCCTTCCTGCTCTCTACCGCCCTGCTAGGCGTTTGCCTGGGTGCGATTCTTCCGCGACGCGAACTGGCAACTTTGCTGGTCCTTCTCAGCTCGATACCACTCATTTTCTCTTCGGGTTTTATCTGGCCGGTTTCAGCAATTCCTGATCAACTGACCACCCTCATCCAATGCATACCGGCCATTCCAGCTATCAATGCGTTTATCCACCTGAACCAAATGGGAGCTGAGTTTTCAGATATCCTGCCGCTCTGGAAACAGCTTTGGATCTGTGCCGCTATCTATGGCGGTATTGCCTGGTGGCTCCTGCGAAGACAGATTATAGCTAAGCCTTCCTGCCCTTAAGGTGCTCAATGCCTTTAATCCGGTCCTGAAGATTGGCAAAGGTTTGTGCATCTATCATCAATTTGGCCGTGAAATCCTTAAGGCATTCTTCGCACATCCCCACCACATCCTGCTCTGTCAGGTTGTGCAACTCCCCGGTACAGGCAAAACAGAGTGCGTCCTGATCCTCACTAAAGAGGATGGTATTGGCGCTGCCATCGCCAACATGCTTACAGACGACCCAGAAGGACACTTCCCCATGTTTTTTGCACATTACTTTTTCGGTCATGACATTCCTTTCGTTAGTAAAGCGACCCGAAGAGTTCAAGATGGGTCAGGTAAAGACGTACGTCGAATTCCAACTGGCCATAGGCCGGTTCCATATGCTCGCAGAGGCTGTAAAAGGCTTTGTTGTGTTGCTTTTCTTTCAGATGCGCCAGTTCATGAACAACAATCATCCGCAGATATTCCAGGGGTACAGTCTTAAAAACGACGCCGATGCGGATCTCATTTTTCGACTTCAGCTTATTCCCCTGCACCCTGGAAATAAAGCTGTGCAGGCCCAGGGCTTGATGGACCACATTAATCTTGCCATCGTAAACCACCTTGGTCAAGGGCTGAGACTTGCGCAGAAACTGCTTTTTTATCTCACTGGTGAAATCGTAGAGCAGCTTATCGGTCTTAATCTCATGGGCGACAGGATATCTCTTCAAAAGTATCCCGCCCAATTGTTGATCAGCGATGAGTCGCTTCACCTGACAGATTAAATTGTCCGGATAACCTGTCAAATACTTTAAATCCTTCATGCGATCTCACTACATCTAAGGAAGTTCCACGGCCCACGATTCAAGTGGCGGGACATTTTTTACTGTACCCTGCTCCTGCAGGAACTTCGCGAACCGGCGATATCGTTGCTGATCCAAGGCGCCGGGGCGGAGGGCAAAACGCGGCAAGGTGTCTTTCCAGGCCCGTCTATTTAATTCGTCATCAAGATTTTTCCGTTTGCCTTTGATGAACAGTTCCCAGCTTTCATCCGGGTGGTTGACCAGATACTGCACGCCCTCTTCCAGGGCATCGACAAAGCGACGTAATTTGGGTTCGTTGATTTCAGCCCTATTGGCTATCAAAATCAGCTCGTCATAGGCAGGGACACCATTTTCTTCGACATAGAAAGCACGGCCAGGACGCTTCTCGATCTCCATCTGGTTCAATTCAAAATTTCTAAAAGCGCCGATCACCCCATCAACCTGTCCAGTGAAAAGCGAAGGTGACAAGGAAAAATTGACATTGACAAGTTTGACATCGGCAAGGCCAAGTCCGGCTTTTTCGAGCATCACCTTGAGCAAGATAGTCTCAAAACCGCCGACGGAATAGCCGATGGTTTTGCCTTTAAGATCGGCCAGCGACTTGATCGGGCCATCGGCCAGAACCACCAGTGAATTGAGAGGGGTGGCAATTAAAGTTGCTATCCTTACCAAGGGCAGTCCCTGATCAATTTGCATCTGATGTTGGTGCTGGTAGGAGACGGCGATATCGGCTTTTCCTGCAGCCACCAGCTTGGGCGGATCATTTGGATTGGAGGGGGCGATAAATTCCACATCTAAGCCATGATCGGCAAAATACCCTTTTTCGAGAGCGACAAATAAAGGAGCATGATCGGGATTGACAAACCAG